>DUGD01000086.1 GCA_013331575.1 Candidatus Woesearchaeota archaeon
GCCGAGCGTGAGCGAACCGTTCGGCATCGTCCCCTTGGAGGCCATGAAGCATGGCACGCCCGTCATCGTCTCTCGGCAGTCGGGCGTGAGCGAGATACTCAATCACGCGCTCAAAGTGGATTTCTGGGATGTGGATGATCTCGCGAACAAGATGATCGCCGCGCTCAGCTACGGACCGCTCCACCAGACGCTCGTCCACCATGGTTCGATCGAGATACAGAGTTTCACCTGGGAGAACCCGGCCGAGCAGTGCATCCAGATATATCGTGAGGCCATGCAACGGCCTATCTTGATCCAGACCCGCTAAGGCGCCACCCTTTCGTCAAGGGGCCAAAACGGGCGTCCTTCTTTTTCTTTGATTGTTTTATGAGAGATATGATCAATACACTCTGCTGATGCTGTCCTCTGTCGCCTATAGCCATCTGTCGATTCCCTTGAGAATCAGTAGTCTACTACTAATCGTTCATCTCGTTGTCGTTCGTCTAGTTATTGATAGTCTTCTAGTTGTTGATAGTCTAGATATCAGTCGTCCAATGGCGCTGTCAGGTGCGTTTTGGATTTGTGCTATGGATAATCCTGTTTTTGCTGCTGCGGAGCATCTTTTGTTGCTTGTTGTGGCGGCGCATATANNCTTCTATTTTCAGGTCCACCAACCGTTCCGTCTCCGCAGATACCCGGTTTTCGACATCGGCCGAAACCACCAATACTTCGATGATCAGAAGAACGCCGAGGTCATGCGTAAGGTCGCCGGCAAGTGCTACCTGCCCACCAACCGCGTGCTCTTAGAGCTCATCCACAAGCACCCTGGGCAGTTCAAGGTCAGTTTCTCCATCAGCGGCGTGTGCCTTGAGCAGATGCAGCTGTACGCTCCCGAGGTGCTCAAGTCATTCCAGGATCTCGCGGCCACCGGCCAAGTCGAGTTCCTCGCAGAGACATACTACCACAGTCTTTCATTCCTCTATGATAAGGAGGAGTTCCGGCGCCAGGTGCAACGGCAGGTGGAGACCGTCCAGCGTCTCTTCGGCCAGACTCCTAAAGCGTTCCGCAACACCGAGCTCATCTATAACAACGAACTCGCGTGGCACATCGAGCAGATGGGCTTCACCACCGTCCTCTCGGAAGGATGGGACCCGGTGCTCGGATGGCGCAACAGCAATTTCGTCTATCGCAGCAAGACGACGAACAACCTCAAGCTCCTCATGAAGAACTACCGTCTCTCCGATGATGTCGCGTTCCGCTTCTCCAATCGCGGTTGGGAAGGTTGGCCGCTCACCGCGGAGAAGTACGCGCAGTGGCTATCGGCAGTGAATGGCGCGGGCCAAGTCGTCAATCTCTTCATGGATTACGAGACGTTCGGCGAGCACCAGNNACTACATGTGCACGAAGTGGTTCAGCGACGGCGACGTGCACAAGTACTTCAATCCGTACGAGAGCCCGTACGAAGGTTACATCGCGTTCATCAACGTCCTCAATGATATCGCGCTCCGTGCCAAGGTCAAGGTCGGAAGCAGCCCCGCCGCGAATCTGATACGCGCCAGCCCGAGCGAGCACCTCGCGATGGTGGGACTACCGCGATAGTCGTTCGGCGAAGTGTCTTGTTCGTTCTCGCAGCCTCTTCCGTACTCTTATCGTAATCATCGTATCGTAATCTTATTATATGGATGCGATTCCAATCGTATCATCGAGGTGTCATATGGCTGCAAAGAAGGTTGCGAAGAAATCTGCAAAGAAGGTTGTGAAGAAGACTATGAATGGAACTCCTAAGAAAGGCGGTTGCTGCGGCTGCTGCTAAGTGCCGCGAGCGTCCTTCTCTCCGATTTTTTATTTCACGTTTTATCTCATCATCTCCGGATTCCAATCGTCGCTTTGTTCTGATGCCGGCTTTCGGCTCGATCACGCACGGTATGCTCCGCATGATGTCGCGCAAGAACTGCCGTGTGATCACCCGAGGAAATAATTATCCACTGTTGAATGAATACAGTTTTACCCGTTTCTCGACGATATTCCAATCGACAAAACCAAATGCTTATAAATGAGAAGGTGCGGTATCCATTTGGGAAAGGGTGAGATAGTATGGCAAATAAAAAGTCAGTTTCCTCTAAAAAGACCACGAAGCGGCCTACCAAGACCGTCAAACGAAGCACCAGTGCCTCGTCGAAGACGAAGGCTCCCGTGCAACGATCAACGACGCCCGTGACATCGCGTGTGCGCGTGTACAATTTGACGCGCGACATTCCGCAGGAGAAATTCTTCGTGCTTGCGAACGGCCAGCCGGTGAAGAATGTCGCGGAGCTCGCGGCGATACTCGATCAGCTCGAGGACCACGTCTTCCACCACCACGTTACGCCTGACCGCAATGATTTCCACAATTGGATCAGGGATGTATTCGAGGATGTGGAGCTCGCGCGCAAGATATCGGGTATCGGCGACAAAAAGCACTTGCAGCTCGTCATCTACCGTCATATGGCGGGACACGACTGAGCCGCATCGATACGAGTGTATCACGCGTAGATAATCGACGCGTAATAATATCACGTCATAGGCCGCAGGTCCTGGGCCCCTCACCCGCGCCCTCCTCCGACCATTCCCCGTTTCCACCGCTTTCGCAATCCTTTTTTCGCTCCTCCTTTGCATTCCTCATTTGACGTCGTTATTTTCCCCGGAGAGGTGAGATTCTTCGGGTACTAGGGGGGACCTCATGGATATTCCGCAAGAAAAACAGTTCCACTTCCACGATGGCACCGCTGCGGCCGACATCGAGCAGCTCATGCGTAAGATAGAGACCATCAGCTACCAGGAATTCTATCGTCATGTGAACGCCGAGAAAAACGATTTTGCGAACTGGATACGCTACGTCGTGAAAGACGATCGTTTAGCGGATGACTTGCAAAAAGTCGGCAGCATCGTCGAGACTGTTGAGATATTGGAGAGCCATCTGCGCCCGAGACCTGTGATCGCGTCACGCGGCGATATTCAATCGCGCATCGAGGACACCGTCATCGGATCACCCCTTCCCGCGCTCACCGATGATGAACCTGCCGTGTTCGAACGACGAAGCATGCAGTCCTCTCCGACGGCACCGCAATCACAATCTCGGGACTCGCACCGCACGGATGACGGTTTCAAACCGATCGACTTGCATATCATCGAAGAGAAGCTCGGCTTGCATGATGACGCGCATCGACCGGCGGGTAGACCGCAGGAACTCCTGCGTGATCAGAAGGTGCGCGATGAGCTCTTCGGTCCCGAGAATCGCGCGCGCGCGACACTCGATCGGGACGCCGATACAGACGCCGGTACTGCTGGACGCGAAGCGGGCGATACGCGCGGGTCCGTACCGTCGTCACACAACATCGATAATGATACGACAAGGCTCATCGTCAAGGATTTCATCTACGGTCTCATCTTCGGTCTGGTCCTCGGGCTCATCTTGGGGCGGTTGATCTCCACATGATGTCATTCGGCGGGATGATCCAGTGAGATGGCTCCTTGCATGGCGGCAGTCGTGGATGATACCGCGTTGTAATCCGTTCAGATTATGAGATGAGATCACCGCATGGCCGCCATCGAGACTTCCCGAGCAGAACCCGTAGGTCAGACGCTCTTCGAAATATCCTGGGAAGTCTGCAACAAAGTCGGCGGCATCTATACCGTGGTGCGGAGCAAGGCGCCGTTCGTCGCGAAAAATTATTCCCGATACATCACTATCGGTCCGGCATTCGACGAATTGGGGCCTGAATTCGATCCACGGCCCACACCGCCGGAATTCCAAGCGGTATTCGAGGCGCTCAAGACGAAACACGGCATCATTTGCCACTACGGCGTATGGTTGATACCGGGGATGCCGGTCACCATCCTGGTTGATTCCCGTAACGTCATCGCCCGTCGCAACGATCTCAAAGCGTTCTACTGGGAACGCTTCCGTGTCGATTCCCTCAAGGCGGCGTGGGAGTTCGATGAGCCGCTCTGCTTCTCGACCGCGGCGGGCATGCTCGTCGAAGAGTACGCGAAACGCGCCAACGCCCCGGGGCGCGAGAAGGACGCTGCCTGCGAACGGATCGTCGTGCAGTGCCATGAGTGGATAGCGGGATTCGCGATACTCCACCTCAAAGCGTACGCAGTGGACGTCGCCACCGTCTTCACGACGCATGCCACCATGCTCGGCAGATCCATCGCGGGCAACGGACATCTGTTATACGAAATAATAGATTCGGTCGACCCGATGGCGTGGGCGTACCGCTTGGGCGTGCAGGACAAGCACACCGCCGAGGTCGCATGCGCGCACAACGCCGACGTTTTCACGACTGTGAGCGAGATAACCGGCATGGAGGCAGAACGGCTTCTCGGCAAGAAACCCGACGTCCTGCTCTACAACGGATTCCATATTGACAGTTTCCCGACGTTCGAGGAGACGAGTAGCCGGCATCTGCAGAGCAAGGAGCTCCTCAAGGAGTTCGCGGCGTACAATTTCTTCCCCTACTACTCGTTCGACTTGGATAAGACGCTCTTCTACTTCACCTCCGGCAGATATGAATTCCAGAACAAGGGCATGGACATCTTCGTGGAGGCGCTCGGACAGCTCAATCGCAAGCTCATCGAAGAGCGATCTGACAAGACCATCGTGGTCTTCTTCTGGGTGATCATGGGTAAGGGGACGGTGCGTAGCGACGTGATGGAGAATAAGAGTTTCTACCAGCATGTCAAGAGCACTGTGGATTGGCAGGGGAAGTATCTCCTGCAGCGCCTCGTGCTTGACATCCTGAGCGGCCACCGCCCCGGCGAAGACGACGTGTTCACGAGCTCCATCATGAATGATCTCTATTCCGGGATACGCCGCTTGCGACGCACGGGGAATCCTCCGCTTGTCACGCACGACATCGGAAGCTGGGACAACGACCCGTTGGTGCAGGCTTGCAGAGCGCAAGGGCTCCTCAATGCGGAGAGCGACCGTGTCAAGATAGTCATCTATCCCGGATATCTGGACGGGACGGACGGGCTGCTCAACCTGCATTATTACGATGCGGTCGTCGGCACGCACCTCGGCGTCTTCGCGAGCAGCTACGAACCATGGGGTTATACGCCGCTCGAGAACGCCGCGCTCGGCGTTCCGGCCATCACGACGGATCTCGCCGGTTTCGGCCGTTACCTCTGCACGCAAGGCGCCGGCAAGGATGGCGCGGATGGACAGTGCGATCTCGTGCTCCAGCGTTTCAAGCGTCCGCGCAATGAAGTGGTGGCGGAGCTTGCCCGCCGTCTGCAGCTGCACGCTAAACTCGGTCACGCCGAACGTGTCCAGCAAGGTTTCGTGGTCAAATCGATGGCGAGCCTATGTGACTGGAACAATTTCGTGAAACACTACATCACCGCGCACAATTTGGCGATTGAGCGCCACGGTTGAACACTCCGTTGAGCGCCATAGCGCATGAGTGGCTGTGTGCCGCCGTGTGACGCGCGTTCGTGTACCGCGTTATCGCGCGTCCCAAGCGTACCATACGTACAACACATACCTCAATCCCGCAGCATCGCATCGTGATATCATCCGCTTAGCATCGAGGAACCATGGCAGACATCCATCATCATTGCAACAGGACGGTGGTCGCAGCACAGAGCAGCAATCCGCATTTCTTGCTCACGAATCTCAACGGCGATTTCTTCGATCTGGGATCACCGAACACCTCGAACTACAACGGCCTCTTTCACAAACGGCAGGACGCGTTCTACAAGGCGCTCTCCGATATAGCGCCGACCGCGCCATTGCGGTCATTGGAGATCGACGGCAGCTGCGCCGTGCGGGTGTACGATGGCGCGAAACAGCGATTCACCCTTATCGATGAAGGCCTGATCATGGAATCATCCGGCGATTTCATCGTCACTGCCGATTGCAAGCGTCTCTACGACGAATCCGACCAAGGGCGGGTATACCATGTCGACATCGCTGGCTCGGCAGGAGTGATGACAGCGGTCATAAGTTATACGAAATACTCGGACGGGTCGCTCGCCGCTCCGCTCTACGGCATCCACATAGCGATCGCGACGGACGTCCAGATTGCCCCCTCGCAGAGATGGCGGCAGGTATACTACTCATACGATATCCGTCGTGGCACTGCAAGCACGCCATGGGTGCACGATGCGCTCACGCTCCGTGGGGCAGGGACGACCGTCATCTGCGTCGCCGAAAACGCCGATGATGCGTTGCGTCGAGCGCGAGCCCTGTTCGCGAGCAAGGATGCGCGCCTGCGCGAGCATGCCGCTGGACGCGCCGCCGGAACACCCACGCTCCCCGTGAGGCAGCAACTCGCGTGGCGGGCGCTCGATACGCTGCGCACGCGTACAGGTATCGTCGCGGGATTGCCTTGGTTCTTCCAGGAGTGGAGCCGCGACGAACTCATCGCGCTCGGCGGTCTGCTCGCGTCGAAAGAATACCGTGCTGTCATTCCCATACTCGATAAATGGTACTCGGTCGTCAAACCGGACGGGACGCTTCCCGCGATGTACCCCGACAAGGGATTGCCGTCGAGCGACGCGCCGGGATGGCTTGGCAAACGCACGCGCGACCTCCTGCTCCTGCTCGCGCAGGAGAACATGACCTCCATCCTGCCGCAATCCGCCATCGCGCGTTGGCGCGATGCCACCGGACGCATCATAGACGGCTATCGTTCCCAGATGCGCGGCGGTCTCATCTGGAGCGGCAAGAATACCACGTGGATGGATACGAGCAGCAATGACGATGGCCGAGCAGGCGCGTGCATCGAGATACAAGCGCTCTTTCTCGCGCTTTTCGATGCGCACGTACACCTCTGCGCGATGACTCGTGTCCAGGTCGACCAAGCGCGTTCACGCAGCGCGCGCGAACTCCTCGACGCAGTCCATACGCGTCTTTTCATCGACGGGAGAGTGCTGGATGGCCTGCATGAGGACGGCTCTCCGGACATGATCGTCCGTCCGAACGCGTTCATAGCGTGGTACGTCGCGCCCCGTCTTTTCTCGCATGCCGAGTGGAGGGGCATCTTCGGGTCGCTCTTGCCAGATCTCTGGCTGCAGTGGGGCGGTCTCTCGAGCATCGCGCGTGGCGATCCGAACTACCATCCACGCTACACCGGCGAAGATGTGGCGTCATACCATCGCGGCGACTCGTGGTATTTCGTCAACAACATGGCGGCGATGGCGTTACACGCAATAGATCCCGTTCGCTTCGGCGACTATGTCGGACGCATCGCCGCGGCGAGCATGCACGATCTCTTGGCGCACGGTTACGCAGGCCACGCGAGCGAGCTCTCGAATGCCATCGACCAGGAGCCTGCAGGGTGTTATGCGCAAGCATGGAGCGCGAGCACGCTCCTAGAGCTCCTGCAGTCTCTCGATGACAACAGTTGAATGGCGTTTGTGCCGTGATCATGCGGCGCGGGCTGACCGTCCGGGGCCGAATGTGCCGGGTCGGATGTTTCGCGGCATGATCACCGTGCAGCGTTCTCGCGAGTCTTCCCATGGGCAATAGCTTTTGCCGTATTTTGCGCGCAATGTTTTTATACAGTGCCGCGTCATTGCGCATGTATGGGTCTTCCCGAGCTGCTGCTTTTCGCCGATGCGTCTTTTCAACGCATCTCTGGCCCGCTCAATGTCGTAGTGGTCGCGCTCGTCATACTGCTCTTCGGGTTCATCATCGGCAAAATAGTCGACCGGATCCTGCGGCGATTCTTCGCCGATATCCGCTTCGATGAGGTCATCACGCGCTGGCGCGGTGTGAAGCGGAATTACGCGAGGGCGTCACGGCACGCGGTCGTGCGCACCATCTACGCCGCGACCATCATCCTGGCGTTGCAGTGGCTCTCCTTGCTGCTGTATGTCGCATACGCCCTGCTGGCTATCGTTGCGCTTGTAGCAGTCGTCTCTTCAGCGTTCTGGCTGCGCGATCTCATGCCGAACATCTCGGGTCGGGTGCGTTTGCAGGAACGTCGTCTGCGAGAGGGCGACGAGGTCACTATCGTCGGAAAGACGGGAGTCATATCAGGTACTGTGCGGCGTATCGGTGCGATGTCGACGCGCGTGAGCCGACAGAACGGCGATATCTTCTTCATCCCCAACGCGACGCTCGCGCAGGATCGTATCGTGCAACGCCGCATCCCGAAAAGCACGTGAACGTGCGCAATGAACGCTCGTCGGAATATCAGTTGTACTGCTATCCTCTTTTACGTAGATCGTCTATCAGTTTGAGCGTCTCGAGCGTCATCCTGCTCTCGTACTCGTGGAGCTTCTCGCCTTCGATGGCTTCGCGCGAGAGGAGCTTGAGTAATTCGCGCGCGAGCGCGGTGCCATCCATGCCATCGAGCGCGAGCTCCGCGCCATGCTCAGCGAGGAGCCGTTCCTGCAAGTCTTGATGAGGCGCGTTCGGGTCTATCTGCGTGGCTTTGAATTCGCTCGATGTCAGTTGCGATGTGCTGCGCAGCACGATGTACGCTCCCCGGTCCTCGAGATGGCGTACCGCCGATCTGAGATCGAGGTCGCCTGGATTGCCGCTCGAGAGCATGCCGGTCGCGCGCACGAGCACGATCGAATCCTGCGGTTCGGCCACTGCCGCTTGCGAGGCGAGTTTCGCGCTCGCGTCATGCGCGCTCATGCCTTGCGCGTCGAGCTCTATCTTCACGACGCGTTTCTGCGGAAGTTCCTCGCGTATGAGCCGTTCCCCTTCCTGGCGAGCGTCATCGTACACGTAGTATCCGCCGCTACCCAGGCGTTCGAGCTCGGAGAAACTGTTCGGGAAGAGCGGGCCGGGATAGACGACGTTGCGGTACCCTCGCGCCGCTTCGTCGTAGCGTTCCACGATGTGCACGTGGCCGCCCGCGTAATAATCGAACCCCTTCGGCAGGAAGCTCACCGGAGCGCTCTCCATCTCCGCGAGATGCTGTGGCTTCAACTCCGATATCGATGTGTGGAACAAGAACACCTTCTTTCCCGTCTCGCGCTCTATCGATCTGTCGAGCTCTTCGTAGATGGCCCGATCGAGCATCCCTCGTCGGCCGATGACTCCGGTGAGCTTGACGCCGGTCTTCTTGTCGATGGTGAATGCGAGCTTGAGTTTTCCTTCGGTTGTCACGTTGCCCTTGCAGACGTTCATGAGGAGTCCTGCCTCTTCGAGCACATCGAGCATGGTCTTGCCGCTCGGGCTGTAATCGTGGCTTCCTGGGATGGCATAGACAGGTATGCCTTGCGATCGCAACCGTCCGAGCTGGGTGACGGTGAACTTGAGCGTATCGATGCCTGGTATCGCTGTGTTGAAGAGGTCGCCTGCGATGATGGCGAAATCGACGCGGTGCTTGATGCTGCCATCGATGAATTGCATGAATGCCCTCTCGGTGAGGTCCCGCAATCGGGTATCACGATGCCCTCCTATGTGGCAATCGGCAGTGTGGGAGAATCGCATATCGGAACGGATAGGCGCGGTGTTTTTATGTCCTGCGAAAGTGTAGTTACGAAATCGCGGCTATTGGACGCATGGCTGGCGAGTATGCGGCTAGTGCGGGATGGGTTGTGGGGGTCTTTATCATAGTTGAATACCTCGTGCTTCAGCTCGAGGATGAACGCCTTGGAGTAAGTTCAGAAATCGTGCCGATTCATGCAGGCACGATTTCGTAAAATCACGGAACGGAGTGAGTTAGATGCTCCGCGTTTCTCGAGCTTTAGAGCGGATACCGCGGCCTTTAGGCCGCGGTGATTCATTCTTGTCCGCTCACATCTTCCGTTACCCATCGTTGCGGCGGGAACGGAATGCTCTTGCCGCAGAAATCATCAAGGTATTTCGCGCCGATGCGCTCGGTTCCTTTGAATCCTCGAGCGACGATGAGCGCTTGCGCGGCAGTTTGTGCAATCATGATGTCTTGATCGGAGAGTGTGAAGCCGTCCTGTCTGTGTATGCGGCCATACTCTGCGTCGTTCGCGATGTGGATTGGCTCACACCACGGTTCGCCATAGCCGGTATTGTTGCGTAGACTGATGGCGTACGATATCATGTCGTCGCGATGCAACGACAATCCCTCGAGGTAGAAATGCGGTTCTAGACCGATGCGAGTATATGCCGCTGCCGCTTGTGCGCTTGTACGCCAGAACTCTGCGAAGGCAGGCCCGAACTCATCATAGGGACCATCTTCGTGTGTCATTATAAAGTAGTTATTTTATGTGATTTATAATGTTTTCTATTGCGCTGGATCTTTGGCGATACGATGTTTTCAATCACTGCGGCGGCCGTACTCTCGACTGATTTCGGACCTCATCGGGCTCGACCCTGTCGAGCATTTGGTCCTCAGGGTTACGCCAAGGCAGTGATTGCGACACTATCTACCTTAGAGCACGCGTTGCACAACACTCTCGTGGTTGTGGCCGTAAGATGCTGCTACTCGGCATCACTTCCTACGATGTGCGTCGTAAGAGATTGGTGTGCATTTCAAGCTCGCCGTACACTCTGCTTTGTTCTTGTTCGAGATATGTGCTGAGATTGCCGTTCGCAGTGTAGACTCGCGAGAGCTGGCCTGCCAAGTCCTGTTTGGTCACTATGGTGCCGTTGCGCATCGCGTTGACTATCCCATTAAGCAGCTGTTCGATTGTCTGTGACGCTTCGGCAATCGCGAGCGGCTCGCCCGTCTTCCGTAATTTTCCCACTTCGCGATATATCCTCACAAGCTTGGTGAGGTGCCCTACGATATTCATCCGTTCAGCAGGCAACGAGAAATCCGCACGAGCGACCACATTCTGCAATGCCATATTCGCGCTCTTAAGGTCCTTATTGAGTCTGCTGAGCTCTGCGTTGAGATCGTTGAGCGTGCTTGCGATGCTGCGTCTGTATGCGAGAACTCTATTCTCGTCGCGGACGACTCTATGAGCGTCATTCTCTCCTGGATTGCTATTGAAAAGCGCCATGCTGTTCACCGTTTATTGTTTTGTGTTCTTGATGTGCTCTCTGAATCTCTCTAATTTCCCTTTGATATCTTTGAGGTGCGTCTCGAGCTGCTCGATATGCCGTTCAGATATCTCCATAGCGCTCTGGAATCCCTGCAGCGAATCGCCTGGTGCCGCATCGGGGAGCGCTTTACGCAACTCCTCAAGGTCGTGCTCTATCTTGCGCAGTTCATGCACGACGGATATCGCGTGGCGCTCTATCTGCTGCGCTTTCACGAGCGTGTGCCGTGCTCTATCCTTTGCGCTGGTGTTGAATAGACCCATATATCTCCTAGCGTCCGCTTTTGGAAGCGTGATTTTTAAACTTTCGTCATTATCTCGTGATTTCACGTTGCGATGCATCTGTTCGCTTTTTACCCGTTCTGATGTTTACATCGCTGCGCAGTCATATTTTGACTATTTTACATAATGTTTATAAATTAATGGCGGGTTTCGGTCACTCCATGACAAGCATCACCAAGCAGGTCTGGGAGATCCTCGACAACGACATCACCATAAAGAAGGACCTCGAGCGCGGCATCATCAATGTCAGCGCGCTCGCACAGTACATCCTCGAGACCTACGCCATAAAGGGCAGTCTTGACTCCGTCATCAGCGCAGTGCGCCGCTACAAAGCGGACGAGACCATCCAGGACGACTACGCCAAGATCAGCAAAGCGCTCGGCGAGGCGGTCATCAGCACGAAGACGAATATCAGCAGGATAACGCTACGCAACACGAGCAACGTCTACAAATACGTCGGACAGCTCATGGGCAACGACGACTTCCTCAAAAACGACGTCTTCAGGCTCATCAAGACGCGCCACGAGGTGCAGATAGTGGTCGACCGCGACAGCTTCGCGAAGGCCAAGGCGTTCTTCCCCGAGTCCGCGGTCGAGGACACGCACAAAGGACTCGTCGAACTCAGCATCCAGCTCACGCAGAAAGGATGGGACACTAAGGGCGTGCTCAGCAGGATCGCGAACGAACTTGCGACGCAAGGCATCAACATCGTCATGATATTTTCGGTCTACCCGTCGGTGAGCATCTTCCTTGACGAGAAAGACCTGGTTCGCGCACATGAAGCCATCGTCAGGATCAGCGCGAGAAAGGATTAGATTCTTTCTTTCGGTTTTTTCTTAGATTTCTTGCCAGTTCCGTAAACGATGTTTACGTCGCCTTCGGCGTAAACTTGGGGGCTTTGATGTGATTTTCTTCGGGATTGTTTTGTGGTTCGACGTGATGTCGATTGTCTTTTGAACCAGTGGCCGAGTACTTCAGCAACATTCGGGTATTTGAACGCGGCTACGCCCACACCCTCACATAGCAGGCCTAAAATTGTTATTATGCTTTCAGGTGGCCAAGAGGAAAATGCAACGTACAAAAAATAATTCCGACAAGTACAAACATTGCAGCAACGACGTACGCATTTCTTTCAGAGCTCTTCACAACGTTTATTGGAGGATACTTGTTTAAAGTTGTATGGGGCTGGTGAAGTTATTCTGGTATCAACAGGTGCGTGTTTTGACGACAGAAGTATGGTGTTATGGACGATATGTTCTGAGGTGCTTTATTGAAATGAGTAACTGTATGGTTGCGGTAGCAAATGCTATGGCTAAACAAATAGTTGCCCAATGTTCTTTTGTTGCGCAATCTTCCATTTTTTGACTGATGATGACATCTTGTTTTGTCGATGCATCGAGAAACTCTCGATATGTCACATATGGTCCCGGAATGCTGGATTGTGCTGCCGCAGCCTCTTCTTTGTTACCTATGGCTTCAAAAATATCTCTTCTTCCAATGGACCAGGTTCGCTCAATCAAAAGAGCTTGTTTTTCAATAAACTGTTGTGTTTTATTAAGAAGTAATTTGTTTATTTCGTAATTACAATTATTGCTTTCATTTGAAAAATAGGTTGAACTTCCGAGAAAAATAACGACGATGATTCCAAGTAAGGATATCGTCGAACTCAATGCGAGTTTGCCATTCCATATTTTTTTTAGATATTGTGTTATGTTCATTACTGATTATTTCTTATCAGACACCTATAAATACTTTCTTTAATGAATCTCTTCCTCGGTTTTGTCACACAATGGATCAAAGGACACATTGGGACACCTGTGTCGCGAGCACGATGACGTGAAACGACATCGCGAGCGGCGAAACTGTGCTGCAAGGAACGAGTAGCGTGTCCTTCGCGTCCCGAGAATCGTAGGTACTCGTCAGTCACTTGCGCTTCTTCTTCCGTTCAGCGGCAAGCTCCTTCTTCGCGTGCTCGAGCTCGTGCTCCAAGCGGTGCAATTCCTTGTGGTGCTTGTGGTCCGCGAAGATGTAATAGAAACTGAGCGGCACGAACAGGATGTACGCGAACTGCATCGCCGGATGGAAGAGTATCGCGCCGAAGTTGATCCCGAAGAGCACAAGCGCCTCGTGCGCGTGTTCTGCTGCGTGTTCGCCGGCCTGTTCCTCGATCGCGTACCCTAAGACGCCGAGCGCGGGCAGCAAGTGCGAGAGCGTGTGGACGACGCTCAGCACGCCTAGCGCGATGACCGCCCATACGCTACCGCCCGCGGCCGCGGACGATATGCGATACATGATGCCTCTCTTCTTTTTCGATGAATCGTGAATGCAATGTTCCATGCGGACCGAGTATTGACGTATATTTATAAATGAATTGATATTCATTATCAATAATGGGGCGCGTATCGAGAGCGACGAAGCAGAAGCAGTCGATGGCTGGCGCGGTCGAATCGCAACGCGCATTTTTCACCGCGGCGCAACTGCACAAGATGGTCTCCGACGAGATAGGCATCGCAACGGTCTATCGCTACCTCAAAGACGAGGCGAAACGAGGGAGGCTGCACGCGTACAGTTGCGGCAAGAGCACGATATACTCGACCACGAAGAGCGCGCACTGCCATTTCCTCTGCACGCGGTGCAAACGCGTCGAGCATATCGCCATCGAGGAGGCGCATTTCCTCAAGAGCGTGCGCGCCGGCACAGTATGCCACTTCCAGATAGATGTCCACGGGATCTGCAACGCGTGCCTGCGTGCGCAAGGCGCTTCGATTGTGCACCCCCACGCGCAACGGAAGACGTGTTGATATCATTGAGGGATAGTATGGGTGTCATCATCAAACCGAATAACAAGTGCTGCAATTGCAAGCACTACATCGATTCCATGTGCGCGAAACGCAGCGTCCCGCGCTTTTGCGGCGCGAGATACGAGCGCAAAGACGACGCTGATACCGCGGTGTAGGCCGATACCACGATGGAGGGTGCCTGCGTCGATGTCCTGCTCGTACATTTCCTGTTCCTTGCGCCGTCTCTGCACTACGGTTGCTGCGGAGCATCCTCTTTCGAGCGGGTCTCGGGCGCCGCGTTGCCGTCGGGTCCCCCGACCTCTTCGGCCGTACCCGACACGGCGCCCGCGGGATGGCTCCAAGGCAGCAACACTATGTCTTGCAACCCTGTGTCTCGCGATTTCATGTCTTTTCTTTTCTCCGCATGTGCCGTTCCGGCCGCAAACCTTTAAAACCGGACTCTCGTCCATGGGCGTATGAACGTTCCTGTCCAAGAATCCGACCTCCCGACGCGATACGACCCGAAGGCCGCCGAGGCCAAGTGGGCGCAACGCTGGCAAGATGATGCGACCTACAAGCACGATCCCACTCCTGAATCGTACACCATCGACACGCCGCCGCCGACAGTGAGCGGCAAGATGCATATCGGCCACGCGTACAGCTACGCGCAGCAGGATTTCTACGCGCGCTACCAACGCATGAAGACGGACGGCAAGGTCTTCTTCCCGTTCGGTACTGACGACAACGGTCTTCCCACCGAGAAACTCGTCGAGAAGATGAAGAGCGTCCGCGGGACGAAGATGGACCGCAGCGACTTCCGCGCCCTCTGCTACGCGACGGTGAAAGAGATCAAGCCCGACTTCGTCTCCGACTGGAAACGCATCGGCATGAGCTGCGATTTCGACACGACGTACAGCACGATAGATCCCCATTGCATCGCGACAAGCCAACGCAGTTTCGTCGACCTGCACAATAAGGGGCTGGTCTACCGCAAAGAGACCCCTGCCGCATGGTGCGTGCAGTGCCAGACCGCGATAGCGCAGGCCGACTTCGAGAACGTCGATCTGCAGAGCCAGTTCAACGATATACAGTTCCACATCAAGGACGGGCACGGCGGCAAACATCCGGTGACCATCGCGACGACGAGGCCGGAGCTCATCCCCGCATGCGTCGCCATCGCCGCGCACCCGGATGACAACCGTTATACGCAATACCACGGCAAGCGTGTCACCGTACCGCTCCTCGACTACGAGGTGCCGCTCATCCTGGATGAGAACGTCGCGCTCGACAAAGGCACCGGCCTCATGATGGTCTGCACCTTCGGCGACAAGGACGATATCGACAAGTGGTTCCGCCACAAGCTCGAGCTGCGCGTCATCTTCACGAAGGACGGGAAGCTCAACGAGTTGAGCGGAAAATACTCCGGGCTCGGCATCAAGGACGCGCGCAAGGCCATCATCGAGGACCTCAAAGCGGCGGGATTTCTCGTCGGGCAAAAACCCATATCGCACCCGGTGAATGTGCACGAACGCTGCGGCACCGAGATAGAGTTCCTGAAGACCCCGCAGTGGTACATCAACGTCCTCGACCATAAAGACGAACTCGTCAAGGCGGCGGACGGCATCGAATGGCATCCTGAGTTCATGAAGGTGCGTTATGCGCACTGGGTGGAGAACCTCAATTGGGATTGGTGCATCAGCCGCCAGCGGTTCTACGGCGTACCGTTCCCCGTGTGGCACGATCCCGAGACGGGCGATACATACGTCGCGAGCGAGCGCCAGTTGCCGTGCGATCCGTACCTCGACAAGCCTCTCGGCGTTCCGGAGGATATCGCCGCGCGTCTCGTGCCGGAGTCGGACGTCATGGACACGTGGATGACGAGCAGCATCTCGCCGCAGATCATACTCAAATGGAACGATGACTCTGCGAAAGCATTGAGCCTCATGCCCACGAGCCTGCGTCCACAAGGACAGGACATCATCAGAACGTGGGCGTTCTACACGATAGTGAAATCATGGTACCATCACCATCTCGTGCCGTGGAAGAACATCGTCATCTCAGGGTACGTCACCGATCCACACGGGCAGAAGATGTCGAAATCCAAAGGCAACGTCGTGGATCCCCGCGTCATCATGGACAAATACAGCGCGGACGCGGTCCGCTACTGGGCGGCTGGATGCAAGCTCGGCGAGGACATACCTTTCATCGAGAAAGAGCTGCAGGTCGGCGGCCGCACCATCACGAAACTCTGGAACGCGACGCGTTTCGCGCTCATGAACCTCGCCGATTACGACGATGATTGGACCGGACGCTTCGATGAGCTCGAGGCGATCGATCGATGGCTCCTCTCGAAACTCAACCGTCTCGTCAAGGACTGCACGGAGGCGTTCGACTCGTACCAGCACAACCAGGCGCGTATCGCTATCGACGCGTTCTTCTGGTCGGTGTTCTGCGACAATTACCTGGAGA
>DUGD01000059.1 GCA_013331575.1 Candidatus Woesearchaeota archaeon
TTGCACGAAGAACGCCTGATGCGCCTGCGCGATCTCGCGGAGACTCTGCAGAAAGACCTTGCGGAGAAAAAGAACCGTGAGATAGAACCGCTCATCAAGGTGAGCAAGGACCAGGCCGACCGCATCCAACGGATACAGGACGACATACTCAAGAAGGTGAAAGAGCGCCGTGACAAGGTGCAGGCGTTCGACGGGCAATCCGAAGAGATACTCCGTCGTTTCGAACAATTCTTCGAGAAACGCGCGCGCACCGAAGACACCATCAAGACGCTCGAGAAGGCGAAACTCGAGATGAAAGAGGAACTCGGCGATCTCATCCGCAAAGCGAAAGCGTTCGATCTCGCATCGAAGGGGGCGGACGTCAACACACATGTGAAAGAGCTCGAAGGGAAATTCAAGGAGTTCGATCGCAAACGCGCCACGTTCACACAGCAGATAGAGCACCTCAAGAATATCATCATGGGCAAGGATGATGGGGTGCGGGTACTGCCGGTGCAACCCAAACTCAACGAGAGCGCAGCGCCCAAATCCAAGAAAGGAGCGACTCCCTCCAAATCGAAACCTGCAGCGAAGAAAAAGAAGCGATGAGGTGCTTCGTTTCTCTCATAGTAGAATCCGTAGAATTCTCTACATCGCCTCTTCAGCGCGGTATGTAGGTTATGAATGATTATGCTGGTTATATTAATGAGCACGATCCCTAACGGTTGTGGACTTCCGATTCAAAAACGATGCATACCGTGCGGTCAGAGGCAACCGGACAAGGCTGGTGGAGTTGTACTGTAGGGTGTGTGGCAAGATGATCATGATTTATCAAAAAGATGATTATCCTGGGCGATTACGTAGGCTGTATTTTGACAGGATATTCTTCCCGAAAAAAATGGTTGGTTTAGAGTATAAACCGTTGGATTCAGTCTCGGCATTGAGGTGTCCTTCTTGCAAAGAGGACCTTGGCACGCCCTACATCTACACAAAAGAGAATCGGAAGGCGTTCAAGGTGTATCAAGACGCATTAACGAAAAAAACACGACGTCTAATGCTGAAATGACAGTCCGTCGGAATCTTTGCAACCCCAAGCGCATCATTTCGGGTGGCCGTTCTGGTGTATCCATCCCGGGAATCGCGGCGCGAAAACTGCAATGAGCGTCCCGAGGCCAGCGATGAGATAATAGTTGTACCCGATAGCGAGACCGATGGCCGCCGCCATCCAGATGCCTGCGGCCGTGGTAAGACCGCGTACGCTTCCATCGTTATCCTTGAGAATGAGCCCCGCGCCGATGAAACCGACGCCGGTGAGGATGTTCGCCGCGATGCGCGATGGCGATCCCGGATCGACGCGGGCAGAGATGATCGCGAAGATGCATGCACCGGCGCAGATGAGGATGTTCGTGCCGATACCGGCGGGTTTGTGGCGCATCTCCCGCTCGATGCCGATGAGGCTGCCAAAGAGCGTCGCCATGAGAATTGGTATGAACAGCGATAGTTCCGCAGGGTCGTAGTACACCATGTTTCTGTTCCTCTGTATCGCTACCGTGATTCTCCCTTTATAATCTTTTATTATGCTTCAGCTCTGTAGACCTTATCTCGTCGATCATCGCTCATGGTGGCTTCAGCTCTTGTTCGCATCAGTTCTTATTCTGATGATTGCTCGGGACCTAAGAACCGATAGTGGATCGGCGGTATGCCTAATCGACGAAAAGGTATTGTCGTGGTCGCGGATTCGCAAGAGGATGCTAGCCTTGGCAATACACGGACACAGTGTCGCCTTTGAGAAACGCGCAGGTGTATTGTCGGACTACAAAGAGCCTGTCTTCGCGAGCAGCGGTCAGGTTCAGTACGGTTTGCGGCAGCATGGCGCAAGGCGCGGGGATGCATCGTATCGATGTATCGAGCGTGCCGCAGATCTTGTCATCAGTCACGCGAACGACCGATCCCGCCGGGAAATCCACCCGCAAGGAGAGCATAGTGTCGCGCGGCGAAGCGCACACGATTGTCGCTTGGCCGCCCATGTTCTCGATGCCTTGGAAAAGCGCGCTCTCAAGTCCGTCCTCTTGAGATGTGCGATAGACATTGATGGTGATACCGAGCGCCACGATGACAAGGATGATCCCGAAATATATCCACACAGATTCTTCCATAGGTACACTCGCTCTCTCGGACGGGCTTGATCAGGTATTATGTTTGATCGATATCAAATGATAGTTCTCGTACGTTGATATGTTCATTGGTTACACTGTTGTCTCCTTGACAGTCGGTTGGGTTCTACGTGACGATGCGTATCTGTCCGTTCGGGTGGTACAGTATCTTCACCGCGGTGATCGGGTCCGCAGTCACACCGCTCGTGTTGAGCACCACGCCCTCTGCGACAGTTGCACCGTCGATAATCGTGAAATCGACACTCCACTCCTCTGCGAAGAGGGCATAACAGACCTCCTGATCAGGTGTCGAGGAGAGCCGTTTGTGGCATTCTTGCGCAAGCGTCATGATGGTATTCGCGGTAGCGTTCTTCACATCGAAGACCGAGTCCTTGAGCGCAGGATCGTCACGCCAGCGGTCCGCGAGGTCCAACTGAGCGCGGTTCAACGTGGTCTGGCTGAACATGACGACCGCGCCACCGACTACGATGGCGACGAAGAGCACGACGATGATTTGGATGGGGAGTTCCACGATTCACACCTCTTGATCATTCACGTTGATGCTGCCGATATCGAACAGCCTGTCCGGATACCTCATGATTCGATGATGAGCTGCGACTGCGTCTCGTCGCATGTCATACGTATGAGCGCTGGCGTCACGACGTCATCGAATACCACATCCTCTCGGACGCCACAGTTGTGCGTAGCCGATTGGAGCGATTTGCACATATTCGCGGCCTTCACATGGTCGAAGAGCGCCGTCTTATTGAGCGTCGTAGCGTCGGTGACATAGACGGTCTTTTCCATGTGTGCGGTGCCAAGACCGCAGCTGTCCCACAAACGAACGATTGCCGCGGGGAATTCTTCACTCGTGATCTTCGCGTAATCGTCCGGCGAACTACCGCGGAAGACGTTCTTGAGGTTCGTGTATGTCGCTTTAGCGTCCCATCCGGCGATGAACGCCACGACCAGCGCGCCGAGGACGAGCGCTATGACAAGATACACTATCATCTCAACAGTCTCCATGGTCCGCGTTCCCGATTGGAGCGCTTATATAGTTTGTGGGCGCCGAGATTATGTGTCAAAAGCTGTACGACCGCCTTGGAGTATTTGCCGAGCCGCGAGTATTGCGCAGGTCCACGAAAACGAAGTTTTCGGGGCACAACGAATTCTTTTGAATTCGTGTGCAGGGAGAGTATCTCCCTTGCATCGGGAACTTTGTTCCCGTGCGCAATCTTGCGAGCGGCGAGACAATTCTGCGAGGGACCGAGCAGCAGATGCTCCGCGGTCGCGTGAAACGAGACTTTCCGCACACCACCTCTCGTCGAAATGTTTAAATACTACTCTTCGGGCGGATGCCTTAGAGAGGTGGGCTGTGGTGAAGAGTTCTAGCGTTAGGTCGGAGAAGAAGAAAAAATCCGCACGACGGTTGAAAGTGATGCCTGATGTCCATATGGCCCGCGGCGATGGCAGCATCATAGGGACGTACGACTACAAATCCAAAGACATCCCTATAACGATAGTCATCCGCAAGACTCCTGGGATGTTCGTCCCCATCTACGAAGTGAGCATCTCATCGATATCGCGCGCGACAGAGTTCATCCTGGAACGGATCCGCCTCGAACTCATCCGGCAGGTGAATCTCGGCATCATGGATATCATCGAGATGAAGCGGGCCGAAGCGGCCGAAGAGAAATTCAAGGATACTATCAAAACGCTCGTTGAGAAATACTTCCCCGACCAAGACGATGAGACACGCGGTTTTCTCACAAGCTACCTCATCGCAAAATCGCTCGGTCTCGGCACGATAGAGCTCCTCATGGACGATGTAATGCTCGAGGAGATAGTGATCAACCAAGCGACCGACCCGGTATGGGTATACCACAAACAGCACGGTTGGTTGCGCACCACGATCTACCTGCGCGACGAAGACCAGATACGCC
>DUGD01000015.1 GCA_013331575.1 Candidatus Woesearchaeota archaeon
CGGTCGTTCTTGAGGTCGTTGAAGATGATAGCGCCTATTGCGACTCTCTCCGCGACGTTCTCTTTGTCGGTGAGATCAGGATTCTTCTCCTGTATGGTTGCGAGCGTGCGCTCTTTCGCCTGCGCGAAGACTTCGTCGATGAAGATGACCTGGCCTTTGCGCGTCGACATCTTTCCCTCTTCGAACCGGTAGAGCCCGTGGTTGACGTGGAACCCGCAATCCCACCATGAGTACCCCATCTTCTTGATGACTGCGAAGAGCTGTCGCATATGCAGGTTCTGCTCTGTTCCTATCTCGTAGAGTGTCCTGTCGAACTCGTAGGTCTTCTTGCGGTAGAGTATCGCGGCGAGATCGCGTGTGATGTAGGTGGTCGCACCGTCGCTTTTCAAGATGATGGCGGGAGCGCTGATGCCTTCGTTCTCATCGAATTTGACGACCATGGCGCCATCATCTTTCTCAAGGAGCCCTTTGGCCATGAGCTCGTCCACCACGACGCCCATCTTGTCGTTGTAGAACGCCTCTCCGGCCGTGCTCTCGAACGTGACGTTCATCTTCTCATAGATACGGTTGAATTCGGCAAGCGATAGGTCGCGGAACTCTTGCCAGAGGCGGGTGTTCTCTGCATCGCCCTCTTCCAGTTTCTTGAACTCCGCGCGCGCAGCCTCCTCGAGCGAGGGGTCTTTCTCCGCTTCAGCATGGAACTTGACGTAAATCTCGAGGAGTCCTTTGATGGGGTCTTCGCGCTGCGAGAGGTCTACGGGCCAGTGCTTGTACGCGTAGATGAGCTTTCCGAACTGTGTTCCCCAATCACCGAGGTGGTTGATGCCGACGGTTTTCCAGCCTGCATAGGCGTAGATGCGTTTGAGCGCGCCGCCGATGACGGTGCTGCGTAGGTGGCCTATGCCGAATGGTTTTGCGATGTTCGGGCTTGAGTAGTCGATGACCACCGTCTTGCCAAGCTCCTTGCGCGGCGTCTCTCGGAATGCCGCTTTGATGAGCGCTGCGGGTTTGATGAAGAAATTGACGTACGGTCCTGTCGCTACGGCCTTGGCGAGGAATCCGGCGTCCGGATGGGTCGTTACTTGCGCGGCGAGGTCTTGCGCGATGATTGGCGGCGCTTTCTTTTGCTCTTTCGCGAGCGCGAAACACGGCATGGCGTAATCGCCGAGAGCCGGGTTGGGTGGTATCTCCACAGGTGCGTCCTTGATGCCAAGCGATGCGAGGATATCTTTGAGCTCTTGGGTGAAGTCCATGGTGTCGCAGTCACGCGCGTTTGTTTATATTGTTATCGTCAGGACGACCACTGTGCGATAGAACTGTCGTTTTTCTGCGTCAGGTTGTCATGTCTTAGATACTGCTTTTGTGGAAATGCTCTTATAGCCATCGCGTTTCCTGCGGTATGCATGGTGCATAATTCCTACCGTTGGCGTGTTGACTCTGTTATACCCGTTCAAGACCATGATCGTTCGATGACGGCCGTGTCTGCCGTATCATCGAGTCCCTACGCTCACCTGTATTCTGCCATATGCACTTCAGTGCAGAACGGTTATGCTCGTTTTGTCGCTGGTTACGACGCGGCCGTCGCTCCGGGGCGAAAACGCTATGCCACTGCCGTGATGAGCACTGCGAATGTAGTTGGTACGATGGGTATTGCCGGGCTTCTCAATGGCATGGCATCGCTTGTTTCGCCGCCAGCGCTGGTGCGCGGGGTGCTTGCGACAGCATATCTTCCGATAGCGACATATCTGGTCGATCCGCTCGTTCGCAGAGCGTCATCCGATGCTACGGCGGTCGCGATTGTCGCCGGTTTCAATTTCGCGATGGAAGGTATCGGTTATGCCGCGTATCTCGCAGTCGGTGCGCCAGCTGCGCTACTTACTGCATCTGTTTTTGCGGTGACTGGCACCATCGTTGGGTCTGGTGTCGCGCTTGGCGTGCGTCGTAAGGCGCGCGAGCTATTGCTATTGTCTGAGTCGTCGTTGCCTGTTTCGTCGTCGCAGGTCGGCGATCTTGAGAAGATTGTGGCCGGCAGTGTTAATAGCGCTCCATTTGTTGGATGAGCTGCTGCTGTCTACTGATAGCGTTCTTATTTATTGTGGTCTACTACTTTGTGACGCTTGAAAGTCGCGGAGCAGTTATGCTTCCGCAGGATTTACGGCGCGTGAGGCCTTCAGCACCTCTCGCGCCTGATGTACTCCAAGGCGACTTTCCTTGAGCTGACGCAAAGGGTGTCATGTATGCAAAGAAAAATGATGAAGAAAAAAGAGTACGCTTATTCTGCTTTCGGCTCTTCTGCAGCCTCTTCTTTCTTCTCTTCGAAGAGGGGTTGCGCGCCGTGTTTTGTGACCTTCACGTTGATCTGGGATGTGAAGTCGCTCACGGTGTTGCCTGCGACGGTCTTGCGGATGCGGACGCCTTTCTTCGTCTGCTGCTGGCCGATGCTTCGTGTGACGAGAATCTTGCGGCGTCCGGTACCGGTCGCGTCCTTGCGCATCGGGAACCCTGCGTTGTCAGAGCCGCCCGTGATCTCGAATTCGTAACCTGCCTTGCCGAGGATCTCGCCCTTGATCTTGTCGCCTATCTTGCGGCCGAAGAGCGATTTTGCATCGTCTGCGGGCAGGGTGTGCGTCAGTGTGCGTTTTGCCTTCGGGTCGCCTATGTTGATCTTCATCTCCATGTGTGTTCCTCCATCCCGAGACTCCGGGGCATTTCGGTTGCCCTCGCGGCCCGCAACTCCTCGCTATCCGCGGTCTCAGCCGTACATGAGAATCAGGCATCGCTTTATAAAGCAAGCGGTCTTCCGGCGGATCATGCGACCGCAGGAGTATGTCATCATCAAGCCGGAGACCGGACAGACCTATCTTGATAATGCGCTCGCCGCCGCGAGCAAACGCGCCCTCGCTCGTAGACAGCATCGCGGCATGGATCGCGTGATGTTCGCAAAGAACACGGAGTTTGACAGGTTCTCTTCCATCCGCGACAATCTTGTTGGGGCGCTTGAGAAGCTCCATACCTCGTTTCCCAGTTTTGATCGCATGGGAGAGTTCACGCTCCAGCTCTTCGAGCAGGACATCGATGTCGGGAAAGTCAAGCAGTCGCTTGGTGCCATCAATGCTACGACGACCATGCTCAAATCGCTCACCAGGGAGCATGCCGGCATGGTCAAGGAGGCTGGTAGCGTCGTGGAGATAGCGGGCATTCGCTCTCGTTATATCGGTCGTGTCTCTTCGATACTGCGCCAGTCGAACAAACATCTTTTGTTCCTTAATGAGGCTCGTGATGCGCTACGCAACCTGCCAAGCGTCGATGACGAACTTTTCACAGTCGCTATCGCCGGCTTCCCGAACGTGGGGAAATCGACGCTCCTCTCTAAACTCACGACTGCGAAGCCGGAGATCAAACCGTACGCGTTCACTACGAAAGGCTTGAATGTCGGCTATTTCGACTATCGCTATAACCAGATACAATGTATCGATACTCCTGGCACTCTCAACCGCAAGGATCCGAATCCTATCGAGCGCAAGGCGGATATTGCGCTCAAGTATCTCGCGCATGTCGTCGTCTATGTCTTCGATCCCACTGAAGGAGGTTATACGCTCTCGGACCAGCACGAACTCTACCGTAGGACTGCTGACCTCGGCAAGCCGGTCTTGGTCTTCATCAGCAAGACTGATATCGTCGGCGGAGGCGTCGGCAGTGCTCTTCTTAAGAAGTATCCGGACTCCTATACTGATATCGAGGCGCTCAGGAAGGCGATCAACAAAGCGTTCAGAGAAGAGTTCATGTAGCGTTTTCGTCTTCTGAGCTATCGTCGCCGACGTGCCGATACAGCATGTTCTATACGTATGCTGCTAATTGCTAGACGTAATCCGGTAATCTTTGGCAATATACCGGTCTCACGCACCGTGTGCGGGAACAACAGCTCTATAGAAAAAACTTGAGAAAAGAGAGGATTCACTCTGCCTTGGCTTTCTTCTTCGGCAGCGTGACGCGTATCATGCAGTGCATGGGGAACTTGTTCTGCGCGCGTTTAAGGGATTCCTTCGCTATCGCAACGTCTTTCTCCTCGCATTGCACTTCCATGATAGTCTTGCCCTTCTTGATCTGGGCAGCAATGCCTATGGGCTTGCCGAATGCCATGGACATGCCGGTGCTCATACGGTCTGCACCCGCGCCGGACGCAAGCGGGTTCTCGCGCAAGATGTGGTGCGGGTACATGCGGACGGTGAAATTGTAGTTCGTGCCGCATTTCGTCTCGAGGAGCTTGTTCGCCGACTTGCGCGCACTCTCGATAGAGTTGTGGCGCAGTTGGATGTCCGCATCCGAGACGAGCTCGAGCCTGCAGGGGTATTTCTTGACGAAATTGCCCATGCTGTACTTGACGATGAGATTGTGGGGGCTTGCGCGGACATAGTTGAGCGCGCGGTACTTCGAGCGTCGCGTGTAGGGTCGCTCGAGGCGTCGGTAAGCCACTGCTTTTCTGAGTCGTGCCATGGTTTCACTCGTGTATCATGATGATCGGTATCTAGTCGCGGACGCTTTGCATCGCAAGGAGGTCTTCGGTGGTGAGCTTCTCGCCCTTCATCATCTTCTCCTCTGCCTCTTTCGCGCGCTGCTGGAGCGTCTTCTTGTCCTCTGCCATGCGTTGCTGCTTCTCGCGCTCCTTGTGCTCGCGTATCGCTGCGCGGGCGGCCTGGAGTTCCGCTTGGGCCTCGCGCATGTCGCCGGTGGCCTCGAGGTACTCTTTCTTAGCAGAGAGGAACTGGTCCTGGAGCGAATCCTCCTGTCCCTTGAGGTCCTCTATCTCTTTGCTGAGCGTGACGAGCTTCTCGTGGTACTCCTGTGATTCGCGGGCGAGTTGCGTCACGTTCGCGTGGAGCGCGTTCGCCTGCTTCTTGAGCTTGTCGATATCCTTTGATTTCCCGACGAGTTCGCCGTGCTTGCCGTGGGCGGAGTCGAGTGCATCAAGCTGTTTCTTGATCTGCTTTGCCTCCTTCATGAGCTTTTGCTCAGCGTCGAAACTCATCGGTATGGTCTCGATCTTGGTCTCGATCGCTTTGAGGCGGCGGCGCAGCTCCATCGGGTGCATGCGCTCGCCCTTCGGACCGATAGGAAGGTGCGGTTGTTCCTCCTCCTTCTTCTCGGGCTGGAGTGCTTTGAGCTCTGTGATCTTGGCGCTGATCTCGGTGTTGAGCTTGTCGCGCTCCACTTTCATGTCGCGGACCTGCTTCGTCAGATCGTTCCGTGTCTTCTTATATTCGTTGACAAGACGTATCTTCTCAGCGATCTTTGTACCAATCTCTTGTTTCTTCTGGTACGCCGCCTCTTTCTTGTCGTTGAGCGTGGACACACGATCCTTTATCTCAACAGAGGTGCCTGCTGCGGTCTCCGCTTTCGCGATGACGGCTTCGGGCGAGGGGACTGATTCGTTCGCTTGACCTTCCGATAGTTGTGGCGTCTCATCGCCAAGATTGTCGTTGCTCATTGAATATTCACCTGAAATGGTAAGAAAATGAGGAGCAAAAGAGGAGTCTATCCGAAGAGGGATCCAAGGCCCGCCGCTGCGTCCTCTTCCTTCTTCTCAGGCTTCTTCTCTTCCTTGTGCGCCGCCGGGGCGTGCGCTGCAGGAGCCGCTGCGACCGCAACTGGTGCTGCCGACTTGACTGCCTCGTCGATATCGACTCCTTCGAGCGCCGCGAGGAGTGCCTTGACACGACCCTCTTCGACGTGGGTGCCGGCTGCCTCGAGGACCTTCTTGACGTGTGCCTCATCGACGGTCTTGCCCGTCTTGTGCAAAAGCAACGCTGCGTAAATGTATTCCATGGTATCCCTCCAAGTGTGTGGTTAGTATGTTCGTATCTTTATCCGAAGAGTGAGCCGAGCCCTGCTGCGGCATCCTCTTCTTTCTTCTCTTCCTTCTTCTCCGCAGGCGCCGCGTGTTCCGTCGCCGTGGATGCTACCGCCATGTTCGCGCCGATCTCTGCCTGCATGTCTGCAGGTAAGTATTTGGCGACGCCCATGGCTTGGAAGTATGCCTTCGCGAGCACTTGCTTCGCGTTCTCGTCAGTGAGGAGGTTTGCTTCGAGCGCGAGTCCTGCCGCGTCGTAGTGCGCCTTCTGCACGAGGTCTGTGATGTTGCTCGGCAGCGCATATGCGATGTTGAACGCTAGGCTCTTTGCCGCTAGTGCTGCTGCGTTGAGGTCGGCCTTGAATTTATCCTCGTCGATATCGAGGATCTTGCCGTCGAGGAGTTTTCCGTCCTCGTACGCGATGACAAGATTGAGTCCGATGCGCATCGGCTCCACGCCCATGCGCGCGAGGAATCCTGCCGCTTTATCGCTTACGACTGTACCGGCCTTGGCGAGGACCGCATCCTGCTTGATGACGACCTTGCCCTGGTCGATGCCGGCTTTGATGCCGAGCTGACCGAGCTCGCCGATGATTGGTCCGGGCGGGAAGCTTGTCGGGCCCGCAGGGACCACGAGGTCGTGCGGTGCGATCTGTCCTGCCTTGATGGGAGCCTTCGATTGGTTCTTCTTGAGTGTTTTGAACAGCGAGAACGGGTTCTCAGCGGTGAAGAGGAGCGCGGGAGTTCCATGCAGGCTCTTGATGAGCTCTTGGATGCCGGGCTTCTTGCTCGTCTCTATCGCTTTCTTGATGACGTTCTTCTTGGCCATGATGATATGGACCTTGCCGCGCAGCTTGGTGCGCATGGACGCGAGGTTGCGCGCCGGCAGGCTCTCCATATTCGCGATGGCGATGATCGGGGTGCTCTCGATGAGCTTGGCGAGCTGTACGACAGATGCCTTCTTCTCGTCGCTGATGTGAGCGGAGTAGTTCGTGCGTGCCATTGGTATCAGCTCAGTTTGACCGGCTTGCTCATGGTGACCTTGAGGTACACATGCCGGACGTTGTTCTCCTCCTTGGGGAGGTTGTGGACTATCTGCTCGTAGAGCGATTTGATATTGTCGACGACTTGCTGTTCGGTCATCGCCTGGGTCCCGACCATCGTCTGGACGGTAGGGGCCTTCTTGATGCTGATTTTGATGGTCTTCTGCAGGCGTTCGAGAAGTGGTGCGAGCGGCGCCTTGGGGGGTACGATGCATCCTGCTTTGGGATTGGGCATCTTCCCTCGTGGACCGAGCACACGGCCGAAACTCGCCGCGATCTTAGGCATGATGTTGGCCTGACCGAGGAAGTAATCGTATTTCCCCGCTATCTTGCGCAGCTCTTTCTTCTGCATGCGTTCGAACTGCGACTGCTCGAGCGCGAGATCGACTATCTTTTTCGCGTCATCGATCATCTCGGGACCGACGAGCGCGCAGACGGTGCGTTTGCGGCCGACAGTGTGAGGCGTCGTGGCGAAGAACTCGACTTGCTCTGCAGGGTTCTTGAGATTCAAGTCCTTGCAGGCGATGATGAGATCGTACGATTGCGCGAAGTTGCGCTTCTGAGTGTGCAATTCGCGTACTGCTGCGTGGATTTTTTGGTCGTCTATCATAGGAGACTCCTCCCGAAGGAGTTGTGTGTGATGATGCGAATTTTGAGCCCCTTTATAAGGGTTTCGTTCTCTGTGGCTCTGAGTTAAACCCCGGTTTCTTTTCTGTTGTGGCGGCGCATATATGGACGTCGTCCATATTTACGACATCGAGGGTTGCAATAAATCCCGAGCGTCTGTACGTGCGCTAAGGCCACACCAACACTATTATTGGCTCGTGCCGAAATTCGCATCCAAGAACTCTATCATGATGCTGTCGCCGAGCTTTTGGTAGACTGCTTTCGCAGCGTCGAGGTGGTGTGCCGCGATGCACTCCTGCGCTAGGTTCTCGAGGACGTCCTCTTTCTCTATATGTAGCAGGAAATACGCGGCGATACCCGGTTTGCGTTGCTGCAAGAACCATCTGCCGTATTCATTGAGCATGTCGTGGTTCTCGGCAGCAGCGTACGCTTTCGCGGCTTCAGCATGATGTTCTTTATGCATGAGGATGTTACCCGCCTCGGTGAAGAGCGCTTTCCGGAGATCTTTCGAGATGGATGCTAGGTTGACCGAGCCTACGCCTTCATTGACTATCTTCTCGACGATAGGGTGGTGCTCCATCATATAGTATCCCTCCTTATTCTGGTCATGCTCAGTTCTATTCACTCCGGAGTGGTTCGACTATATGAATGTTCCGGGCTCGACGATACTCGTGGCCGCGGTTTTATATTGGTGCGCGCGTTCCTCGTTCCATGCGCATCGTTGACGTCCCGTTCGATTTGCAAAAGTGGAGTTCTTGCGAAACGAGCATCGTGCAACCATACACCCATGGTCTTATTCGTCAGACCCTTGCGACGCAAGGTGTCTGTTCGGAAAACGACGTCATCTATCGTGGTGGGTTCGGTCGGTTGGATGATTTCGACCGTCTTGTGGCGACGGGAACTGATTATGATTCTGCCATAGTCGCCGATGGTGATTGGCGCGGGCACCACGCGGTGTACGCGTCACCGCTTGAACGCGTCGCGCAAGAACCCTGGTGCCGCGGATTCGATCCGCTTTACTGGGCGCTCAAGGGACATCGGCACGGGACTGCGTACAACCCTGTGAACGCGATAGTAGCATACCGAATGGATGCTATGGTGCATATCGGCAGTGATATCTATGCGTTCAAGAACAGGGTTCCGACGACGGACGCTATAGCGACGATTTTACTGTTGCGGCTTCAGCATAAGACGTCGGTGTATGTTGAGCGCAACATCGTCTCCCCACTCATCGCGTGGCGTGGGCGGAGGGTCTTGGCGCGGAAGATGCGTCGTTTCATAGAGGAGTCTTCTTGATCACCGCGAGCGTGAGATCGTCTTCCGGAGGGCTGAATGCTTGTAGGCCGTCCATTATCGCGCTGTAGATCCCGCGGGCATCGTGCTCTTTATTTTCACGCAGTATCTGTTCGAGATGCGTCTCGAAGAAATTTAGCGTTCCCTCGCCCTGCTCTGTGAATCCATCGGTGTAGAGAAGGAGGATATCTCCTTCGCCGAGCAGTCGGATCTCGTTCACCGCGTATTTGTTCTTCGTCCCGAATGTGCGTTTGAAGTTCTCTGTATCGACGCGGTATTCCGACGGGAGGACTCCGAGCGGTGTCGAGTTCTTGGTCCTATCCGGGTCGAGTGGCATGATGCGGTCGTATTTCCTCGAGAACACTATCGGGTATGGGTGGCCTGCGGAGAGGAACCTGAATGTGCCGTCGTTGTGCACTTCACCGTACATCATCGTGGTGTATGGCTTGCTTTTCAAGTACTCTGCGGTGATATGGTTGTAGAATTGCGTGTTGAGGATCTCGAACAGGTCGGCTGTGACTTCACCGTTGCATTTTAGTTCGTACGCGACGCCCATCCGGAACGCGGCATGCAAATAGTTAGTGATCATGCTGCTGCTCGCGCTATGCCCTGCGACGTCCGCGATGAGTATGCCGAACCGGTCACGGTTCGCCGCGAGCTTGACGGCGAGCGATTCATTCCCTGCGTTTTCGGCCGCGGCGATCTTAGCGTCGAGACCGTACACCTCGAAATTGACAATGGCGAGGTGATCCCCTCCGACGCACGCCTTGAGCGGTGTGATCGCGGCGAAGTAATCGATATCGGGTAGCGTCGGGAAATGTCCTTTGCGCGGCAAGATGAGCGATGCCGTCTCTTGGAATTGCAAGAGCTCCTGGACGAGTTCTTTGTGGCTCCAATTCGCAATCGACATATATGACACCCAAGATGGTTGTAGGAGTCCGAGATCGCTTATAAGGATTCTCCAATGTCTGTTTATTGTGCTGTTTAGCAGTTATGCGAAATAGCGTGTATCGTTAGTCGGAACAATTTGTTGTGCGAAATTATGTGGCTGCAGGCCTTCCCTGCTACGAGAATGAAAGGAGGAAAAAATAGGATTTGCGGCTTGCAAATGCTCCCGCCGGGATTCGAACCCGGGTCCCTACCGTGAGAGGGTAGGATGATTGGCCGGACTACACTACAGGAGCNNGGCCTATCGGTTAAGAGCCGATTGCTCTAACCAGGCTGAGCTACTGGCCCGTAGCGGAGTGCTGAACTCGTCAGCTCTTTTTAAAGCTTTTCTTCGGCGAGGTTCTGGTCATTGATCGCCGTTTTCTTGCCAGTTCCATTTGTTGTGGCGGATGTGCTGTGCTATTCATCTGTGAGTTGTTCTATTCTCCGTTGTCTGCTTGAGCAACGCTTTTAAGTAGGCTGTTTCCTCTGTTGTTGTATGCAATACAAACAGCATGAGGAGCGGCATTGGCGGCACATTTTGAGTATCCCGTTCATCTGGGGGATGCTCGTCCCGCTCGTCCTCTTCCATCTCGCGCTCGAGGTGTATCATGTTGTCTGTTTCTGGCTCTACGGCATACCGTTTGTCCAGCGCAAACAGTACATACGTATGGATCGCTACAAGTTGCCGTATTTGAGTCTGCTCGATAGATTCAATTGCATCTATTGCGAGTACGCCAATGGTCTGATCGCGTACGCGCAACGTATCGCTGCCGACACGGAGAAGTACTGGTGCGGTATCAAGCACGATAAGTATCCTGGTTTTGTCGAGCCTGTGCACCAGGAAGGGTTCATGCATTATGGCGACAAGAAAGCGTATGCGAAGGCGTGCAAGCTGCAAAAGCGGTCTTGAGCAAACTATTTAAGTGGGCAGTGCGGCGTGAAGTGCATGCGCAAAGAGGATTATTCTGATTCGGAATGGGCTCTACTCGCCGAGGTTCCGCACGCTATCTTCGCGTATGTGGCCATAGCTGACGGCAAAGTCGAGGCTGAGGAATTGCGTTTTCAGGCGGAGTGGATCAGCGCCAAGGTTCCACGCATCAAGTTCTCAAGCGATCGGACGCTGAATCTGTTCATGCAGGGCGTGTTCCAGCACAGCCGTCCATCGCGTTCGTTGCATGAGTACGACGATGCTCGCTTGCGTGACGTGTTGCGTGGATTCCACGTGCTGATGGCGAAACGATCCCCTGGTGAGCGGACGATGCTCTGTCGAGCATTTTCTAAATTGGCTCAGGAGGTCGCTGATGCCGCGGGGCCGTTCTACGGTTCTCGTGTCACGAAATCCGAGCAGAAAGCTGTCGATAACATCATCTCGTGGCTGTAGGCGTTGAAGCGCCCGAACTCAGATTTGCAGCGTCACTCTCGTTCCGAGCAAATCTGAGGCTGGGCCTGGAGAGGAGTCTTGCGACTCCTCGACAACGCCCGAACTCAGATTTGAACTGAGAATTCCTTTCGGAAGCGGTTCTCTTTCTCGCTTTCGCGATGTTCAAGACCGCCGCAATACCGGGTTATGCGA
>DUGD01000083.1 GCA_013331575.1 Candidatus Woesearchaeota archaeon
ATATCTGACAAGGCTAGTATAATTGAGTGCTCTCAACATACGCACGCCACCAATACCAAGAACGACTTCTTGCATTAACCGGTATCGTTGATCACCGCCATAGAGAAATGCCGTTATTTCACGATCTTCCTTGGTATTTTCTGCAACATTCGTATCGAGGAGGATTATTGGAATCTCGTATTCGCTACTGCCAATAAGGGTGTACTGCCATGCTCGCACTTGGACATCCCTGCCTTGGATAGAGACTTTAACGCGAGCAGGTAGAAGATGCAGTCTGCTCTTGTCCCACGTGGTCGGAGACTCAATTTGGCTGCCATCTTGTGGGTTGAACGTTTGCGTAAAATATCCTTTTTCAGAAAGCAATGTTACTCCGACAATGGGGACTTTCAGATCTGCGCATGCCTTGAGCGTGTCGCCCGCGAGTATTCCCAGGCCGCCGCTGTATGTCGGGATGCTCGAGTCGAACCCTATCTCCATCGAGAAATACGCTATCATGCGGTCCGCAGGCGCCACTTCGATACTGTCGTCGGCCATAGCGATCAATCCCGCTCCCGTCTTTTATATGTCTTCGTAACGACTCACGAGAGAGAAATGACCGCTTCGACACGTGCTTCTTGCCGGACGCCGACCCGATACCGTAGAATTCCTCCTCTCTGACGACTCTACGTTCAGGATTCCTTGCCCAAATACTTCTTGCGATAGAAAAAGAGCCTGGTCGAACTGAAGAGTATGGTGAAAAGCACGAACACGAGCACGATCGCGGTCAGAAATCCCGCTTGGGGTATGCCGCGCTGCACCGCTATTTGCATGATGGCGGCACCGGCTATGCCGCGCGCGAACATGGAGGCCATGAGCGTCCTGTCGCCTTCAGAGAGCTCGGGTGTGATGATGTTGCTCGCAGGACGGATGAACATGATAAGGACTGCGCAGGTCGCACCGATGATGACTGCGAACGGATCGCTGAAATCGAGGAGGATGCCGATATACACGAAAAAGAGTGTCTTCATGAAGAACGCTATCTCGTTGTAGAACTCCTCTTCGTTCTCTGTCGTTACCGAGATGCCTACCTTTTGCTTCTCATGGATGCGCGGCTGCTTCTCTTTAACGCCCATAGCCTGTCGCAACAAGGCGTGGAGTTGCAGCGAGTTCTTGAGTACGATACCGAAAAAAAGCCCGGCAATAGCGCCATTGCCGCCTAGGTATTCTGTGACGACATACACCACGAGCAAGAACGCTATCGTTATCATGTTCATGATGTTCTTTCCCAATATCTTGGTGAGGATGAAGACCCATATCACGCCGCCGATGACGCCGATGAATCCCGCGACTGCGAAAAGCGATACGATGGTCCCAGCGATGGCTTGCGCACTGAACGTGCCGGCCTGGATGAGGTCCATCATCGTGAGCGCGAAGACGATGCACATCACGTCGGTGAACGCCGACTCGAGAGTCAGGATAGAATGCATCTTTTTGGAGACATTGAGCTGTTTGAGCATCGGTATGGTGAATGCCGATGAGATGCCGCCGAGCGCGAAACCGACGAGCAACGCCACTTTCCATCCGATCCCGAAGAGCAAGAGCGCTGCGGAGATGACCCCTGTCGCGAGCAAGAAATTGAACCATGTGACTTTGAGGCTGGCGCCGAACTCTCGAGTGAACGACGCAAGGTCTATCTTGAACGCGCCGTCGTAGAGGAGGAACAGCAACGTGAATGTGATAAAGACGGGGGCAGCTACCGCGACATCGGTCGGGTGCACTAGATCGAGCCCGTACTGGCCAAGCAACAGACCGAGCACGATGAGAAGCAGCACATCGGGTACGCTCGTCTTCTTGAAAATGTACTCTGCCAGGAATCCAAAGAAGAGCACTACGCTGATGACGAGGAAGATTGCGAGCGTATCCATGTTCTTGTTTAGAGCATCCGGTTTTTATGCTTTCCGTCCGGCAAGAATTGCCGCCCTGACATCTTTCTGAGCCGTGAGACTACGAGGCGAGAGCCGAAGTAGCGGCGAACGGCGAAACAGTGTCGGAACGGCAGTGAGATGCAACCGCCGCGGCGATAATCAGGCGTCCACATCCATCCGTCACATACCATCAAATATCTATTCTTCCGTCAAGTACCAACGGCTGCCTAAGAAGAGATGCATGCGTTCGTTTCCTTTGCAGAACTTCCGCAACGACATGAGCAGTTCGCGCTGTTCCTGCTCCGAGAGCTTGCCGTGCAGCACGAGCGGTCCGCAGCGGAAAAGCGCCCGTTCCACTTCGCGGCGAGGGCCCGAAGCCATGATGCGCATCGATTTGAAGAACGGTCCCTTGCAACGAGTAGCGCTGAGGTAGACCGTCTTGTTGCCGAGCGGCATGGTGTGCACCGCTCTCACTCCGCCGCTTGTCAACGCTTCGCCGATAAGCCCTGCATGGGCGACGGCCGCGTCGGGCACGAGCACGAACTTCATGCCATCGCGCGCGGTCTGCTCCATATTCGATAACGGGAAATTTCCTTCGATGCGAGAGTTCTCAGGTAGACGTATGACTGAGATGTCGCAACGGCGTAGCGCGCCGAAATACACCGTAAGGCGGTTGAGCTTGCCGCCAATCGAAAGATATTCGCGTTCATGCGGTGGTAGCGCCGCGAACTCGCCGTCACCGAGGAATGGCGGTAGCTCTATCGCGATATCAGGCGCGATGCTCGAGTATTCCCTGACAAAGGAGACGATGTCGGGTTGTATCTCCGAGAGCGTCCGTCGTGTGGAACTCGCGGGGCGTTCAGGATCGAGGAAGACAATTACCTTGCCTTTCGCTTCATGCTTGATGCGTTCGAGCGTTTCAGCATCGAGAGCGTCGCCAGCGATTGGGATGACATTCTCGGGAAAGGTCGCGCGTGCAAGCCTATCCGCATCGATATCGACCGCGATGACTGTTTTCGCGATACGAGAGAATCCGGTGGTCTGGAAGCCCGCGCCAGCACCTATCTCGATGATGGTATCTGGTGAGAGTGCGGCTATGCGTGTGGCGCGGTACTCCGCGGCCTCTTGTGGCGTGCCAAAACGGACATCTCCTTTATTGTCTGAGGGCAGTTCCTTGCGGCGCTTGAGTCTAGTCATCGTTTCGGCCTCTTGTCGCGATTGTAGAATTCTTCGAGCGTCGTATATGTTACGAGCGCGCGTATTCCCGCGAAGTCGTTTTCGTCCATTGGCTTGCACTTTTGGCAAGGGCGATATCCTTCGCGTATTGCGTCTTCGAGCGTCGCAAAGAAGACTCTGTTCTTGGGTTGTATGAGGCGTTTACCGCTCTCGCAGTCGAGTCGGCCGAAAATCTTGCCGTGTCTCCATCCAGCATACTCTCCGGGAGTCGCACTCATGAAGACTGTGCCGTCCTTGAGAATGCGATACTGCTTGTCCATAGCATCTGGGACGCACGGCAGCTTTTTAAAGACCGCGCTGTGGCAGCACGTAGGTGCACACATGCGCTATCCACGCAACGTCGAAGGTCTCATCGCGAAGCATTCCGGCAAGAAGGGCTATGGTCTCTTCGCCGCGAAACGTTATGCCAAGGGAGAGCTTTTGTGCGCCACATCGGGTGCGCGCATCAAAGGCACTGATTCCCGTCTCACGCATCGTGGTGTGCAGATAGGAAAGAATCTGTTCATCGAGCCAAAGCGATTCTCCGCTGTATGGTACCTCAATCATTCGTGCGCGCCCAATTGCTATGTGGACGACGGAAAACTCTATGCGCGCCGCAGCATCTTGCCGGGCGAGGAGCTCACGGCCGATTACTCACTCTTCATCGACTATCCGTCGTGGGATATGCCGTGCGCATGCGGCGAGAAGTCTTGCAGGAAGGTGATACTGCCGTTCTCACGACTCCAAAAAAATCCGTCGGAGTTCGTCAGTAGTTATCTCCGTTAGCCGTCTCAGGCGTTCTCTTCGTCGAGTATCCCGCATGTTTTTTATACCAAGGTACTTTATGTCGCCATAGGGGGAGATACATGCACGCCAAAACTTTGCTCAAACGACCAATCATCTACATCCCGGTGACATTACTCGTTCTACTCTGCATCGGAGCCACTGTGCTGCTTTGGCCTAACGGGCAGACGCCTGCGCGCATCCACGCGATGTCTGGCGATGTGACTGTCAATAGCGGGAACGGGTACGTGCCGGCCGCAGTAAACATGGGATTGGATGAGAACGATATCGTCAAGACAGGCGATGGCGCAACAGCACTGCTGGTCCTCTACGAGGGAATACTCATCCGCATGGAACCGTTAAGCGAGGTATCCATCGCACAACTATCAAAAAAAGATATTTCGGTAACGCAGCGAAGCGGCACGGTCTGGAGCAAAGTGGCGCGCATCGGCGGCATCGAGCAGTACGCTATCACCACTCCCACCACCACAGCGACTGTGCGAGGGACTACCTTACGCACGAGCGAAGAGGTGTCCTATAGTCTTTTGGTCGCTGAAGGCAAAGTGACTGCCACAGGCAGCGACGGTTCGATCGTCGATGTTCTCGCCGGAGAGAAGCTCGTCATGGAGGAGCAGGGGTACGTCAAACAACCGCTCACGCCGGATGATATCGCGGCGATCAAGGGACAACTCGTTATCGAACTCGAAGTGTTACGCGAGTTGCGGCTGCGGGAAGTCTATAAAAACGACCTCTTCGTGTCATTGGCGAAATCACAGTATGATGCCGACGATGAAAGCATCGCCGAATATTTCATAGGGATCGATNNGAATTCCGAACAAGAGCTACGCGACAACGCGCCCGATGTCCCGAACGCCGCACGCATCTACGAGTACAACGCGGCCATACGTTTGGTGCTTGAAGCGATAGCGCTCTACCCATGAGGACTGATGCGCCGGACAAACATCCACATCGCGATAACCGCCTCTATCGTAGCGGCGTTCTGTGTATCGCTTTTTTTCCTGGGAGTCTTCGGGAGTTTCGACCGTCATCTATCCGACGCGCTCTACGGCGGCGACATCGTATCTCCGGATATCGTTATCATAGGCATCGATGATGCCAGCCTGCAAGAGATCGGCCGGTGGCCGTGGGACCGGCGCAATTTCACCGTGCTGCTCGAACGGACGCGTCAGGCATCGATCGTAGGGATCGATCTAGCATTCCTCGAGAAGAGCTCCCCTGAAGCGGATGCATCGCTTACGACCGCGATGGCCAGTAGGCCGGTCGTCCTGGTGAGCGAGTACACCTCGTTTTCCAAAGACGCATCCGGCGCGATAACAGGGAGTGATCTGCTGCTTCCGGTCGTGGGGGCCGCTCCGCGGACAGGATACGCGAATATCGTCAGCGATGGTGACGGAGTCGTGCGGTCCATCAATCTCGCTCTCGGCGATGAACAAGCGTTCAGCGCAATGCTCTATGAGCAGTTCACCGGAATCCGATATCCGATGACTGATCGTTTCCTCATCAAGTTCCCGGGGCCGCCAGGGTCATTCCGACGCGTTAGCGCCGCCGATGTGATAGCAGGCCGCATACCGGAAGACCGGTTCGATGGCAAGATAGTCCTTTTGGGAGCGGTAGCGACGGACTTTCATGATGATGCCATAGTGCCGACGAGCGGCGGCAGGCCGATGCCGGGTGTGGAGATACACGCGAGCGCGCTCCAGACGATGCTGTTGCAGCAAGAACTCGCGTATGTGCCGGCATGGATTACTATTCTCTCAATCATCCTCGCCGTCGTCATCGTTGCGCTACTGTCACACCGATTGCACGCTCTCGCGTCCAGCATTATCATAGTATGTATGGTGGTTGTCCATATCGGTGTCGGGTTCGCTTTGTTCGAACGGAATATCATTCTGCCTTTGCTCTATGTCCCGCTCGCTATCGTCCTTGCGTTCACAACGATATCGCTATTACAGCTCGTCGATGAGCGCATCGCGAAGCGTAAGGTAAGCGATGCGTTCGGCAAGTATGTGAGTCCGCACGTGCTCGAGCAGATCATGCATGCCGACGTTCGGCTAGGGGGCGAACGACGGGAGCTATCTATCCTTTTTTCGGACGTGCGCGGGTTCACAGGCATCAGCGAGAAGCTATCGCCCGAAGAGCTCGTCGATTTCATCAACAGTTATTTCGATGGAGCGACGCGGGAGATAATGTCGCGTAACGGTCTGGTCGATAAATTCATCGGCGATGCCATCATGGCGTTCTGGAACGCGCCAGTGCGGGACGCTGATCATCCGACACATGCAGTGCTCTCCGCGCTCGCGATGCGGGATGTGGTGCGCGCGCTGCGAAAAGAGCACAAGGGACGGTTCCCTGCGTTGGATGTCGGCATCGGCATCAATACCGGCGAAGCGGTCGTCGGCAATGTCGGGAGCGCGCAACGTCTCTCCTATACCGCTATTGGCGATAGCGTGAATCTCGCATCGCGTCTCGAGGGATTGACGAAACAATACGGCGTCACTATCATCATCAGCGATGACACACGCCGCAGGCTACGTGAGGACATCGTCGTGCGCGAGCTGGACAAGGTCTTGGTGAAGGGGAAGAAGCAACCAGTCGTCATCTACGAGGTTGTCGGACTTGAAGGCGCGGTCGATGCAAAATCATGTGCGGCTATCAAGCGCTACGAATCGGCGCTGCGGTTGTACTACGACGGTAAATGGAGTGCTGCTGCGAAAGGGTTCTCTACTGTCAACGATGGCGCCGGTAGGATGATGCGCGCGCGATGCGAAGAGTTCGCGCGCAATCCCCCGGCGCATTGGCACGGCGCGTACGAGATGACGAGCAAGTGACCCGCAAGTTATCTCCGTTGTTCTCGTATTTTTCGCTGTTGAGCATCTATGCATTCGCAGGTCGTACCTCGCACGAGGGCTGCGGCCACGAAGAATCCCCATGGCGAATTCTTGTGCAAGAATTCTGCAGAGTTCTTTGCAGCTCGTGCTTCTGCCTAGACTCCAAGCAGCGAAGAAGCTACTTGTGATGACGCGATCGAATATACTGCTTGGTGTGATGTTATACCTGTGTTATCGTCAAGAATCTTCCCTCTGGAAGCGCGCCGCGATATCTGTACCCTTTTGAATCAGGATCGGGGCTTAATAGTTCGTCATCGGGGACATCCACTGTTATGACCACCGGTCTCCTATCTTCCGCAGTATATTCTTGTCTTGCGTGTGCGGAGGAGTATCTTGCACATCTGCATGCCTGATCGAAAGATGTCCAGAAATAGACGTGTTCTGAAGACGATGATCTGTACTGGCCAAGCGTCATCCATTCGAAGATGTGGCTTTCATCTTCCGGACTCGTCTTTCCCGGTACTATGGCGTGATCGTGCAGTATTTCCTCCAGGTGACGTAGTATGGTGGAATGATGACCTATCATCTGACGCAGGATATCGATCCGACTTAAAAAAACTTCGAGCCTACTGTCGTCTCGTCATCATCCAGAACTCCAGTTCTTCATCGCCCACTTTTGCGGTGTGCACGAGATTTGCCGGGACGACAAGAAGGTCATTCGTGCCTTGGGTGTAGTTCATCTTGCCGTCGGAGTGCGTGAGGCGTCCGCGCGTCACCAGCAGGAGTTGTGGTCGTCCGTGCGCGTGCTCCTCGAACTCGTACCGGGCAGGAAACCACCCATCCTGTGCATAGACGTTTTTGTTGCCAAGCAGCGCTTTCACCTGCTTGTCAGTGAGGTGGTAGAGCGCTAGGCGATCCCAGCGTTCTTGCACGAGTTCATCGACTTTTCCGAGATCTTCGGCGATGGCGTTCATGGATATCAACAGTATTCGACGATCTCTGACGCGGGGAATCGCACCTTGGCAGCGCCCGCGTACTTGTCCGTTGACGCACGGTAACCGATGGGGCAGAGCGCGGTGACGGTATAATCGGTCATGCCGAGGACCTCATCGACCTTTTTCGGGTCGAATCCTTCCATGGGGCACGCGTCGATGCCTTTTTGTGCGGCGGTGAGCAAGAGTGTACCGAGCGCGATGTAGACTTGGCGTTGGTTCCACGCGGTGATGGCCTCGGGCGGCATGTTCCGTACGGTGCCGAGCATTATATCCTCATATCCTTTGAGCGCTTCGATTGTGGTGTTGCGCGCTTTTGCCGTTGCTGTGACGAACTTGCGGATGTAATCATCATGGATGTCCTTGCGGGCGGCGAGCACGATAAGATGCGATGCGTCCGTCACTTGGGATTGGTTCCACGCATGCTCTTTGATCTTCGCGCGGAGCGCGGGATCGCGCACCACGATGAACTTCCACGGTTGCAGGCCGAACGAGCTTGCGGAGAGGCGCAATGATTCGGTGAGCTCATGAACCTCTGCATCGGGAATCTTCTTCGCGGGATCGAATTGTTTTGTAGCGTAGCGCCACTCGAGCGCAGGTATGATTGAGGGTGTAGCTGTCATATCAATTTGGAGGTCGGCGTCTTATAAAAGGATTCTCCAGAATGATTCCAGAATCACTCCTATATTCTTTCTACTATCGCCCGTTGATTCGCGGGAATATGTTTATAAACACTCTTTGTTTAAATAGGAACACATGGTCGTGAATATAGATCATAAACCCATTCTGTCTAAACGGGAACGTATACTCTTGCACGTATCAGGTCTTGATGAATTATTCCATGAAGGGATACCTGTGGGGCATTCTGTGCTCGTGGAGGGCGGCCCTGGAAGCGGCAAGACATTACTCTGCCTGCAAGTCGCATATGAGCATGCGAAACGAGGGAAGAAAGTGCTCATCATGTCGTTCGAGGAGCCTGAAGAGCAGTTACGTGAGCACATGGCGGTCTTTGGATGGGATACTGAACCGCTGGAGAAGAAAGGAGTACTCAAGATCAAGCGTTTCAGCGCGCTTGATATATCGAGGAGTGTAGAGGCATTGTTGTCAGAGGCAAAGAAAGAGCTACTTATCGATATTCAGCCCGTCCTCATCCCTAAGGACTTCACGCCCGATCTCGTGATTGTGGACTCCATAAGCGCGATATCATCCGCGTTCAGCGGCGAAGAGAGCCGCTTCCGTATCTACATGGAGCAGTTCTTCCGGTATATGGAGCGTGAGCGTGCGTCGTCCCTTCTGATACGGGAAGTCGCCAATCCCACGCATACAGGAGGCGCGTATGTAGAGCACGGCGAGGCCATCAGTTTCCTCTCCGACGGCATCATCGTGCTGTATAACGTGTTGTATGATGGAGGCCGTCGTGGACGCGCGGTGGAAGTCCTCAAGATGCGCGGCGACGACATCAAACGGGGTATCTACGAAGGAGAGATACGACGCGGCAAGGGATGGATCGTCTCGAAGAAACTCCTATCTGGAAAACAGACGCTGACGTGATTCCTGTCCGGGTACATTCTCAAGGCTATGCGGTGGATTCGACGGTCACTTCGCTGCGCGTTCGTATGCTCGCAAAGGAGACGAAACGTCTCTTTGCGCACGAATTCGACACAACGCGAATTCGTCGCGTCCCTCGCACGCGTGCGTCGAAGGGGTTGCATGAATCACCTCTTCTCCTGCAATTCACAAGACATTGAGAGGAGGTTACCGACGTCGCTTGTCGCTTTGTCGGCGATATCGCAAGGCAGCGTCATCAGATGTCCTTGATCGCTGTCCGGACGGGGCTTTATTCTTTCTCTTCTGCTATTGTTTATGTTGGTTATGTGATGTCTCTTTCTTGTTCGATGTCTCCTTCACATCAATCGTCATGGCTATCTGTTCTTGTAGGAGCGGTATCTGGCGGTGTATGTCCCGCATCAACTCACCGTATTTTTTCGTCCTGAGATGGTATTCCCCCTCCGAGATGTTATGCTCTTCAAAGTACTGTTTCTGCGTCTCTTTGAGCAGTTCATCGATAACAATCAAGCGCTTATGCAACAACCGTATGCGGGATCGGAGCCGGTACCGTTGTATCGTGTTACGTGACGCGATAAACAACACAAGTAGTGTGATGCAGGTAATCAGTGCCGGTTTCCATATCGCACGCGCGATATCCGCAGTCCTATCGCGCGTTGCTGCGTAGATCGCTCGCGTCTTCGTATTCGCGGCCGTTATCTCGTTGACGCGATCATACGCGATCTCAATTAGTTCTTGGGACTCAGAGAACCGTCCGTTCCTGTACTCTTCATGCGCTTCATCGAGCAACGTGTACGCTTCTGTCATATCCGCCGTTGTGTTCTCATCGTCGAGATATACTCCTAATGCGTCGAGTTCGTCGCTTATCCGGTATGTTTCCACGCGCAATGCAGCGATCTCTTCAGTTATCGCGTGCACATTCTCATACGTCGCGTTGCCGCCAGCACCATCGATGATGGATTGCGATTCATAATATTGTTGTGCTTCGAGGAGAAGATCGTTCGGGTATTGGTATGGTAATCCTGCGTCGCGTAGCTCTTCTATTGTAGATGTAGCGATGATCAGTGCCTCTTTTGCGGAATCTTGCCGATTGACGCCATCTTCTAATGAGTAGACTGCCTGGGTATGCGCGATGATCGTGAAGAGTATCAGACAGAGTGCGGTAACGATATGNNAGTCACGTTTTCACCCTCTTGAACCGCGCTCTCCGGAGCGCTCGTTGCGCAATGTCCAGCGCTCGTTGTTCGTCTATCTCAGCGATCCTCTCCGTCAGGCTTTTCATGCGCTGTTCGTACACTCGCGTTTCGATACCGCCAATAGAGATATACCTGTGCTGGAGCTCCTTCACCCGTTCCATGATGCTCTCCCGTTCCTTCGCGAGACGTACGTCTTTTGGTTCGAGGCTGAGCATGTGCTGTCGTTTGTTCTCAGCGGCTATTTGCTCCGTGATGGTGTGTGCGAGACGTCTCTCGTACTGCTGCACCGACTCATTGTACTCTTCCAGGCTCATGCTCTTCTTCTCGAAGCATTCGTGTTGCGCCTCTCGTATCAACCCCAGGATAACAGTCTCCTCTTTGTGCAGTTCTTTGATGCGGTGGTTCAAGAGAGACCGTTTCGACGCGTAGACCGCGCTAATGACGAGTAGTACTCCGATGACGAGACCGGTCCATATCTCTCTCATGTTTTTCTCGTAGTAGTAGCGTAATGGTATTTCTCCTTTCACTTCGCTCGCGTAGATGAGTTCCGCCTCTTTTATCCTGTCGAGCGCTAGAGGATAGTCTCCTCTGCTGAACGCGGATTGTGCGAGATGGAGTGCGCGTTCGCTTTGCACTGTCTCTATGTATCGGGTCTTGGCCCAATCGATTCTGGAATCTAGTTGGCTGCTTCTATCTCTGGTCTCTATCGCTTGCGTTGCTCGTTGCTCGATCTTTGCGAGTAGGGTCTTGAGTTTTCCATACTCTCTGTTCGTGTACGCAACGCGGATGGCGGCGATATCGTCCTCTGTCACCTTTGTATGCAGGCTCTCGCGTTTCATGGTGGCGAGTATCTCTTCCGCGTCCGAAAGCAGCGCTTCCGCTGTGCTGGTGGATATGTCGAGTATCTTGAGCAGCACCTGTCTATCATCGACCACGTGGCTTATCGTGGTGATGGTGTTGTTCCCGCGCCGTTCTTGCCGGAAGAGTGCTCCGCTAATTGCGAATCGTAGATTGTGATCTCCTTCATCGAAGTATGCGGGTGCGGTGATGGTGACTGTATAGTTGATTTTTGCACCTGGCTGTAACGAGGGTATGTACGCGGGTTCGATGCGCAGATATGTTGCGAGCAATCCGGTGACGTTTATCCTGACGTCAATCAATTCATCGGGGAATGGGTTCTCCATACTAATGATGAACGTGTCACCTTGTCCACGTACCAAGTCATATGTCGTAGTGGTGTTGAAGATACGCTCCCTCTCTTCGGTGGTGAGCGCTAGTGTCTCGCCTCCTCCGCCGCGTCCTCCGCCTCCGCCTCCACCTCCGCTGCTGGGTGGTGTCGTCTCTTCGGTGTTATCCGGATCAAGCGTCCCGCAGGATTGCACCTGCACACCATCGGACGTCGCATAACACACAAAGACTATATTCGTCGTCTCAGTCAGTGTCGTCCGGTTCTCGCTATGCCGGATGGGCGTTCCGTTCTCGTGGTATCCGATCACGTCGAGCGTGTACTGCTGTGTTCCGGGAATCCACGTCTGCAGGTTGCTGCTGTCGAGAGTGAGGTTGATATCTAGCGTTCGTTCTGTATTGTCGCTGATATTCTGGTATTGCGAGGTCGTATTGCCTCCCGCCACCGTGGATCCCGCCGGGAGGATCCATGTGGCTGTCACGTTGAATGCTGTGGTGTTCAGGTCTCCGTTCCCCATGATGTTGCGCATATACGCGCCGATACTGATGTTCTGGGGTGTCAATTCCACGGATACGGGAGCGTCGCTGATGCGCTCGTACAGATATGGTCCTCCCGTTGTGGAGATAAGGGTCGCAGTGGCGTTCGATTGGCTCAGGTTTGATCTGCTGTAGAGGTCGTTTACTGTAATCACCAAGGTCTCCTCCCGTATCTCTGCGAGGAACGATGCGTTGACCGCCACAGTCCTGTTCGTCTTCGCGTTGATGGTGTAGGTGTCGCTGGGTTTGATATATGAACTGTCGAAGTATATCCTGCCCTCGCTGAGATCGTACGTGAGTCGCATTCCGAGTGTGCAGTTGTTGTTTGCATGCAGTGCGTCTCCCGTGTTCTCGATGGTGACGTTACCTATCGATATTATCTCGTCGTAACCGGCCGCTTCGCCGAGGTACGTGCTCGATAATTGCCAGGTGCAGTCCCAGAAGACAGGTATCGTCGTATTCGCGCTTGTCCCTGTGATGCCGGTGCTGTCGTTCGCGAAGATGCGATAGGTGATGTTGCTCTCAGTGCCTGGGATGAACGATGCCGTGAATACGGTGGATGTTGTGTGCGGCGTCGTGTTTGCCATCGTCACGTTGTTCCAATCGCTCGTCGTGTTCTTCCATTGGAGGAGCACGGTGCTGAAATCGCCTTGTGGATCGGTGACGGTGGCGGTGATCGTGATATTCGTGTCGGGATCGAGGTAGTCCCATGGCGTCGGAGTGTTGTTTGCGGTTTGGATGATTGGTCCGCTACTGCCCGTCACGGCGTAAGTGCCTATTGTGCCTGCATTGTTCGCACGATCCGAAGCGCCCACACTGAAATTGTACGTTATGTCGACACTGACGTTCGTCTGGTTGACGATGAGTTCCCAAGAATCATTCGCGTGCTTTCTTAGGTTCGAGTGATAGAGAATATCTACTTCTGCAGCGCTCAAGCTACGGTTGTAGATGCGGACTTCGTCGATGGAGCCGTTGAACGTGCTGACTGCGTTATTGCCGTTGCTGCTGCCGATGCCGAGATAGTACGGAATGTTGACGTATGTGAAGTTCTGCGGCGCGACGGTCCCTACGCCTCGCACGCCGTTCACATAGATGGTCGGTGTCCGATTGGTGGCGTTCCATACTCCAACCACATGATACCAGGTGTTATTGCTGTGTATGAGCCCGTGGTTTGCTCGCGAATAGTTTGTCCCGTTCGCGAAATACAACGCAAAAAATCCGTCGTCAGAGACGAGTGACCATCCGAGAGTCAGCGACGATCCCGAATCTTGCTTCTGTCCTACGATTGTGGCACGATATCTCGGGGTGTACTCATACACCCACACACTCATGGTGAAATCACGCATGTAGAGATCTGGCGTATTGTTGCCTGCGTTAATCCACGTGGTTGTATTGAACGTATACGATCCGCCGTGTTTTCCGCTCGCGTTCCACACGGGGCAGTTCGTGCAATCGGCATCATTGCTGTATCTGCTTGCGTCCTTAATAACAGTGTCATTCTCCCCGATTGCGCTAACATTGTCCAAGTTGAGCATGAGGATGAGTGATTGGTCGTAGAGTGTCCTTGTAGTGCCGTTCCAGGTGTAGGNNGGTCAGATTCTCGAGATTCTTCTCTATAATGGTGGTGTTGATGATGAAATCCGTCCTGACGGGGCTGTTGTTCTCAGGAGTGTTGACGGTGATGTTCGGGAGTGTCGTATCAATCGTGAATGTATAATTGACGGTTGTTGTTCTATTCGCGTTGTCGTACGAGGTCCATACTTGCGTGTAGATGCCGTCCCGGAACGTCACGTTCCGTATGATGTCCGCGCTCTGGTTCCGTCCTGTATAGGTGCTGCTATTCGCGTAGTGTATTGATCCTGTGCTGTTGCGGACGGTGAGCGTGATATTCTGCAGTCCGCCTTCATCGGTTGTTGTGGCGGTGAGATTGGTCGTGTTCGTGGCAAGATACGTGTTGTTTGCAGGGGTTATCGTGAATGCTGGCGCTGTGTAATCGGGGAAGTATACTGAGCTAGAGCATACCTCGTTCGAGGTGTTCGTTCCTGCGGCGCTGATGTAACATGCACTCCACGTGTCGCCCTCTTGCGTCTGTGTGGCGGCGAGCGCGTGTTTGTCGTAGGAACGGTTGTAGAGTATGCTGAGTTCAGTATCGTTCAGTGTCCTATTGTAAAGCCGGACTTCATCTATACTGCCGTTGAAGAACAGGCTATTGCCATTCGACCCGATCCTGTTTCCGGTGCTGGTCGATATGGGCAGCGTCAGGCTGTGCGTCACCCACGAGGTATTGATTCCGTTCACTACTAAGCGAACGTGGGTGCTATTATATTGTCCGACAAGGAAATACCAAGTACCTGCGCTATATGGTACGTAGTAGTTGTATACTCCGTTTGTTGATCCATTTGATACTTGCATGTAAAAATGGCCGTTGCCATTTCCGTTTGAAAGACCGCTCGCATCAGTTCTGAAGATAAACCCGCTTTGCGGTGCGATGCTTGGCATCACCCAAGCGGTGTATGTGCCGCTTGTCAGATCCCACTGTGCGTCTTTTGCTATTGTTATGGATCCGGCGCTTCCATTGAAATAGTATGCACCGCCGCCTTTTCCAACGGTGTATGATGCGTTGACAACTACCGCGGGACTGTTCCGAATGCTCGTGTCCGACTGTGTCGATTCATTTGTATCGAGAGCCCATTCTCCAATGAGACCGCTCCGGACGTCTTTCTTCTCCCAATAGAGCTGACGTATTTGCTCTGCCGTGAGCGAAGTGTTGTAGATGCGGAAGTCGTCGATGGAACCGTTGAGACCATTGTTGTCCTGACCTGCGCCAGGCACGTATGATATTGGCATAACAATATTGCCAGATATCGGGCGATCTATGGCGCAAGTGTTTCCGGTCGACACGTATTCAATGCCATCGACATAGGTTCTTATCGATTGATTCACTGCGTACACAAAGAATATGTGGTGCCATTCTTCGGTATTGGCCGGATACTGGGCTGTTGCAGTACACCATGAATTATTGTATAGGCTCATCGTTATACTGCTGACCGATCTGTAGTAGTTTACTGCGGTCACACGATAGTTATTTCCGGATGGTCCGCTTATCGTAGTGACGTAGTTTCCTTCGCCGCTATTGTTCCTAAATAGATACCATCCTCCCCAGCTTATGGTGTTGTACTCTTGCGACGGCATCGTTGTGTATATGAAGTCATTTCCATCTGTCTCATATCCTCCATTTCTATCTATGCCGCCTGTTTCGTTGTAGGTTGCGCCAGTAATGGTCCCGTTCGTTCCTCTGTAATTCCTCACGAATGTGCTGTTATCGCCATAGCTCATAGGGATCGAGAGGACGATTTGCTCTTGGCCGTCTTTTGTGAGAGAGGTCATTGTCTCGTAATGGACCGCTTCTTCCGTCTCTCTTCTGGTGCTCGTCACGTTGAACGTGAAGTATGCGCTCTCGTTGCTGCGGTTCTGGCCGAGGAGCGATGCTAACGAGGCACTGTTGAGCGTCAGTTGGTATGCGTTCTGCAGAGTGATGTTGCCGGAGCATGTCTCATTGCTCGTCGCTTCGTAGTTTGATGAGATGTAGCATGCGCTCCATGTGTCGCCGGGAGTAGTCATGCTGTCCGCGATAGTGTGCTTGTCATAGCTGCGGTTGTAGAGTACTCCGATTTCGGTCGCATTGAGCGAGCGATTGTAAAGACGGACCTCGTCAATGGTGCCGTTGAATGCTTCTGATTCTGAGCCTACCACTAATCGGGTTATATTGAATGGCGACGTCGTAATCGTTCTTGAGCCTGCGATGGCTCCATCAACGTAAAGAGTGGCGTTCGAGCCATTCCAAGAGGCTACGACGTGATACCATCGACCGATAGTTGGAATGATATCTGAATCAATATGGCTTCCTCCCGCGGGAGAGTACCATAATATAGAATTATCGGTGACCCCTAAATGAATTCTATTAATGTCGGAACCGGTTGTGCCGATAAGATCGCGATACAGGGAATTCAACTGGTTGGCCTTGAACCAGAACGCTGTCGCGTGTGCACCAGAGAAATCAGGGATATCGTTGATGACAGTTTGGCCCACTGAATTATTGAACAAGTACGCTCCTCTGCTATAACCATCTGGCGTCCACTGCGGACCCCCAACAACAGTCCCTGCATAGTTGTTTGTACTCGTGTCTTCCTGTGTTGTGCTGTTCGTATCAAGATTCCACTCTACGACGAGACCGTCACGCACATCCTTCTTCTCCCAGTACATCGCTCTGATTTGCGCGGTTGTGAGTGGGGTGTTGAATATCTTCAGGTCATCGATTGAACCGTTGAAGTTATAGACGTTCGCATACCTTCCTATCGCGACACGTGCACCGCTGGCAGGGATTGTGCCGATGCGTGTGATGTTTGTAGTTCTTGAGGAACTGTTCCCATCAAGGTAGATGGTGGCGGTCCCAGCGAGCCCATCGAAGACCGCCACGATGTGATGCCATTCTCCCTGCGTGAATCCTCCAATAGTCACGCCTTCAGATCCGACAGACATGTTGCCGCCGTAATAGAACGCGATGGTGTTGTTCGGTGTTTCATAGCCGAGGATGATATTCTGAGAATCGCTGCCGCTATAGTAGTCGGCGAGTATACTGCCGAACTGCGTCCAGCTGTTCTTCTTCGCCCAGACGCTGATGGTGAATGCTTGCGAGCCGAGTACTGGCGTTGAATTCCACATCAAGTAGGATATATTTTGACCGAACTCATACCCGCCGGTTCCATCAACACCACCCGTCTGGTTGTATGTTGCGTTGATGACGGTCGCGTTCGCTCCGCGCCAGTTCCTCGCGAAGGTGCCGTTATCGCCCTGGCTAAATGGCATAGCGAGAATGAGTTTTTCTTGTCCGTTCTTCTTGAGCGAGGTCGTCGTCTCGTAGTGCGCGAGTTCGCCGGAACTATCGTTGCTCGTAACATTGAAATTGAAGTAGATGTTCTCATCAGACCAGTTCTTCGCTGTGAGCGTTGAGAGGGTCACATTCCAGAGTGTCGGCGGTCCGTTCGTCGTGAAATTGTACGGCCCGACCGTGTAGCAAGTATCGGTGCAGCTCGTAATGTTGTAGTAGTAGATACTCGATGGCGTGAGATAGCGGAGCGCGACACTGTGCGATGTTGTGGCGTCGTTTTGTCCTGTAGTGGCGCCAAGCGCCGTCGTCAAACCGTACGCGACGCTGGAGTTAGTGTTTACGTTCGTCGTCCACGTAATGGTGGTGGAAGAGGCAGTGACGGCGCTTATGGTGGCGTAACTTATGTACGGCAACGGGATGTTGTTGTACCAATACATGAGACTGCTATTCGCTGATCCATCGGCATTCCTGCCGCCCGAAGAACCGTTGTACCACGAGGTGTTCGCCTGCGATCCTACGTCAGAGCCATTGCTCGAGAGCTTCGGCCACCAGCCGCGATTGCCGGAAGAAACAATGTTCTGTGAAGAGTCGGATGTGAACTTCTGCGTTACCCCACTGTACTCCACGTCGTTCGTGTTGTTGATGAATGTGTGGTTATAGCTGTTCAAAATGTATACGGATGAGTTTACAAGAATGTTATTAATGAAGATGGAGCCATTGGTGCTTGAAATGTAGATTCCTTGGGCAATATTGCTAATGTTATTATTCCGTACTGTGTTATTGGTGTATCCTCCAACTCCTCCGTAGTCTGTTGCGAAATATATCGATGCATTATTCAGCAGGTTATTTTCTATGATAACTTCATAGGCACCGTTATAGACATATATTCCGTACCCTCCGCCATCGAGCGTGTTGTTTGTTATCGTCAACGCCGTCACTGACGTCCCTATTCCCGACGTCCCATATGGAGCGGTCACGTGGTTGCCTCTGACAATGATGCCGCTAATTAGCGCTAGGATGCCGGAATTTGTATTGTTCAGTACAGTATTGTTCGTTACAGTGCTATTTGTGGACCCTGCTCGCAAATACATTCCATACCGGAACCCTGACACAACGCAGTTGTTAACGTTAATATTCGATAATTGGTTATTATTTTGGGTCCAGACGCCATAGTCCGATCCGTTTCCAGTTATCGAGTGGCCTCTGCAGTCCATGGCGACGTTGCTTGTGTTGATGATGAAGCATGTTCCGTTGACGACAACATCGTTGTAGAGCGCGCAGCTCTCCGTGATGTTCTCGCCGCAGACAAATGTCCTGTTGCTACCGACGCAACCTGTTGTTTGGTTGTATGTCAGTGGAGCATAGTCTGTTGCATAGCCTGCCATCTTCCCTTGGGAGGTTGTAGCATTGTACGGTACGCCTCCGCCAGCCACACCAATGTACATGCCGGGAATCGATGATGCGTCACTTCCGAATACCTTGACATTACTGTTAACAACATTTGGATAGATGTTGCCCTGGTTCAATCCGTCGAATGTGCAGTTATAGCTGTTTGATCCATTTGTGTCGTTGATGTAATAGCCGTTTGTGGCATTGAAGTTGTTCAAGCAGAAGATATTGCCAGAAGAATTCATCTTCATATTGATGATGGTTCCAGCAGTATAGGTCAGGGTGTTGTTGACAAAGAGATTGCCCGTCGCCACTATGCTATCGGTGTTACTGCTGATGGAGCGTATCGTGTTGTTGGCAAATGTGTTGTTGTATGCGCCATGCCCCAACTCAACGCTGAGAAAATCGTTTTCTATGATGGTGCAATTGCCGCAGGTCACATAGACTGCGGCACCTATAACCCTATTTCCTCTGATGATACTGTTTTGACCTTGTGGATAGATCGCCACATTGCTGGCGAGATAAATGGTATTATTCTCTACAAGACCGCCGATCGAGCCCGCGTTGATCCCCTGTCCCAAAATTGATGAGGAATTGATGGTGTTGTTGATGATCGAGCTGTTCGCGCCGCTTTGGATGAAGATGCCAAATTCCCATTCGCGCAGGATGAGATTCTTCACGGTGATATTATTGATGTTGCTAGAAAATACTCCTCGCGCGGACGAACTTAGGTTTCCAGTAATCGTGAACCCCGCACCGTCTATGACTACGTTATCAGTTACTACGGTAAGGCATGTCCTGTCGCTTGTCATGTTTGCGTTGAGTGTGCAGCTTTCTGTCACCACTTCGCCGCAGGTGAATGTTTGCGTTGCGCCGATGCATCCTTCTGGTTTGTTGCCGAACCATTGTTTGTTGTTGGGGTTGGCTGTGCCGTTCGCATAGCGGCCGCCGGTTGAGCCGTTGTACCACGCTGTCATGCTTTGCGTCGTCGCGTCGGAGCCGTTCGATGCGATGAGCGGCCACCAACCAAGATTGCCGTAGGAAGAAGTGTTCTGTGCCGAGTCAGAGATGAATTTCTGTACAGAGCTGTTATAATCGATATTGTTCGTGTTGTTTATGAAGAGGTTATTCGTCCCATTTGTTATCTGGATGCCATATGTTGATGATGAGATAGTGTTGCGAAAGACTGTATTGTTCGACGCATTTGTTAAGAAGTATATACCAATTGTCGCGGAGACATTATTGTCTACAATGGTGTTATTGTAACTGTTCAAGTACAAACGGATGCCATAACTCACGTTTGTTATGGTGGTGTTGCTGATGATGATGCCCGAGCTTGTACCGATAGCCACGCCAAAACTGGCTTCGGATAGTATGGAATTGGACACTCTTGATCCAGATGATACTACAAAGTATACTGGTGTATCGAAGTTCGATATGCTGCAGTTATGTATTGTGGTGTTTGAACTAAGACTGAATATGCCATATTTATTTGCGGTCCTGTTTCCAACTATGCTTTTCGCAGCGCAGTCAATTACGATGTTACTTGATCCTATGGTGAGGCAGGTCCTGTCGCTTGTCATGTTCGTGTTCAGTGTGCAGCTTTCTGTGACAGTCTCTCCGCACGTGAATGTTTGTGTTGCGCCTATACACCCGTCTGGTTTGTTTCCGAACCATTGCTTGTTGTCGGGGTTGGCTGTGCCGTTTGCGTATCGTCCGCCGGTTGAGCCGTTGTACCACGCTGTCATGCTTTGCGTCGTCGCGTCGGAGCCGTTCGATGCGATGAGCGGCCACCAACCGAGATTACCATAGGAGGAGGTGTTCGCGCTGGCGTTACCCTCGCTATAGAACTTTTGACCGGATCCGTTGTAATTCAACGCGTTTGAGCAGTTGATGAAGAGATTATTGTATGATTGCGCGAGGTATATGCCATAGTTTGTGCTCGAATTAAACGTGGAGTTTACGATAATATTGTTGTTGGAGGTTGAAGCGAACCTGATGCCGTAACTCGTGTTGGACGTTCCAGATGAGTATGTAATGTTGTTGTTGGAGCTCGTATAGATAAATATGCCAGGGCTTGAATTTGATGTTCCGTGAGAATTGTTTATAGAATTGTTGTAGCTCGCGTCAACTCTTATTCCATAGCTTGAGTTTGAGAATCCGGTGCTGTCCAGTATCCTGTTGTTGTTCGCGTTCGTCGAGAGATATATTCCTTCTGCGCTGTCCGATGATCCTGTCGAGTTGATGAGCGTTGTCCTGAAGACGTTCGTCACAAAGGCGATGCCGTAGTTTGTGCTGGATGTTCCGGTCACGTTGATGATGGTGTTGTTCGAGCTCGATGTGATTCCCAAACCTTGGCTTGCATTCGAGACCCCGATGGCGTTGATAACGGTGTTGTTGTGCGAAAACGAAGCGATGTAGATTGCGGCGGAGTATGCTGTCGCATTGGAATCGTATATCTGATTGTTGGAGCTCTGGCTGAGTTGGAGACCGTACTCGAGGTCGGATGTGCCTTCGGATTCTCGTATGATGTTGTTATTGGAGTTGCTGTCGAGCAGAATTCCTGTTTTTTCTCCCGAGTGTCCTGTCGAGTTTGTTATGCTGTTGTATCCGGCTGATTGCAGCATGATGCCGCGGCCGTGCAGTGAGTGTGCTACGTTCTTCGAGATGGTGTTGTTGTTTGCCTGGTTGAATACTATGATGGCAGATGAGTATGGTCGGGTATCGGTGAAGTTCGTCGTCACATTAATGGTGTTGTTCTCTATGGTGCCGTTGCTCGCGCCGTTGAAGTATATCCCTGCGTCGAAGCCGTTAATGATGCAATTTCGCACCGTCGTGTTCGTCTTCGTGCTGTAGATGCCAGTTGAGGTATTGGAGTTATTCCCCGTCAATGAGTATCCCGCACAATCAATAGCAACGTTGTTCGCTCCGATATTGATGCAGGAACTCCCGTTCACTGAGATGTTCTGCGTTAACGTATGGCTACCGCTCGTGTTCAAGTCCCTACAGCTCGATATCAAGAACGTCTCGTTGACGATAACGGTATCGCTCACATTCAGCGTCTCATATCCGGTCGCAGCGCATGTTATGTTCCATGTTTTCGTTCCTGTGGTATTGTAGGCATGTGTGGCGTTGTAGATGTTGCTCCCTTCAGTCATGCTCGCGCTGGCTCCGTCGCCAAAGGATATTGCGCAGGATGCACCATTGACCAAAGCTCCCGAGCTCACGTTGGTATAGTTCGCGTAGAACGTCACAGTGTCCGTCACGTTCGAATAGCCCCCTTCGGCGGAGTCCCATATGGAAAGGTTCGTGTTGGGTCCTGTCGAGTAGTTGGTGAAGTGTGGTACGTCGAAGACGAGGTCGCCGCCCAGGTATTGCTTGATCTCGCAATCATCGCATAACTCTCCGTCGCGGTAGATGACGGGCATCGTTCTATACGCGAGGTCGTACACTGTGATGGTGGCGTCATCGCTAAGCTCCGGTAGCGCTGCAGAATCGACATTCACCCATCCCTTGCCGAATGTGATGTGTCTGTCGAGGTTCGCATCCTCGATGTTTTTCCTGTGATGCCACTTGATGCGGGCTTTCCCCTCTATCTCTAACGTGAGATTTGTGACGTTCTTCAGATCGACTGTATCGAAGCGTGTCGTCCGGCCGTTGAATCGACGTGCCGTAGGTTCTCTGCGCCGGGGTTCATCGGGCGTGTCATTGTTATGTTGGAGTCCGCTTGTTAACTCCCCATTTGATAGAATAGTCTCTTCTGTCTTAAAGCCGGGTTCGGGTGGCACGCCTTCATCACTGCTATAGGCTACTGTGCTTATTAGCACGATGAGGAGAGATACTACTAAGAATATCCGTCGTGTCGTCGTACTTCCACCCCTTCTGTATCTACTATGATACTTCCGGCCCCCCCTCAGAGCGCGATGTCGCTCTCGCACCACTTACCCACATGCGAACGACAATATCTCCACAGGTCCTTTATTTATAAAGCTTATTGCTCACATCGTCTAATCCATCGTCTATCTCTTCGCCCGTCATGCGTCGGTTTCTCCACAGGCCAATTCGGCACAGAATATTTAAACGGGAGTGCGTTCCTCCGACGATATGGTAGCGCAGCATATGGAGCAGGTCTACGCGCAGCCTCTGCGCAAACAGTCAGTCCTCAAGCTCCTCTCCAAGCGCTGGACCATCCAGGTGTTGCTCGCGCTCCAAACCGGCGCCCGTTTCTCCGAACTCAAGTGGAAGCTCGGTATCAGCGCGAAATCGCTCTCAGCAAGGCTCTCGGAGCTTGTGGCGCTCGGTCTGGTCATCAAGACTATCTACGCGGAAGTCCCGGTGCGCATGGAGTACGAGCTCACCGTGCGTGGCGCGAAGCTCGCCAGTATTCTCTCCGAACTCGACGCTTGNNTAGCACTTTGTTGCGTTGGTAGAAATCCTCGACGGTCGATGGATACCACCAGATGCCTTTGCCGCCGTAGTCCTTGATATCGCCCGGGACGATCATCTCAGGCAGGTGGAACTTCACAACCCCCGGGTTCACACGGAACCCCTCTGTCTCTTTCCAGCGGACGTGCACAAGGTGATCGCCTGCGAACTCCCGTCCGAGGCGCAATACGGAGCGGCGTATCGCCACATCGTGGAGGTGGTTGTTCGGCGTCTCCTGCGAGAAATAATCCATGATGCCGATGTTGCTCGGTGCCGTATCATAGACGTCGCTTGCGGTGGCGATGAGCCACTCGAGGCTCTCCTGGTCGCGTTTGAGATGCTCGTAGTACCCGTCTTCATAGAGTTGCAGCGCGAGCGGTCGCTCTATGATCTTGCTCCCCCATTGGTATGCGATGCGCCAGTTGCCGGTGCCGTATTCATCATCCCATTTTTGTGTTAGTTCGTCACGTTTCTTGCCGAAGTATCCTGGTCGTTCGATGCTCTTCCATTCCATAGGTTCCCTCCACTATCGCTGATCGCGCGTCGTGCCGTGCGTCATGCAAGTGAGGCGGTGTTCAGAGTATAAATAGAGAAATCTCAACGAGAGTTGAGTACCTCGATAGTATCTCAATCGGTCTTGAGATAGCTGTATAAATACCGGGGAACTGCCATCCTGCTCATGAGCATCGAGCACGCGGCGCAGCGGCGCATCATCATCAAGCTCATCCACAACCCTTCGCTTGGGTTCAACGAGCTTTGGGGGCGGGAGGGCGAGAGCAACAGCTTCGCGTACCACGTGAACAAACTCGAGGAGCAGGGCCTGATCGAGCGTGTGGACGGTCGTTACCGGCTCTCGAAAGAGGGGCGGAAACTCAGCGCGTTCCTCGAAGGAGAAGACGGAGCGCCTGCGGATTTCCCAACCATGGCGGTGCTTCTCGTGGTGCAGCGAGGGGACCTCTTCTTGTGCCAGCGGCGTTTGAAAGAACCGTTCTACGGCTACTGGAGTTTCGTGTCCGGGAAGATAAATTTCGGCCAGAACCTGTTCGCGTGCGCGACGCGCGACCTCCGTGAGGAGACCGGGCTTATCGCAGATGATTGGACGTTCAAGGGCATCGAGATGGTCAAGACTTTCGAGGGAGACGACCTCCTGTTCCATCATTATCTCTTCGTGGTCAAGACATCGAGCGCGAGCGGGGAGCTCGTCCGTTCCACGCAAAAGGCAGAGCATGAATGGCTCACGCTCGACGAGTTCCATGCGCGCGAAGGATTTCCCGGCCACTGGTGCTCGCAGCACATCGCGCAATCGGACCATCCTGTCATCGTTGAAGGCGAGCGTTATATGAAAGACGGAAAATTCATCGGCGCGAAGACCATATCGGTGAGGAAGTACTAGCGATTACCACTGTCGCGCAAAAGTGCCGCGCGCAGGATTATAGGGTAACCCTTGCGTGTGGGCGGAACAAGCATCTACTCACGGATATCGCAGGAGAAGGTTGAGAAGTACGCGCTGAGAAGAGAGGTCGTCATCTTGCCTGATGATGAAGTGATCAGGATACTTTCCTCAATAGGCACGTACCGATGCTGAACGCAAATAATATCTCTGACGTTGCGGCATTGAACTGTTAGAAGCTATACTTCTTCATCCAACATGTGCAATCTGAGCAGTATGCGCGCCGTGTTCAATCTCGGAGAAGACGCCGTCGCTCCGCGTCATACGCAGCGACGCATTCTTCGGCGTTCCTGTGCAAAAGACCCATCAAATCCCAACCGATAACGTTCTTTTTTTGCTTCTCACTCCCTGTGAAATAGAGCGCCGTGCGTGCCGTGATGCTACTCGGCAAAGTCCAGCGCGTGAGCACGGCGAGATCGTAGCTGTGCCGTTGCAATGCGATGATTGCGGTCTTTTTCACCCAGGAGTTCAGGATGTCGGAAGCCTGTGCCGGGGTGAAATATTCATAACGTCCGACATCGATATCCGGCGACAGCGGTCTTTTCCACCCTTGCGCTGGAGGAAGCGGCGGAGCCTCTAGTGTTCTCGCGTTTCTCTCGAATTCTGCGCCGATCCACACTGCAACAGCGTCTTCTAGTGCAGGTACTGGGTCATCTACGTACAAGTAACTGCTCCCGCACAGTGCTACTGTGTTCACCGTTAACGGGTCGATGCGAGTGCGGGACGCGTCGCTCAATCCTGATGTTGAGTAACTCAGGGGCGGACCATGCGCGATGAGTAATGCCAGCATGCCGAAACTCTTGGTGCTCGGCTTATCGATGATGCCCACGACACGATCCATAGCTTTCGTGAATATGTGCTGCTTCATATCCTTTTGCACAATAGTTATACTATGCGCTTAAGAATAAACTAGCGAACCTCTCTAATGAGAAATTGCCGCGGGATGATTGGGAGTGGTTGACTTCTTACGTGCGTTCAATCGTATGCCCTTGATCGATGCTCGAGTACAAGAAAGATTATCTTGTCGTTCTCCAATCGGTAGATGACGCGGAACGGCGGTAGACGAGCGCTGCGCAGGCCACGCATATCGTGCTGGAGTGGGTTTCCCGATTCTGGAAGCTCCTGCAGTCGCTCAATGAGCTTTTCGAGACGATATTTCCTCATCTTATCGAGTTTTGCTCTTCTTTTTGCGAACGCCGCGCTGTAGACTATGTCCATACTCGTCCAGCTTACGCATCTGCTCCTTGATGGGCATGCTTGCCGGCAGGGTGAGCGTCTCGCCTTTTCTCACTTGCTCCTCTGCTTCCGCAATCCTTCCGAGGAGCGCCAGATCCTTTGCGAAATCCGCGCGCGTGAGTTTTTTAATGATGATCGTGTCGTTCTCTGAGATGACTAGAAAGCGGTCTTTCGCGTCGAACTTGGCGGACTTCCTAATCTGTGCAGGAATGACGATCTGGCCGTTAGGGGACATCCTGGTGAATTCGAACTCCATGGCAAGCACCTACAATGTATTGTAGAAATACTATGTGTTTTATAATTGTTGTGTTTTTCAGTCGTGATCCCTTCCGGATTATCGGAACAATGTCGGACTTCCATCGAGCCCTGGCGGAAAAATTCCGTATTCTCGTTGGATAAAGATATATCTTGTGCGCCACAACATTTATTAGAGAGATGTGATATCTTTGGATAGTACAAGATATGATGTTGTTGTGACAAAGCACGCATTCGTGCAGGCGATGCTGCGCGGGATAGATCCTGACTTGATAGAGAACACGATTCGCACAGGTAAAATGACGCGCTTCGGAAAACATGGCGTGCGATTCACGAGCGGTAGGCGCCGCAAGGTGATTTGTGTCGGTGAAATATGCGGAAACACACTCAAAATACTGACGGTGGAGCGAAAATGAGGAACTGCCCTTCATGCAAGAAGACGATGCGTTCGCTTCGGGCAAATACTCCTGAAGGAGTGCCGTATGAGTACTACGCGTGCGCGTGCGGCGAAGAGATAGTCGATATGCGCCAGCTGCACGATGTCGCGCAGAAATACCGTGATCTCAAGAGTTACCGCATAAAGCTCACGCGCTGGGGGCGTAGCACCGGTCTGCGCATTCCGCAAGAGCTCGTCAAGAAATACAAGCTCAAGGACGAAGTCATGATACTTCCTGATGAGAAAGGGCTAAGGATTGTGCAGGCGTAGATTGTTCTAGCAAATCGTAACGAGTTTGAAGAACTCCAGAAGGAAGAAAAAAAATAAAAAAAGAAAGATTGTGCGTTGTTCAGTACACAGGATACGGGCCGCCGTCTTTTCCAGGAGAGAGTGTTATCTTCTTCACGCTCTCCAGGTCCTCGAGGCTGTTGATGCGCAGGAGGTTGGGCGACTTCGTGTACAGCAGATCCTCTATCCAGAGTGAGCGCTCGACCATCGGGCCCCAGTTGTTGTTGCCGTCGCTGTGGTCGATGATGCCGCGCATCTTGATGGAGCTGTCCGTTATGCGGAATACCATCGCGCCGTTGTAGTTCTGGCGGTTCTGGTAGCTTAGGCTGTTGTAGTCGTAGCTGTACGCCGGGATGACGAGCAGCTCTTTCTCGCGGTCGAAGAGGAACGCCTTGTGTTCGTACTCCGCGGATGACTGCGAGTAGTCTCCCTCTGCCACGAACTTTGCGGCCTCGACCGGGTTCTCTACATCAGATACATCGAAAAGCGATATCTTGAGGCCCTTCGTGCGGCCCGCGTCTGTCGCGTCCTGTCCGATACCAATGATGGTATCAGCATCGTACGGGTGGAGGTATCTGCTAAAGCCCGGTATCTTGAGCTGTCCTAGCATCTCGATGTCCTTAGCGTCCGAGAGATCGATCACGAAGAACGGATCCACCTGGCGGAACGTGACCATGTACAATCGGTCGCCCATGAATCGCGTGCTGTATATCTGCTCTCCTTCGGCGATACCTTCGAGCTTGTCGAGCACATCGAGGTCCATGTCGAGCGTGTAGACGTTGTTCGTCGATCCGCTCGGGCGTGGGCGCGGCATGATGGCAATCTTCTCGCTTGCGATGCTATCATCTGCTGTATCGACTTCTGCCATCATCGGCTCTCGCCACCAGCGGTTCTCATTGAGAGTCGTCGCGACACGGAATGTTCCTTTGTATTCATCCATCGCGAACTGGTTGGAGAGTGTTCCCGGTACGCGGCCGTTCGCCTGGAGGCGCAGCTCTCCGTCCGCGACGCTGATGCGGTTGAACACGGTGTACGTGAGGGCGTCGTAACGCTCCATCTCTTTTTTCGTCAGGCTCTCGATATCGTCGTTCAGCTCCTGGCGTTCATCGTCATCGAGGCGGTATTGGGTGTAGTCGTTGTAGACCTGCATTATCTTCTGTCGCTTCTCGCTTTGGGAGAGCACATCGTCATCGGTCTCCTTGATCTTCTCGATGCGTGACCGTTCGGTCGCCGTGAGAGAGTCCTCGACTTGTTCCATCAGGATGTCCTGTCGGATATCCCACTCGTTGATGCTTTCAGTGGATGCGATGTAGATGTTCTTCTCGCTCATGTAGATGGTGTTCGTCCACTCCGTTGTCACGGTCTCGCTCTCGAGGTCGCGTCCTGTCGCGATGTCGAGGCTGTGCACTGTCGTGAACTGCGTGCTGTCGTAGCTGCCGGGGAAGTACTTGACGTCCGATACCGGCACTGCGCGTACCGTCGTCCCTTCGAGGATGATTGGTGTAGGGTAGTCGATACGGTACATGGGCTGCGATTGCACTATCATGTAGACGCGGTCGTCGTACAGGCGTGCCTGTAGGTAGCTGCCCTCGAACTTGTACTCCTTCACGACATCAGGGTTTTCCTTGTTGGAGACGTCGTAGATGGTGAGGAAGCTCATGCCCTGGCGGGGGATGAAATCGAGGTCCTTGAAGTAGGCGCTGTCGTAGAAGTTGCCGAGCACGGCGAGGCGGTCTCCATCGATGAAGAGGCCCTGCGGCTGGCTCTTGAGCTCTATGGTGGAGACGATCTCCGCATCATTGCCCGGGTACGCCTTGATGATGAAGACAGTGTTGCCTGTGACGGTGTAGATGTACTCGCCGTCCGTCTTGATGATATCGGCCTCGTCCACTGCCGCGACCTGGTTGTTCGTCGCGGAGAAGGAGTTCGATCCGCTGCCGCCTGTGAAGCCGGCTGCGCCGTCCATCGACGCCTTCATCGCTTGCGGTGCTGCGACGGATTCTGCTATTGCTAGCATGTCGTCGCCGCGATAATATCCGCCGTAGCTGCTTGATCCGCCGTTCGCGCGGATGAACGCGAGGAGCTCTTCCTCGCTCTTGAAGCTCATCGCTTCGAGTTTGACGCTCGGGTCGGCCGGTTTGAGCTCTATGTATGTGCTGGTATCGCTCTTGCCGTCTCGCGTGTCGCCGTTCGGTCCTGTTGCTGGCGGCGTTGTGCAGGCAACGATGTTGAAAAGAAGCGCTGCGAGAAGCAGCACTGTTATTACGGTGCGTTTCATGAGGATCACCTTATGCTGTTGTCCTTCCATTCCGTTAGGTAGGACGGGCTTTTATAAATACTCTGGGTAGGTTCCAAGTCGGGTGGAAGTGATGCTACTATCCGTTCATTCCGTGTCTATGATAGGTTAGTAATTGATTGGGTATATGCGGTATATGGCTCTCTGTCCGACGTCCTTCTGCGCGCTGACTGAGCTCGATAATTGTTGTCGCCGCGGCGGATGCACTCTCGGACGGTCTCGGGCGCCGTGTTGCCGTCGGGTCCCCC
>DUGD01000052.1 GCA_013331575.1 Candidatus Woesearchaeota archaeon
GATCTTCGCGTTGCACGGGCCGATGCGCTGGATGATCTCCAATGCCGCCGCGACGATCGCGGTCTCTGCCTTGTCCAAAGAAGACGGGATGATGATCTCGCCCGCGCTCTTGCCTTGCTTCGCGGTCACGTTGACCTCGATGCGGCCGATGCGTCCTGAGCGTTGCAGCTCGCGCAGCTCTAAGTCGTTGCCGAGAAGTCCTTCGGTCTGCCCGAAGATCGCGCCGATGACGTCGGGGCGGTCTACTAGGCCGTCGATGGTGATGGAAGCGTGAACGATGTATTTAGCTGAAATCTGTGCTATCTTTGCCATTGTGTTCCCTCGTGTATCGTCTACATCCGGGAGGAAGAAGTTCGCTGGCTTATCGGTCTGTGATTACGTCCTCGAGGAGCGTCCTTTCGTCTGACGCCTTGCTAGACTCTCGGTAATCGGTGATGAGCGTGATGTGCAAACAGTATTCCCCCTTTCGGCGCGTACAGTGCGCCTTTCTTCGGTTGTGACTTTTTCGATTGTGTGTTGCGCCCTTTTTCCTTGAGGAAAAAGAGTGGCGCCCGAAACACTAACTCCCCGGGTCATCGCTTGGCGTTCGCCGTAGGCTTAGCGGGGTACTCTCGTGCCGGGCTGGAGCACCAGGGAGTATCTTTGACCGCATATCGATGCCTTGCGGCGCCGTTTAGTCGAGGAACCTTATCCTGATGCTTTAGGCTAAAGGAACAGTTCCAACTTTAAAAGGTTTGTTATAAAAATAAATAATTTCTATATGGTTGATAAATAATGATTACTACGGATGAGTGGTTAAAATAAGAAGGTTTATAATTGAGCGTTGCTCAATAGCGTGTATGACTTTGCGAGAAATAGTGCATCGATTGCGCTATGATGCGAGAATCTATTCTCATCCGATGGACTGCTGGGTGTGGGGGCAGAACAATGCTGTCTTCGCGCCATCAATGCCTCGTATCGATGGGAAATTCTGTTTCCACGATACTCCTTCTGTGCTAGAGAATATCGCGCAGGAACTGTTGCCCTTAGTCAACGATGGTACAATTGTCGGATTCAAGTATCATCCTCGTGTGGATGAAGATGGGGAGTATGCTGGACAAAATCCGCCGATGCTTGTCTACACACAGCAAGCGCAACGCACGGCAGTGGAGTCTTTCCTGAATCAACGTGGCGTGGATCATCGGTGGATAAAAACCGATGCGTTGGGTTTCACGCCGAAATAATCTTGGTGCACCCATGACTCTCGAAGAACGATTACGGCATCCGGCGGTCACTCTTGCCGCGCTCGCGACAACGGTCGCTGGCAATGGTGCGTACTTCATGACGCGCAAGGATAGGACTTCATTGCCGCCGATGATAGCAAATCACGTGGGTGATTTCGCCCCAACATGCTTTTTTGCAGTCAATGCAGTCATGGCAACGTCCATGATCGCGAATATCGTCGCTCCTCAACTCACTGGCTATCCTCGTCTTCAACGCACAGTGTTGCGATTGCCAGAACTCAGTGTGGCGGCGTTCACATCGTACGTGGTGCTCGGCGAAACACTTTGCGATATCGTTCCTGGTAATTACTGTGATCCGTGGGATGCTCCTGCTGCCGTTCTCGCTGCCGCGAGTGGATATGTGTTTGCGAAAGGGATGATGTCTTCTTTGCGCGGTGTGAAACCGGTCGAGATGTCGCCGACTCGTGAGAGTGCGGACTATTCGGACGTGAAACGGGGGAACTATGACTCTTGAGACTTTATTGCACGCATGGTCTGCCAGTCCGTGTGCAAAGAACTTCTCCAACGCAGTGTATCGTACTGCGCGTTGCAGTCTCTTATTTGGTGTCGCTTATGCGGCTACCGTTCTTGTATCGGGTTACGGCATCCGACGTGACGCTCCAACTTTGACGCATGATCAGGTTATTGCGGCGGTCAACGTAGAAAAACATCGGTTCGGTCTGGATGATAAGACCATCCGTGTCACGTTTACCGGCCCTGATACTATCAAGGCATCTGCTGGTCTACGTTTTGATGGCACGTATGAGATTACGCTCTCGCCCGACAATTGTATTCTCCCGTTGGTACGTCATGAGATGTATCATATCGGCGCGGGGCATTGCGACGATGCGCATAAGCGTGCGCTAAACAGTGACGATCATATCGTCCCTATGCTGCGTTATCTCTTCATTAACGAGCCACAAGCAATCCTGTATAGCAGTCTCGCAGACAAGCTGTGATGCAACACCTTTAAATTCTCTCGGCGCTTTTTGACGTGTATGCGCATCACTTCAGCGACGGAGACTGAGCGGAAGAAGCATCCCTATCACCGCCCTGCGTTCATCAAGAAAGCGGTGGGCGTCAAACCAACGCGCGTGGCCGCGAGCTACGACTCGCGAAAAGAATTTCGCCTCGACCCGGCCGGTTACTTCATCATCAAGGTGTTCTACGCAAAGAAGCTCATCGGCGCGCGCTTCTGCACGAACGACCACGTGCCACGCTACGACATCACGGGCAAAGCGGCCGAAGAGATAGCGCAGACGATCGCGCGCATGCACCTCGTCACTGCTCCGGGCCACTTTGCGTACCTCGGGCATGAGTTGCACAAGGCAGAGGTGGCATTGAAGCTCCACCTCAACTTCGTCCAGGACTCGCCTCTCGACTATGCGAAGAAGACGAAGAAGAAAGAATCCGATAATCTGCCGGAGTGAATATCTCCGTGATCTTTCTCACGACGCCACGACGTAGTTCTCTTTCGCGTAACGCTCTACCTTCGAGAACCCTGCTTTCCGCAGGCGCGCGATGACTTCGGCGGGGAAATCGCGCCCTCGTGTCATGCCGTGGTCCGGCAGGTAGTGGTAGAGTGTGCCTCCCTTCTTGAGGATGCGGCGCATTTCGTCATAGTTCGTCTGCGAGAAGAAGTTGCCGGAGCTGCGTGGCGTGCCGCCATCGAGGATGATCGCGTCGAATGTCGCCACGTCGCACGTTTTGGCGTACTCGCACACGTCGCCGTTCACCTGCTCGATGTTTTCTTTGTGCAGGCCGTCCGACCAGGGATTGAGCTCCTGCACGCGCAGAACATGCGGGTCATTCTCGACAGTGATCACGCGCGCAGCACTCTTCGACGCCGCAATCGCGGTGTAGCCCAGGCCGGTTCCTGCGTCTAACACATCGCCGTTCATCTTCCCTGCCGCGGCATCCGCTTCGATGCGCTTGATGAAATCCCACTTGTGGAATGGTGTCGCGGAGACTTTCAGCATTGGCCTCCCTGCTGTCTCGACGAGCTCGTACACCTGGCCAGTCTCCTCTCCGGTGAACCGGATGCGCACGAAGTTTCCTTCGAAGAGCGCGAAGATGGTCTTTTCATCCTCCTTTACGTTAGGCAGGACTACAATTGTTCCATCGGGGAGCGTGATGTTCTCTCCGTCAACCATGATCTTTTTTGTCGTCAGGCCACAGTCCGGGCTGGTCTCAACGCCTCCTTTTTTTCCACGTAATGTCCGGATGTCGGACGGTCGGAGCAGGAATCGCATTCTCTTCCGTATACGTCTAGCGCTTTTATGCTTTGCTAGCGCCACGCGGGCCGTTGCGCCGTCGATTCATCGTCTGTTACGTGTGCGTTCCTTCATCTCGTAGAATCTGTCTTTGCCGCAGACGTGCTCGAGCATGATGGGACTCGTGGGTTGCACGAGCGCGACATAATCGCCCGCCAGTTGCCGGATATCCCATTGCGCAGGCAGGTTGAGCCGCTCTGTGCCGAACGCGTGCACCTGGCGGTTGTTCGCGTCAAGAAGCACCGCGCGGCGGTGCGCGTTCGTGAGCGCGTAGGTCGCTATCTCGCGGCCTACGCCTGCATCGATGAGATCACCATACAGTGTATCCGCGTCATCCATTATATCAGTGAATTGTTCTTCTAGCCCGGCGCCTGATATCGATGGCGGGATGGTGCGTCCGAGCGTCGGATCGTATCCTTGCGTGATGAGCGTGTTCATGCGATGGCGTTTCATCTGCGCGAACGCGCTCGCGCTCATGGTCAGTTCCGCGACGCGGTCGCCGAGCTCGTACTCGCGCAGTTTCGGGTCGTGCTTCTCTTGGTATGCATCGGCCTTGTCGCGCAGTTCGCGGCGTTGCGCCGCATCCATGTCTCGCGTCATGCCCAATGCCAGTTCGAAACATACGTCGCTCGTCGAGAATACTATTCCTGCGAGTTCGGCTTCATCGCGTTGCAACGGGTAGAACAGACGAACGTCGCCGCGTTCGCTCGTGTGGCGTGCCCATGGGATCAGCGCGAGTCCTTCTTTGAGTGATGCGACATACTCCCGGAGCGCGGAGCGTGTTTTCATGAAATACGGTGTCGCGGCGGTGTATTTGATGATCGACGGCGCGATACCGTCGACCTCAGAGAAGATATCGTTCCCAATAGCGCGGAATTCCTCTACTCTCGAACTACGCAGTTTTGAGATGAGTGTCTCGAGGTTCCGTGCGCTCACGGTGAGGCCGAGCTGCGCTTGTGTCGCCATCGACAAGACATAGCGAGCGTCCTCTTTCGCGTAACCGAGGAGCGTCTCCTCTTGTTTTTTTGGTTTGTCGGCGCAACCGAGCGATGTGAAGTTCTCCGAGTAGTCCTGCGTCCGATGCCACGTGAGCAGGGTATCGATGTGCTTCTTGTAGAATGCATTTTGTCCTTCGATGTTCTTGATGATCGCGGACTCGAATTCTGTGCCGATCAGTTCCTTCGGCAGGACGAAATCGCCGTCGAGCATGATGTAGCGTTGCGATTTTTCGGTGTAGGATTGCAGTCGTTTCTCTTCGATTGCCTCCACTGCGAGGCGTGAGATGCCCATGATGTCGAAGTTGAAGACTGCGTGTTCTGCGATGGATTTGTGCCCGAGGCCGAAGTTGATCGCCTCGTAGGATTTCCTCGCCTGTGCGACGTCTTGGCGCGCTTTTTCCCGGAGTTTCGGGATGGGATCGGGGTCGCGGGATATGCGGGCGTACGACGCCGCTATGGTTTCGGGTGCGAGATTTTCGAGGAGGTACAGTGCGTGCGCGACCTCTTTCTGTGTCGGATTGTCTGCGCGCAGTGTGGCGATAGCGTCATTAAGCCCGTCTCTGTCGATCGTCATTCCTGCCAATACTATCTGCCTGGCTCCTGCCATGATACCACCACCGACGCGGCGCTGGCATTATGGGGTATTTAACATTTTAGCATCTGAGAACTATGCGCTGGAGTTAGGGAATGGATATTTATGTACTTGAGTAATGCCTAGTGCTTAAGCGCGAAGAGAGTCGCCTTGGAGTAACTCAGGAGGCGAGATGCAGCAGCCTCGCCGACGTAAACCATGCGCACAGCATAAACGCTCCGCGACTCTCAGGGTTTACGAGACTGCACTGTGTCAACTCACTCGTCCCGTTTGTGCTCATACTGGGCTAGGTAGACGAAGGTGCCGACCACGAGAGCACCCACGAGGACGCCAAGCAGGAAAAGGATCCATGCTCCGCTCTCCACGCCGCTAGCAACTCCCGTCGTTGTGACGCGGCCGGTGGTGCTTTCACCGAGGTCTCCTGTGAGGAATGTGATGGCCGATATCGCGAGCACCACTGAGAGCACCATATAGGCGGCGGTTTTCCGTGCGGCGCTGGCGTAGACCATGCATTCCTCTCACGGAATGAGATATTTAAAGGTTCTGCCGCTATCGCGTGTGTGGAGATGGTTGTGGGAGCGTCCGATCATCGCACGCAACGGTATGCCGTGCGTAGTGCGCCTTGAAGATCCGCGGGGCGCTGCATCTCCGCGTCGAGCTTGTCGACGCCTAGATGGTTGTACTCCTCGTTCCAGTGTCCGTATCCGGTCCATCCGATGAGATCGGCGAGCGGCAAGACGATACGGTCTTTTGTACGGCATGTCAACATCGTACTGCCGATGCTCAGCGTGGCGATGGGGGTGGATAATTGCAGGTATCCGTCGCAGCTATCATCGCCTTGCGCCAAAAGCGATGGCCACACGTCCTCTGTGCGTGTCGTTCGCGTCCTGCCGTCCGTTCCAGTCACTGCGATTTTGTCATTGAAGCACCATAGGAATCTGGTCGCTGCTTCGATGATATCCTCTTGTGTACGATACTGGTCGCGCTCCCATTGCGTCTCGTATGTTTGTGAGGCGTGGTCGTACGATAGCTCGAACACTACATTGTCGCGTATGCTGCTCTGCGCGAAGGATTCAAGATTATTGTTGTGTATGGTCATCGCTCTATGCTGGATGTTCATGCTCCCGGGGAGTCGTTGTCGCGCTATAAATCCTGCGCTTGTGGGTCTTAGACGACGTATCGATTCTTGTCTGTTGTGGCGGCGATTTTATGAGCGTCGTCCTTATTGTGGGGGTACTTTGTGCTTCAGCGCGAGGGGGGACGCCTTGGAGTGTTTTCAGAACGCTCAAGAGCGAAGCTCNNCTGGACACGCGCCAAGGCCACAACAACTGTATCTATTGTTTTTGCGCTTGCGCTCGCACAACCTTTTTAAGCTGCGATGTCGGAAGGTGCTTGTATGGCAATCGGTCTTTCGCTTCATATCCCGCAGGATATTGCGGCATGGGCGGTCTTCGTCTTCGGCATGTTTCTTGTCGCGTATCGTATCCACGGCATTGACGCGCCGCGTTCGTGGATAGAGTGGGTCGAGCGGCAGTTCACGTACGCTATGAACCTGCGGTTCTACGGGGGGTTCTTGCTTCTCGCGGTCATTGCGGTGCTGTACTTCGGCCGTCCGACGGGGACTATCCTCTCGTTCCTGTTCATCGCTGGGATGAGCGTCCTCGCGCTTGTCGGGTTGTGCCTGCTTCTTTTGCAGAATCATCTGCGTTCGCTTATCGTCGCGACGGCAGAGGGGTCGGATCGTGGTATCCGTCTCATGAGTGTCTTCTTGACCTTGCTCGGTCTTGGCTGCATGCTCGCGCCGTTCTTTATCTGAATCGTGACTAACAATCGTGACTACCTTTTGATGAACCCTCGAGCGTCATCTCTACAATGAGAACTTGACGATGTGATTGGGTGCTGGATGCATGGTTGTGCTGATCTCGTATGTCATCACACCGTCTACTATCCGTGCGGAGAATGCGTAGCCGTGCGGCAACGAAGCGTGTGGTTCGAATCCTGGTGCGGCGTCTCGGGCGCGTTGCGGCAGTTTATGCTCTTGTGCGTATGTGAACGCTTCGCGTTGTCCTGCTTCATCGAGCATGATACA
>DUGD01000043.1 GCA_013331575.1 Candidatus Woesearchaeota archaeon
CCTCTGCCTTCCCCTCGAAGACTTCGACTTCCTTGTATTGCAAGTCTTCCTCTTCGAGGCCTGCGAGTTCGGCGCGGAAGCGCGCGAGCTCCATCGCGAACCCGGTGTTCTTCGCCTCGAAATCGCGCATACGCGACTGTATCCGGTCGGACTCGCGCTCGCGCTCGGATACCGCATCAGCGGCCTTCTGCCGGCGGGCGAAGAGCTCCTTGAACTGATGCATGAATTTCTCTTCGGCCTTCTCGCGCTCGTGCAGTTCTGCTTGGATGCGATCGACGTCTTTCTTCACAGTCTCCTGCTCGTCGGAGAACTCCTTCGTCTCGCGCTCCTGCTGCTTGAGGATCTCCTTGGTGCGCTCGGCCTCCGGACCCAGCACGCTCTGTATCTGGGCGTTGTTCGACCCTATCTTCGACTGCAGGTCGCGCAAGTGGTCTTTCGTGGATTGTTTCTTCTCCTCGAAGCTGGTGAGCTGCGCGAGCACTTCGGGGCTTCGCAACTGCGATATCTGGTCGCGCAGCTGCTGCTTACGGATCTTGAGCGAAGCGAGCTCGCGGTTCGCGGCGCTCACTTTCACGACGACATCGTCGATCCTGCCCTCGAGTTCCTTGCTCTCGTGGTGCAGGCGCTTCTTCTCCTCCTTGTTCAGCTCGAGGTCCTTGCTGTCGATGTGCAATGTCTTCTCGAGCGTGATGATCTCGCCTTCGAGGTTCGCCTTGTGCTCGCGCAGACGGTCGATGACCTGCTCGTTCATGCGACGGCGGTTCTCGACCCTTGCCAGGGCGCCGTCGACATCGTCGAGTTCTTTCTCGAGGCGTTCTATCTTGTCGGTCAGCTCTTTTTGCTGGAAGCCCATGNNACGACGAGCGTGTTGCCGAGCACGTAGCGGAAGACGACGTCGTACTTGTGGTCGTACTCGACGAGTTTCGCGGCCATGCCGATGACGCCGGGCGTCTTGAGGAGTTTGTCCGCGTTCGCGTCGAACTCCGGCGCTTTGAGTTTCGAGATGGGGAGGAATGTCGCGACGCCGAGCTGGTCGCGGCGCAGGAACGCGATGCATTCGCTCGCGGTTCGATCGTCTTCGACGACGATGCCGTTGATGCGGCCTGCCGCCGCGATCTCGAGCGCTAGCTGGTGCTCCTGCTTGACCGATCCGAGCTCCGCGACGGTGCCGATGATGCCTTTGATCGCGTCTTTCGATTTCTGCTCGAGCACCTTCTGGATGGCGATGCCGCCTGCAGCGCCCTCTTTTACGCTCGCGTTCTGCGCGCGCATACGGATGAGTTCTTCGTTGAGCTTCGCGCTGTTGCCGCGCGCGGCGGTGATGAGGCCTGCGAGGTTCGCGTCCTCGGCGAGCGCCTGCTGGAGCTCTTTCGTCGCTTGCTTGAACGCATCCTGCTTCGCTTTGAGCGTGTCGAGCTGCGCCTTGTTGCCCTTCTCCGCCTCGAGGACCTTCGCTATCTTCTCGTCCGCCTGCTCCACGCGCACGTCGATGCGGTCTTTCTCGCGCATGAGCGATTGCTGCTCCTCACGCAGTTTCCCGAGCGACTCCTGGAGCGTCTCCGCCGATCTATCGATATCCGTCATCTCGACGTCGAGTTTCGTCTGGTCTTCGACGTTGTGCTTCTTCTTGAACTCCGCTATGCGCAGCTCTATCTGCTGCAGCGATGATTGCGCTTGCGCGATGGAACGGTCGTGCTCCTTGTTCTCCGCTTCGATGTATTTTATCTTCTCGAAGAGATCGCCGTTCGCTTTCAGGAGATCGTCGCGGCGGCCTTTGAGCTTGGCGAGTTCCGTCTTGAGCGTCTCGAGGCGTTGTCTCTTGACGGCGAGATCGACTTTGAGCGTCTCGACCTGCTTGTGGATGGCGACCTGCTCCTTCGCGCCGCGCGTCTCGATCTCCGCGTTCACCTTGTCGATCTCTGCCTTGTGCGTCGCTATCTCGCTCTTGAGCTTCTCGATATCGATGAGCGCCTTGTCGATCTCCTCCTTGTTTTTCTTGGCGCGGGTCTCGTAATCATGGACCTCTTTTTGCTTTTTCACGATGCGCTTGTTGAGGACGGTGCGCTTGTTGCGTTTGAGTTTCTCGGAGAGCTCTTTGAATTGCAACGCTTGGTCGCGCTCCCCTTTGAGCTCCTTGAGATATGTCTTGCGCTCGGCGAGTATGATATCGGTCTCGGTCAGTTTCTGTTCGACGCGCTCGAGCTCATGGAGCGCGCGCAGCTTCTTGTCCTCGTACACGCCGATGCCCGCTATCTCCTCGATGAGCTGTCGGCGCTCGATCCCCGTCATCTCGATGAGGTGCGTGATGTCGCCTTGGAGGATGATATTATGACCGTCGGGGTCGATGTGCGCTTTCTCGAGTATCTCGACGACTTCGCTTCGCGTCATCTTCTTGTCGTTGATCTTGTAGACGGAGGAGCCGTCGTCCTTGACGATGCGCGTGAGTTTCAGCTCCGCGAACCCTTTGCCGAAGACGTCCTTCGTGTTGTCGAACCAGATAGCGACCTCGCCCTCTTTCGCGGGCTGCTTTGTCTTGCCGCCGTTGTAGACGAGGTTAGCGGTCTTCTCCGCGCGCAACCCCTTGGCGCCCGACTTGCCGAGTACGAAGACGAGAGAATCGAGGATGTTGGACTTGCCCGAGCCGTTGGGACCGAGGATGCAGTTGAACTTCTCGCCGAAGACGAGCTCGGTCTTGTTCGCGAACGACTTGAAGCCCTTCATCTCCATCCGCGTTATACGAGTCAAGACACCACACCCACACAACCATACACTGGAACATAATACTGAACACAACTTATCGCTATCTACATCACTGCGGGGGCCGCCTTGGCGTGCATGCAGAAAACCGACCGATTTTGCAGGTTGGTTTTCGTACCTGTTCGCGGCGCGAATCGATGCGCCGCGGCCCGAAGTAGCCCGAGAGTAGTGACGGCCCGGAAGGGATATTTAAAGGTTTCGTGGAAGAGAGTCGACGAAGAACAGATGTTCGTCACGAAAATGATGGGTGAGAGCAGCAAGACCGGAGAGCAGGAGTCGGAGTATACTTGAGAAGAGTATCATGAAACGAACGGTCGCAACGCTCCGAAGATGTCCGCTGTTAGATCACCGGCAGGTCTGGATGCATCGAGAGAGATAGTCCTGTCGGGATGTTTCGACAAGACATGTCGTAACGCGATGTCGAACACCATCAGATACGATAAGAAAGAAGGATTGAGGTCTTCGGCGTTCTCGCGTTGCAAGACCTGCTTCTTGATCACCTCAGCATCGGAGAACATGAGTAGGATTGACAGGTCTTCGTTACGAGCATAGCCCTCGCGCGCGTATATGCCGTTCACCAGCCCATAGGCCGAGTCCACATCCATGCCGCTCCGGCTCATGATATTACCCATCGCCATAGCCTGCACAGTAAGGTACCCGCGGTCGAGAAGGACCACGTCGGACGTCATCGCGGCAGGATCTTCGGAACGATTCCTCGCGCCGATCGCATACGCACGTACAATATCGACGAATGGGGCCTCCCGGTACCACACTCTCCGTTCTTCAAGCGTCTGAGGGTAGAGCATGGTGTAGGAGAATATCGGTTTTGGGATGTAGACAGTCTTGCCGGCCAACATCCGTTCGAGCGCCGTTATCTGCGTGCTCTTACCAGAGTTATCTATCCCTCCTATCTCGAAGCGTTTCATCATACACACGACTCACAATGATACTGAGGATGTCATAATCAATACTTGCAATACAGGATATCGGGGAACGGAATCACGCACCACGGAACTCGCTAGGCATCTTCGCTTTGAGCCATTCGGGCACGAGAGCTATCTCCTGCAGCGCATTCACAGGCACCCACTCCAGCATGTACTGGTTGTCCGGGGACTGCCGTTCTACCTCTGGTCCGCTCAACATCGGTGTACCGGTGAACGAGGCTGTGAAGAAAAACGCGTCTTCAGTCTCCCAGAGCAGACGAAGGTTGCTTATGTCCGTGCTGGATTCCTCACGCATCTCGCGCACCGCAGTCTGCTCAGGGGTCTCCCCTTCCTCGATGCCACCGCCTGGCACGACATAATACTCTTTTCCGTTCTTGATGCGGTGAAGAAGCAGCACTTTTCCGTGCTCGACGAGTATCACGCGGGCCGATCGTCGCATACATGCACGAGCTTGAACACCGTATATAATATTTTCTGGAGCATCATCAGCAGTCATGCATTCTCACCACCTTCATAACTGCAACTATCTGGCATATCTGCCCGGGTGATCGGTCGCGGCACAATGCATTGCGAGAGATATGACTGTATGAATGACGCCACCATAGCTCCGACGTCGGCGTTACGCATCTGCATGACGACTTGAGGAGGTGGCAGTGTATAGACTTCCGGATAGAGCCTGCTGAACCCGCTCAAAGTATCGGCGTAGCTGCAGGGCTCGATATCGGATTGCCTGATCGTGAATTTCATAAGATCGATGCACTGCTTGTAGAGCGGCCTGGCACTCCAATGTTTTGATGAGAGCGAGCGCTGTACATCGTGGATGATAGAGGGCACCAACCCTCGTTCGTGCATGCGCACCATCCGACGGGATATGCGCGGCGCATGGAGGCAAGGGCCATTGTGCAACGGATATAGCGTGCCTTCATCGAAACGAAGCAACGAATTCGCGGTTTTCGCATCCACCATCCCGTGCTCGAAAGCATGTTTTGCATAGACCGTAGTCCCCACGTGGATGTTCTGTGCATCGCAAAATGATCGTGCCGCACCGTATGCCCCCGCGGACAGATTGTCCTCGTACACGAGTAAAAAATCGAGGTCACTCCATCCCGGGATAATGGATCCTGATCCTCCGCTGCCAGTCAGCGCTGTCAGAAGCAACGGATTCATCTCCTGCGCTCCGAGCGAGTCCAATCTCTCCAGCACCGAATCGAACACTGCGCGATACTCCGGCGGCAGCACAAGATCGTCTACACTGATAGGAGGCGGCAGCACTATCTGTTTCGCACACGGTTCATCCCAGGGCATGAATATCATAATGCATCACCTACCATATCATGTCGGTGCCATCTTTCGCGGGCGTCGTGATCTTGAGCCCGGACAAGTAAAGCACATCGATCCCGTACTGAAGAATGTCCGCAAATCATCCTCGATAGTCGCTCCACATCTATACAATGGATAGCACACCCACCATCGGAGATGATCGCCGTTGCCACGTCGTGCGAACCGCCGCTGATACCGAGGTTCGGACGAGTTCGCATGGGATAAGGGAGCGAAGCCACATTTATATAAGTTATCAAATACACCCCTTCCAAGTGATAACAAACCGTAATGATTCCGCATCTTCCGAAAGAGATACGGTCCAGACCGGAAAATCTCCGGAGTTCAAGTAAGAACCCGGTCGTCATCCAGACCGCGCAACGTACGAGGCCTCCCAACAACAATGCGCAGTCACGGGACAGGCATGAGCAGGTCGCCCCACGATATAATATCACGTTTGTCGCGCATGCGCATCCAGAACAATCCGAGGAATCCGACAGACGCGACCAGATCATCGTCTTCAAAACGAGACACATCAATGATGCACAGCACACGCATGAGAAGATAATGACGCAGATCGGCTATCCAACCAGTATCGATCTCGCACATCGGTAGCACGACATTTTGCGTATAACAATCTATGGCGAGACGCCGCTTCACAGAGACCTCATAGGATAGCACGATGTCGACAACGTCGTCAAGGATCGCCCACGTAACAGCGATGCGTGTCCGCTCCCGACCGCGCAGATCGCCGAGATGAGCCGCATTATAACGCGGGATCAAATGCGCTTCGTGGAATAACGTCGACCAGAAGAACACGGAATACTCCCCTACGAAGCTGTTTCTCCCCAAGATATCGAGATCGAAGAGGAGAGGTTTGAGACTCACATTCATCTCGTGGAAATCGCCTTGACCATACACAGTCAATAGACGATGACGTCTGCTGAAATAAGCGATGGTCTCGTGCATCATCTCGCGGAGCGTCTGCGTTGTCTCGATGCCATTCACACGCAGCCGTTTACCGAGCAGATCATCCATCAACCGCGAGTCACCCGACGATCCCGATAGATACCAATCGCGCAATCGCGGCACTCTCTTTGCGAAGAATGCATCGTTTCGGCATGACAAAGACGAGACTGCGGCGGTCCGCACGAACTCTTCTCCGACAAGAGCGAAGAGGGCGTCCATCCGGCGAGCGTAGCCCGGCATGCGCTTCACGAAGTACGCCCTCATGAGATGATTGTGCGCGATACGGTCCTCATCCATCATCACCTGTGAGGAAGATGGGCCGTGCGTCACACGGAGCACACGAACCAGCGGGAGATGGGAGTGCTCTTTGAGAGCGCGTTCAAGCGCGACACCGGCATCGAGCGGGATGGTTTTCAACCGCGTCTTCGACCGCATCATCGAACGTGTCTTGGAATGCGCATCGACTCTCTTACGACGGGCCGGTGTGCGCGCAGTGGCATCGGTACCGGTCACCATGATACGCGAGGAGTGGAAACGGATTTATATAGAATCGCACCACCGCATCGGCGGACATATACGTATCGATAGCGTCGTTCGCTGAACGAGAAATCGCACACACGCTCGACCGCGATCCGAAGCCAGAATTTCAGGCGATACTCGGATTGCCGGGATAGAATTCGAAACCCATCTCAGCAGCAATGACGATGTGAACGGCCAGAATCTCGTCCGGACAGGAATACCTGGGAGTTATCCGCAATCAAGGCAACGTAGCATTCCTCCGCGAAGACATCTGCACCTCGGCAGGAGGTGAAAAACAATATACCCAAGAACCCGGCCCAGAGACGGATTTATAAATAGCCCCTTCCTGGAAACACCCATGGCTAAAAGCGACGATAACCCTTTCGAGAAAAAAGAAGGGGATACCCGAGAGAACGCACCGCAAAAAGAGAAACAGGGATTTCTCTCCAAAGCCAACTGGACACCTGACATCGTCGCATCCATCCTCGCGACGAACAGCGGCCTCCTCCTCGGCGGCGCGCTCGCATTCCTCGCCATCTACGGTTCCGGCGCGGCGCTCCAAGCATTCTCTATCACACTCGTCTTCTTCTGCGCATGGTTCTTCTCCATCACATGCTACCATATGGAGCTCGATGGACACCGTCACTTCCAGCAGGCGTATCTCTTACTGACCCCTATCCTCGGGGTGTTCGTCACCATAACATTGATCACGACATTCCTGAAGAAGATAGCCATAGCGGCGGCCGGCACATTCGCGTCGAGCATGGTCCCTGAGGGAATACCGGTACCGGGAGCGCAGGACCTCGCGCGCAGCACCGCGGAGAAAATGATACAACCAATGTTCTCGAACACAGCATCGTTCTCCGACATCGGCGGCATGACCATCGCGATAACGATAGCGGTGGTGATGGCGTTCACGATGACAGCCGCGCACCGCAAGATGCTCAAATGGTACTACCTCCTGCCCGCGCTGCTATTTATCGGCCTCGGCGCGATCATTATTACGGGCGGCGCGGTGTTCGCGAAGATATGAGTCTAGAAACGACGTTATGCACCGACATCGACCACCTTCGTGAGCACGAAAGAGGCTTCGATTAGCTACACTAGCTTCTTATTGAGATTGAGTATGGATTCGCCCCACAATGCATATCCTTGCGTGCCGTAATATTCGACAAGCGATCCTTCAGAAGACTTCACAAACAATGAGGAATAGTTGCAACCGTGATCACGGATAGATTCTTCCGCCGCATGCATGAGCCGTTCACCGATGCCGATCCCTCGGAACTCTTTACGCACAGCGAGATGCCATATGCTCGAGAACCAAGGATTGAATATGATGAACACATTCCCGACAGCCACACTCCTATTGTCCGCGACAAGAAGCGCATTCGGATCATACGCNNCCGTCCGTCAACGTCGGCATCATACAAGCTCCCATCTTCGAGATTTCTCGCCACGTCTTTGAAATCACCATCACAATATGGACGGATGAGGAGACTATCAATCGAGGGCATACGTTGCGGGAATCACGCATCGTTCAAAAAGATATCGCGGGAGCGTGAATGAGACTAGGAATCTATGCACCGACAGGGATTTGAACCCTGGCGATCAGCTTGGAAGGCTGGCATGCTACCACTACATCATCGGTGCCTAGCGACGAGAGAATAACGGTGATTTATAAGATTACGCCTTCTTCGGACGTCCTCGGGGACGCTTCGATTCAAGTCCTGCCGCTTGTGCGAGTCCAAGCGACGCGATAAGCCGTTCTGCATTCGCACGAGCACCGTCAGGTCCTTGCACGACGAGCTTCCCGGTCGTGTAGCGTATGATCGTCACCCCGGCAGCGCCCTTCATGCGCACGACCTCGTAGGGGTTTGTCGGCGAGACAAACGAGAACCCGTGTCCTTTGAGCGCTTCGAACGCCTCTACCGTCGCGGCGTGCTCCGCCGAGCGATTCTCATCCGACACGGTGCCGAACGCTCCGAGAGAGGATTGGCCTTCCGACCGTTCGAGTCGCCGATAGCTCTCCCATGATCTACGGAAGAAGTCATGCCCCTCGCGCCAGTGCGTACCGAGGAACGCTTGGGTCTGCGGGTCGGACGGGTAACCGCTGCCCATCGGGCCGTGCGTCAGCTCGAGATCGCGTATGCTCGCATCGCGAGTGACCTTCGCGAGGATGGATGCGGCGCCGACGATGGTGTGGTTCGCATCCGCCTTTATCTCGCACACGAGAGCGATATTGCGCGTAACACCTTCAGAGTCCATCTTCGAGAGCGCTTCGCGGACATCGCGTTCGTGCTTCGCGGTCGTTTTCGTCGGGGAATCGATGATGACCTTCGCGATAGGCGTCCGTTTCGCTAAACGGTAGATGAGAAGAGCGGTGGTACGCGCCTCAAGCAAATTGAGGTTGTCGCCCTGCGACTTGCCGTTCACCGCCGCATCGATGTCGGATGGCGAGAGCGAGATGATCTCATGCGGCAGATCGCTCACCACCGAGAACAACCTCTCACGCAGTTCGGGAGAGAGTTGCTTGCTATCGTCTATCCCTGCGCGCGCGAGACGTACCTGGTCTTGCTCATCGCATGCAGCTATCGCCATGACCATCGGCCCTATGACCGGTCCGCGCCCCGCCTCATCGATGCCTGCGATATACGCCATACGCCTAGACCTTCTTCACCAGTTCATCGACCTTGATATCGAAGGTGAGGTCGCGTCCTGCGAGCGGATGGTTGAAGTCGAGCGTGAGGCTGTTCATCGTCTCCGATGACGCGACCGCCTGGCCTGCGTTCGTCGGGACGATGTCGCCGAGCTTGAGCGTGGTGTGCAATGTAGCATGCGTCTCGTTGAGATCGACTGTGTACGGACCGAACTTCGTGTAGTAGGTCTTCTCCTCGTCGATGATGCTGCGGACGGCGAAGTGGGTGTCGTTCATCCACGCGATAACGCTCGGCCAGTACGTTCCTTCGAGCTGGAACGCCGGCTTACGCGCCTCGAGGAGCTGCACGACGGAGAAACCGGTGCCGTTCGGATAGAAACCGGTCCGCGTGATATTATAGACGAAATTCTCCGTCGAGTAGTTCTTCCCCAATCCGTTGAATGATTGGAGCGCGGCGGGGAGATCCGTGGAGGGTATCTCGATGAGCCGTGATGAGACGGTCTCGAGTGAGATGGTCGATTGCTTCGGGATGACCAATGTCTTTTGCGGGTCGTACGTGCCGTACGCATCGCGCGCCTTGATAGTCACCGTTTTGGACTGTCCTTGCTTCATGCCAAAGAGCGCATCCTCGAAACCGGGGATGACCTGCCCCGAGCCGACGCGGACAACGAGCGGCGAGACGCTTGTGCGTCCCAAAAGCGCCATGTTCGCCGGATCGTTCGAGTCGAAGATCGTACCGTTCACGTGCCGCCCGGTATAGGTGAGCGACACAGTATCGCCACGCTCCGCGATAGGAGACGAACAGGCTGTAAACAGGACTGCCAGTGCGATGAAGATTGCAAGGAACGGTTTCATACAATGGCGCTACAACGGACTCTTTTTATGGTTTGTGGAGAAAACCGGTGGTTAACCAACAGAGCCCGCAATAGAGTCTATCGTTGTGGCCTTGGCGTTATCCAGAGCACCGAGATGGTAGCAACCCTCGGTGCTCGAAAAAGGACGACGCGAGGGAGATATTCTCCCTGCGCAAGAAATCAATGATTTCTTCGCGTCATATATGCGCCGCCACAACAAACAGACAGTAGTACTATTCTCATCATGCCAATCGGCAATAACCTTTAAAAAGCCATTCAGGTCTCTCGAGAGCAGTGCCTCTGTAGCTCAGTGGTTAGAGCGGCGGTTTCGTAAACCGCAGGCCGAGGGTTCAAATCCCTTCAGAGGCTTTCACTTCGTTCAAGCCCTTTTCGGGATTTGAACAGCATCGAAATCTCCGATTTCTCGCCCTTGGCTTCTTCGAACCCAAGGAATCCCTTCAGAGGCTTTTCTTCTCCCGGTACAAAGCCGGTTTCGTTGAATTCGGACCTACGATGTGAAAGGCGCTTTGGGCTGTTGAACACGCAGGTACAAAGCCCGTGATGGCTCTTGAGAGAAAGTATATAAGTAAGAATTTGAGGATATCGGTATGGCTTTTGACCGGTCTTGGTTTGTGCTGTCAGGAAAACTGAAACCTATCAAAATCAAAGGAGCGCATGTTAGATACTCAGAGGAATTAGCAGAGAAACTCATCGTTGAGTTCACTAAGAAAGGCGATACGGTTCTTGACCCATTCGCAGGTTTCGGAACTACTCTTCTCGTAGCGCAGAAGCTTGGACGAATCGGTTTTGGTGTAGAATATGAGAAAGAACGCTACGATTTCATCAAGCGCAAACTGAACGCGCCGAGTGTCATCGTGAACGGAAGTTCGTTGACAATCTCGCACTACAAATTCCCGAAAGTTGATTTCTGCATGACATCTCCACCATACATGAGATCGTTTGACGACGAGAACCCCTTCTCAAATTATCACAAGAGGGGTAGTTACAAACAATACTTGAAGGATATTAGCACTATATACCGGCAGATCAAGAAACTCATGAAGAAAGACGCAGTCGTCATCGTTGAGATTGGCAATACCTTCGGAGAAGGGCATCCGATGACGCCGTTAGCATGGGATGTTGCAAAAGAACTCTCAAAAATATTCTTCTTTGAACGAGAGATTATCCATTGCACAACAGAGAGAGAAGCGAGCCAAGGATCAAATCACAGCTACTTGCTGGCATTCAGGAACAAATAAGTACCGTGGCGCATCTCTATCTTTGTTCGAAGAGAACGCAGCAGCCAGCGGCTCTAAACCGACGAGGCAACAGTCCACCAGAGACTTCATTTTTCGCCACAAACCTTTTATCCTGCACAGGACTCTCTGCCACCATGAACCTCACCGAGCAGAATTGGAAAGAGCATCGCATCGCGCAAGCTAGACAGAAGTTCTCGATTGGCGACGTCGTCGCGTACGATATCAGTTTCGGAGGTTTCGGTGGCAGCATCGCATTCGGCCGCGTGCAGCGCATCACGCCGGCAGCAACAGTCGAACTAGAACTCGGTGAACTCCACCTACTGAATGTGGAGAGCCCTACTCCGGGATACGCCGCGTTCTGGTATGATCCAAAAGTGTTCACTCCCACATCAAGAAGCGACCATCAAGGCGGTACCATCGCAACGTTGCCATTCTACGCACGGTTCGATGCGCGTGAGAAATTGATCAATAAGAGATGGACTCCTGACAACCGCATTATCTGGCAGTCCGCAGAGCGTTCTATAGCCCACGGCGGCAGTCTCCATCTGCTCGACGGCAGCGATACATACTACGGACTGCATGTCGACATAGACGGCGTTGTAAAGACAGAAGAGTACTACCGATAATATTTTTCAGGCAAGATTCTGGACAACACATTAATACAACGCACCGCTTAGCACCGTATGCGGCTCATCGTTATCTCATGCATATTGCTGCTATCAATCACAACATCGGCATGCCAACAAGGATCCTCCATGCGAAATACAACCGTCAATATTTCAGGCAACGACTCTGTCGCCACGTTCGGCGGCGGCTGTTTCTGGTGCATGGTGGCGCCCTACGACAAGCTCGACGGCGTGCTCTCTGTCGTCGCGGGCTACGCTGGCGGCAAGAAGCCGAACCCGACCTATGATGAGGTGTCGACGGAAACAACGGGCTATGTCGAGACTGTGCAGGTGACATTCGATCCTGCGCGCACGACATACTCCGAGCTGCTCGACATCTACTGGCGCAGCATCGACCCGACAGACGACGGCGGACAGTTCGCCGACCGCGGCACGCAGTACCGCAGCGTCATATTCTACTCCGACGAGACGCAGCGAGAAGAGGCGACAGCATCGCTTA
>DUGD01000027.1 GCA_013331575.1 Candidatus Woesearchaeota archaeon
TGGTATGATATCTACTGGACCTGCGAAAGCGTCTGAGGGGAAGGATCATTTAGTACGAGAGGAACGATGACTCCACGCCTCTAGTCTACCGGTTGTCTGGGAAGGCAGGCCGGGCAGCCACGCGTGAAGGGATAAATACTGAAAGCATCTAAGTATGAAACCCGCCTCGAAAAGAGACGCTCGAACGCCGAAAGAAGATCGGGTTGATGGGATCGGGATGTAAGTGTCAAGCTTCGGCGAGACATTCAGTCCGCGATTACCAATCGTTCGTTCCGAATTTACTTACGCAGGTAAAAAATCTTCCCACATTGACAAAAAATCGCTTTCCTCTGCATGGTGTTCTTGATTTCTCTCTCGTAAGGGAGGGAATTCTATTTTTTCCTATCTTTATCATTTCTTCAATTGTTCAATCAACTACAGCGGTTTTTGTTCGTTATCGCTTTCCTATCGACATGATTATAATCTCCTGTCGTCTATCTTGGTCGGTGATATTATGAGCATGCCGCGAGTATGGGAGCAGACCATTGATATTCTTGTCAAAAACAAAGGTGTTCTCGGCGAGACCGCGCTTATCCGGGCGATGATGGATGAAGGCGTCCGTGTGTGGGGTTTTGATACTGAGGAGATTGTCTATGAGATGCACACAAAGGGCATCGTGCGCATCGATACGCGGGATGAGAAGGTCTACTTGGTCGATCAGCATGATTACAAGAGTAAATACCTGCCTGCGTCGTGATGGCGCTGGAGCTCATCGTTTGGTCTTTTTGTACATTATCGCTTTCTTTTGTCGTTTGAAGTATATTCCGCCGCAATGCTTTTAAGTCGTGGCATGTCCTTATTCCATTATGAAATACCTTGTCCACGTCAGGCCACCGCACGAGCTCGTCGAGAAGATGGACTCTCTGCTCGATATCACCCCGGTCGTTGAACGCTATCTGCGTCTACCGCACTGCACTATCATGCGTCTGCACTCTCACTCCAAGAACGAACGTCGTATCATCGATGAGGTGCGTGCGCTAGCGGCTGGGACTGATGAGTTCCCGCTTTTCACTGACGAGCTCGATCTGTACTCCGGAAGCGATGGTGTGTCGCGTACCATTCTCAATCTCAAGCTGCAGCGTTCGGACGCGCTATACGGGTTCCACCAGCTATGCATCACGGCGCTCGTCAAATACATCGATTGGAGCGAGGCCCGTTCCGCGCTCCGTGTTGTTCCGGATAATGACACCTGGCGCAGATACGGCGACTCGTTCTATGGCGAGGCGTTCGCGCCGCACATCACGCTCGCGAAGATAGACCCTGCTGCTTTCGCCGCGCTCGACGCCCATCAACTCGCTGGTTTCGCGTGGCGCGTGAAGACTATCTATATCTCTCGTCGGGATCAGCGTGGTTGGACGACGATCGCGGAATTACCGCTTCGTAGTTGAACGCTGTTGTTGTGTTGTCTTCTTGATATGGTTATGAGGCCATACACTTGTTGTATACTTGTGGCAGAGGCGTTCCCCCGTATGCTCATTAGTCATCCTCCTGGATGATGTGGTAGCGACTGTTGTCGTAGCGATAGCCGCGTGATTTCTGTTCTTCTTGCAGTTTATGTTCTAGCTTTTGTTCTCGTTCCAATTCCTCGCGTCTCATTACTCTGAAGAACTCAAACCCTGCCTTGAACACTTCATCTATTGTCGGATTTTCTATCGGTGTTCCTGCTTGGATGTGTAATTGGTACATCTCATATCCTGCCCTGATGATTGTGTCGAGTTTGGGTGCATCTCGGATAGATTGGTATATCTGTTCGCGTTCATGCGCAGTCTCCCTTTTGAAGTTCGGTAGTTCCATGTTTTCCCTCCGTTAATGTTTTACTCAAAAGTCGCTTTCCATCCCGGCAGCTTTCGGCGTAGGTATGGCGTTGCTATCGCTTTCACTGTTTTGATGTCGTATTTCCCGAAGTCGACCGAGTAGTCGTAGATCTTGATCTCTTGCCGAGCGTGGTCTCGTCGTATCCTGCCGCCGCCAGGGCAGAAGAATCTCCCTTCTTGGTGTTGTATCCTGAGTGTGCTGTGCGCCTCATCCCTGAATTTGCAGAGGATGTCCCGGTGGTAATCGCTTTGCGGGTCTGCTCTGAGATACATCTTGTCCGTTTCCCGGTCCTGAATTTGGATGAATTTCATCCAATCACCGTCGGTCAGGGCGGTGAGTCCATCAAGTCTGACTATTGGTATTCTTGTCCGTTGTATTGTTTGTGCCATGTGTTCTCTCCCGTTGTGTCTATCTGTCGTTGTGATTTCGCTTCTCTGCGCGTTGTGTTGCTCACCAGAGTTGTTCTAGCCCTCTTTGGTCGTAGACGGGTGGTGTTTTGGTGTGGTTGTGGCTTAGTTCTCTGTAGAGGTCTTGGCTTTTCGCATCGAACTCTCTCACGCATCCTTGTACCGCTATCCTGACTTTTCCTTTCCAGTACGTTCTTGTGTAGCGGTCTTGCTTCTCTTCTTCAGAGAATCCTGTCCAGATGTCTTCCGGTTTCACATCGTGTTCGGTGATGAGCCGCCCCGTCAGTGTGAGGTGGCCTCCTTCGAATTCTAGCTTTGTTGGTTCTTGCGTAGGTTTCATGTTTCTCCCCCGTCTCTTCAAGACTTTGATCTCGTGCTTCTGTGCGTTGCTCTCTTATCGCCTCATGTCAGGCAGTATCCCGAGGCCTTGCATCGCGAGCCAGCGTCGTTTGTCCTCCGACCACTCGGGGTGTTGCATCCGCAGTGTCCGTTCCAGTTCCAGCAGTCTGTGTTTGTCTTGTGGTTCCATGTCGCACCTCCTTCGCCTACGGTATCGCGCTCCGACCATATCAATCATTGTTGTAGATTATTGTACAACAATAGAAAAGTTTAATAATCGTCGAATNNGCGCACTCGAACAGCTCGGTCTGGCGCCGAATGAGATCAAGACGTATCTCGCCCTCAACGACCACGGGTCGTGCAAAGCGGGCAAGGTCGCGAAACTCGCGAAGATCGAACGGAGCAGCTGCTACAACTCATTGCGGTCGCTTGCGGAGAAAGGCCTTGTCAGCTATGCCATCATCGGCCGGGTGAAATGGTTCCAGGCCGCCGGCCCGAAACGTCTGCTCGAATACGTCAAGGAGCAAGAGGAGGCGATAAAGGAGATACTCCCCGCGCTCGACGCACGTCATAAAGCTGGCAAGGTGGACGGTCAGGTGCGTCTCTTCAAAGGCATCAAGGGGGTGAAATCGATCTTCCTCGATATCGCGCGCACGGGTGAGGATAATTTCGTCTTTGGTTCCGAAGGGCAGTTCTCCGAGCGCATGCCCGAGTTCGCGCTCCAGTTCGACCGTCTCAAACGCGAGAACCGCATCCATACGAAGCTGCTCCTCCGTAAGGGCCGTAAAGAGCTCGATTCCCGATCATCGGAGCATAGGTATCTGCTCGGCGTCGCGGAGAGCCCCGCGGTGACGAACATATACGGCGATAAGATAGCTATCGTCATATGGACCGACGAGCCCGAGGGCATCATCATCGAGAACGCCGCCGCGGCAAAAGCCTACAAGAGCTACTTCGACGTGATGTGGAAGCACGCGAGCGGATGATCCTATGCGGCTTTCCGGGTATCGTTTGCTCCTGTATTGGCTCTTGCTGCTCCCGTTGGCGCTGCTCGCGCTCTCGCTTCACGACCGCGGTGTTCTATACGCGGTCTTCGTCGTCGTTCTGACGGTGCTGTTCGTCGCTCTGGCTGCGATGACGGTTGAATTTGTTATACGCAATATATATCATTCGTTACGCGAAATAATTTTCTCTTCGGAAAAAGAGCGTGCTATCCGTACGCGTGACTCGACGACGGAATCGCCTCTCGAAAGGATGCTTGCCGATGCGCTCGATGCGCGCGGGATAGCGTATGTCCGGGAGTATCGTGAATCAGATATCCATGTAGATTTCGCGTTCCCGGAACGCAAACTCGCCGTGGAGTGCGACGGTCACCGTTACCATTCATCTCGCGATGACAAGGCGCGCGATGCGAAGCGGGACGCGTTTCTGAAGAGCCGCGGCTGGCGTGTGCTGCGTCTCACCGGCGATGATATCCGCGGCGATATCGATGCGTGCGTCCGCAGGATATCCGGCTCGCGTTGAAAATATTCCGGGTTTTCTACCGATATCCATGTAATATCGGTTGCATTCTCCTTCTGCTATGATCGATACTCGTGTGTACGCGTTCATGCTCGACCTCTTCCCGCTCACGGACGGTCTCTCGCAAGAGTGCTCGGTGCTCGGCGATCGTCTGCAATCCGCGGGTATCGAGCTCGTCATGGCGACGAGTGCGGGATTTCCCGTGCATAATCTCGTATCCCGCTTGGAGCTGCTCCTACGTCTCGCCCGCGATCTCGGCCATATCGAGGAGGATGTGCATGAGTTCCTCTCCCGGTCGCTGAAGGCGATAGCCGATGAAGCGCACCGCTCCGGGGAGCTATGATGTGATGCGTCGTTAGAGTGATTATTTCTTCATCGTGTGTTGAGCGCAATACTGCGTAATCGGTTTGTGCTGTAATGAGGTTGTGCGGGGGACTGTGGCGGGAGGTTTGCCGTCGTCCTCAAGTTTCTTCGA
>DUGD01000002.1 GCA_013331575.1 Candidatus Woesearchaeota archaeon
TGCGAACGCAGTGAGCATGTGCGCCCTCTGATCGCGGCGGAAAGAACAACAGAACGGAGAAAGCATGATCTCATCGAAGAAAGAACTGGCAGTCATGCTCTCGAAACTCAAGACGTTCGAGCGCGCAAGCGAGAAGCTCGAGCAGTACGCGACCGATAGCGAAGTGGCGGCAGAAGTGCTGTGGTCAGCATCCATGCGCGGTGATATAGAGGGGAAACATATCGCCGACCTAGGGTGCGGCACAGGCATCCTCGGGATCGGAGCGCTCACGTTAGGCGCGAAGCACGTCACATTCCTCGATATGGATGAATCAGCGCTCACGACGCTACGCGAGAACATGCATTTTATCGAGAATGAGTACAGCGAACGCCACGAGAACTACGAGGTGTTCTGCCGCGACATCAACGATTTCAGCACAGTTGTTGACACGGTCATCATGAACCCACCGTTCGGGACGCGTACGAAACACGCCGATGTCCTGTTCGTCGCCAAAGCACTCTCCATCTCACCCATCGTCTATAGCATGCACAAGACTTCGACAGAAGAGTTCTTGACGAACTGGGCAGTGAGACAAGGCGCGCGGGTGACGAGCAGATGGCGGTTCCAATTCCCGCTCAAAGCGACGATGCGACAGCACACGAAGCGTATCGAACGCATCGAAGTGACCTGCCTACGCTTCGAACGATGAAGTATGCTCCGTGCGACAAAACACTCTCCACGCAAGAGTGAGAACGCATCCTTAAATAGGCACGTTCCCCGTTAAGAGCCATTATCCGTATAACGGAGGAACAATCATGGCCAAAAAGAAGACCGTACGGCGCGCACCCAAACCTGCGCCCACACCAGCAACGCCAGTGGCGGAACCAGCACCCTTGGTGGCTGCGCAACCCACCCCCGAACCCGTAGCGGACCCTATGACGCCGCACATCCACAAGCACGGCCACAAGCTGTTCTTANNGACCTGCCGGGCTCGACAACTACACGATCATCATCCTCGCGGTGTTCGGCGTCGTAGTAGGGCTCATGAACATCACCGAGGAAGAGGTGCTTCTGTTCCTGGTCGCGAGCCTCGCGTTCGTCATGAGTGCATCGAGCGTACGCCTCGTCCTCGCGAGCAGCCCATTCATCTCGACGCTCATGAACGGCATCATCATCTTCACGGCCGCAGGAGCGTTCGTAGTGTCGTTCAAGGCCCTCTTCAAAGTGGCCAAGAGCGAGTAGAAATTCTTTCTTTTCATTCTCTTTTTTTCTTCTCCTGTATATTGCTCACTCCAACAAGGAGTCCGCTATCCTCTTCCCGTCACGATAGAAGTCCATACGTTGTATCGCAGACCCGTTCGTCTCGATGATCGTGTAGACCGCGCCGCCGAAACCCGCATTGACGCAAGTGGTACGGCCGAGTTTACAGTAGCCGAAATACTCGTGCATATGACCGCCGATGCAAAGGAGAGGCGAATATGAATCGACCATCTCTCGCGCTATGACGCTGCCGAAGTGCTGTCCGTTACGCGGCGATGCAGGGTTGTTTATCTTGTCAAGCGGAGTATTGTACGGCACATTATGCGTTATGAAGACGACCGGACGCTTCGCTTTCTTGAAAAGAGCGGCGACTTTCTTCCGCTCTGCATCGTACCATTTCTTCCGACGCTTCAACCCCGCGGGGGAATATCGAGCGACATCCTCCGTGTATTGCGGGAATTCAGGCCCCGGAATGATACCATGGCCGATTATCGTGAGCCCTCCGATGGAGACCGCCTTGTGATAGCTGTCGACCACATCATCCAGCCCGCGTATCAGCGTCGCATAGTGGTCCTGTTCCGCAAAAGGCCATCCCTTGACCTCGGGGCCGAACTCCTTGCCAGTCCAATCCCAATTACCAGGGACGACATAGACAGGCACACCTTGACTGTTCAGGAACTCGAGCACCCGACGGCCATCAGCAAGCGAACGCTTGATGATAGCGCGAGCGTTCTTCCGTCCAGCGATATCGTACCATTGCGTGTCCTTCTTCGGGTCGGCGAGGCGTTCCTTGAGCGCCTGGAACATGAATCCCTTCGCCTCGTCGGAGCAGAAGTCACCTGGAGCGATGATAGCGTCGAATTTCTCGGAAGGGATGCAAGGCATCGCACCGTGTAAGTCGCCGATGACGAGGAATTTCATTCTATCGAGTATCCACCATGGCATATAAACCTTATCAGCGATTGCCAGTGCACGATGACGGATCACCGAAAGCTATCGCTTCAGTTTCTTCTGCATGACGGCGACCCTGTCGCGCAGCACGATGGCGCGTTCGAAATCGAGCGAGTCCGCCGCGAGCTGCATCTCGAACTCGAGTATCTTGAGCTGGTCCTCGAGGGATTTGCCGCGTAGCGCCGCGCCAAGTTCTCCAGTCGTATCGCCATCCGCGCGTTCTGTCGCGGGCGCGTCTGGGACCGCCTTGATAATCGTCACCGGCGTGATGCCGTGCGCCTTGTTGTACTCTTCTTGCTTCGCACGACGCGCGTGCGTCACATCGATGGCCTTTCGCATCGCATCGGTGATCTTGTCCCCGTAGAGGATGACGCGCCCTTTATCATTACGCGCGGCACGGCCGATGGTCTGTATGAGCGACCGCTCGGTGCGCAGGAACCCTTCCTTGTCGGCGTCCAGGATGGCGACGAGCTCCACCTCGGGGAGGTCAAGGCCCTCACGCAGGAGGTTGATGCCGACGAGGACATCGAATTCGTCGGCTCGCAATTGCCGGAGTATCTCGGTGCGCGCGAGCGTATCTATCTCGCTGTGCAGGTAGCGCACCCGCACCCCTGCCTTCGCGAGGTAGTCGGAGAGCTCTTCCGCCATGCGTTTGGTGAGCGTGGTGACAAGGCATTTGTTCTTGCGCTCAACAGTATCGCGTATCTCCCGGAGCAGGTCGTCCACCTGGCCTTGCGTCGGGCGCACCGCGACCGTCGGGTCGAGAAGACCTGTCGGGCGGATGATCTGCTCGACAACATTGCCCGATACCGAGAGCTCGTACTCGGCGGGCGTCGCAGATACGAAGATGACATGACGCATGAAGCGCTCGAACTCATCGTACTTGAGCGGGCGATTGTCGTGCGCCGCAGGGAGGCGGAAGCCGTACTCGACGAGGTTCGCCTTGCGCGACCAGTCGCCCTTGAACATGCCGTGCGACTGCGGGATGGTCTGGTGGCTCTCGTCGATGATGAGCAGGAAGTCGTCGGGGAAGAAATCGAGCAGGCAATAAGGGGGCTCTCCGTCTTTGCGGCCGTCGAAGTACCGGCTGTAATTCTCGATACCGTTGCAGTAACCGAGCTCTTTTATCATCGCGAGATCGTAGCTCGTCCGTTGCTTGAGGCGATGCGCTTCGAGCATCTTCCCTTGTGCCTCGAGCTCGGTGATGCGCAGCTTGAGATCGGCCTCTATTGCGCCTAACGCATTCTTCTGCTGCTCTTCGGTGATCACGTAATGCTTCGCAGGGAAGACGACGGTCTCGTCGATATCGGCGACAACGGTCATGTTTATCGGATCTATCTCTTGCAGCGAATCCACCTCGTCGCCGAAGAGCTGGATGCGCAAGAGCACGTCATCGTATCCGAGCGCGATGTCGATAGTGTCGCCGCGGACGCGGAAATCGCCTTTTTTTGTCAGCTCATCGTTGCGCGCGTATTGGATGTCGACGAGTTTCCGCAACAAGTCGGAGCGCTTGATAGACTGTCCTTTCTTCAAGGGAATGGAGAGCGCGAAGTACGATTTCGGGTCGCCGAGGCCGTAGATGCAGCTTATCGAAGACACGACAATAGTGTCCTTGCGCGACAGGATGCTTGCTGTCGCGCGAAGGCGCATCTTGTCTATCTGCGCGTTGATCTGCGCATCCTTCTCGATGTAGGTATCAGAGACTGGCAAGTACGACTCTGGCTGATAATAATCGTAGTAGCTGACGAAATACTCGACGCGGTTCTTCGGGAAGAGCCCTTTGAGCTCATGGTAGAGCTGCGCGGCGAGCGTCTTGTTGTGCGCGAGGACGAGCGTCGGTCGCCCGAGCTGCGCGATGACATTCGCCATCGTGAAGGTCTTGCCGGAACCGGTGATGCCGAGAAGAGTCTGGAAGCGGTGTTTCGCGTGGCCTTCCACGAGCGCTTTGATAGCGTCTGGCTGCGACCCTGCAGGCCTGTGCGGGCTCTCGAGCTGGAACTCCATTGATGACAAGAGATGCATTCCGCCTTAAAAGCGTATTCCAAGGATGGCCTGTGGAGGAGAACGACGACCGGCACACCTCATGTGGAGAACCGCCCTCCTGACATGAAGAATTAATCTCGCTGCCTTGGCGTGTTCTCCGAGGCCTGAGTGTGGCGAAGCCCACGAAAACGAAGTTTTCGGGGCGCTGAGAATTCAATCATGAATTCTCGCGCAAGGAATCTGTGATTCCTTCGCGCCAGGAACATTGTTCCTGCGCGCCACCTTGCGAGGGCCGAGACCATGTCGTCGATGGCGATGTAACCGCCGCAGCGAAGTCAACACACGAATACGGACGAGAAGGAGTGGCTGACGACCACAGGATTCATCGCAGCACCGTGCTTGAGCGACGCACAAAGACATGGACGACAAACGTAAGAGTAGTTGACGAAGAATAACATGGCCGTAGCGACGAAGAGACAGGACATCGCAAGAACGAATTTTTATATATAGAACGCATGATAAGAACAGGATGATCATGAAGAAGAGCATGAAACGAAAGACGATGATACAAAAGACGACCTCCGATGATTGGACCGTCGCCGAGCGCAAGCTCCTAAAGTCGCTCTCCTCGCCGCAGAAGCTGCAGTCGTTCATCGACGATCTCAAGCCGAATTTCGAGCCTGACGGCGACGAGTGCCGTTCCCCTCGCACGGTGCTGCGCACGGGCAAGGCGCATTGCATAGAGGCGGCGATGTTCGCGGCGATGGTGCTCCGCATGCAAGGCCGCAAAGCGTTTCTCCTCGACCTCATGGCGAACCGCAAGGACGATGACCATGTGCTCGCGCTCTTCCGCGATCCGAAAACGAAAGCTTGGGGCGCTATCGCGAAGTCAAACCACTATTGCAACGGCTATCGCGATCCAGTATACAAGACCTTGCGTGAACTCGCGATGAGCTATTTCCACGAGTATCTCAATTATGCCGGCGAGAAGACACTGCGCAGTTTCGCGGGGCCGCTCGACCTCAGACAATTCGACGGCGCGGATTGGATGACGCGGAACCAAAGCGTATGGGAGATACCGAACGCGCTCGTCGCACTGCCCCATACATCGCTCCTCACGCGCGCACAGGAGCGCAATCTCCGGCCTGCCGACGAGTTCGTGCGACGCATCAACAACATCACGCGTTTCGACCCGGAAACGGGAGAACCGTTCATGCCAGCGCAAGGCATCCGACGATCGAAGGGCAACAGGAATATGTGAGCGGATAACTAAAAATATTTTTGTCGCGGAGCATTTGACTCACGCTCGGAAACGATTTTTCGTTTCCGGCGTCCCAGAAATCTCTGATTTCTGAGGACTCCGTTCCGTGATTTGACGAAATTGGTCCTGCATGAATCGGACCAATTTCTGGAAGAGCTCCAAGGCGACAACTAGATAATATTGACCGAAAAGGCGCACCATGATCATCACCATCGATATCGAGACGCAGGAGCTCATCCCCGATGACCGACGGCTCGATGCGATGCATGTGAGCGTCGTGGGCGCTATATCCGGCGAAAGAGTGTGGTTCTTCGACGAGAACGAACTGCCCGCATTCTTCGCATTGCTCGACGAAGCAGAATTGATAGTCGGACATAACCTCTTCGGTTTCGACTACAAAGTACTGCAGCAGTACGCCGGTTTCGATGTCGCGATGCGCTACAAGGACAAGACCTACGATATACTGCGTATCCTCGCCCGCAAGACGGACCGCAACATAGGGCTTAGCGACCTCGCGCAACGCAACCTATCGCTCGATAAACTAGGAAAAGGCATCGACGCGCCGGAGCTTTTCCGAGCGGGCCGTATCGACGAGCTCAAGGAGTACCTCGCGCAGGATCTGCGGCTCACGCAATCGCTTTTCATGCATATCGGCAAGCACGGCAGCCTCAAGTACGGCCACATCAATTACAAGGAGCCGGTAGAACGCGCCGTCAACATCACACACGATGATCGTTAATGCTGACGTCACTGTGGATGGAACGCCACTCAATGCATCGAGCACCGATCGGGATTTAGGAGTCATTCGGGAATACGCTTTTAAACAGAACGAAGAGACAGGAAGAAAGAGGGATACGAGATAAAAGAGAGACAAGACATGCATGATACCGCTTGCAATAACCATCATCTCCATCATCGGCCTGGCATTCTCAGCCTATGCAATCATGGAGGAGCGGAAAGTACGCAAAGACGCTACATACAAACCGGTCTGCGATATCAACGACCGCATCTCGTGCTCCAAAGCGTTCACCAGCGAATACGGCAAGACGTTCGGCATCTCCAACTCGTACGGCGGGATAGTCTTCTATACCACCATTCTACTCGCCGCGTATGTCGCTCCGCAGTTCGTGCTTCCGCTCGCCGCAGTTTCAGTGCTGGGCTCAGTATATCTCGGTTACTTGCAGTATTTCAAATTGCGGACGTTCTGCGTCGTGTGCACCAGCATCTACGCCATCAACATCGCGCTTCTCATCGCTGCATTGTGAGACTGTGAATATGATGATTGCAATCTGCGACCGCAAATCGCCACGATGAGTACTCATCATCACAAACGTATAATGCAACTATGCATCAATCAACAATGTTTCACTCAACAATCTATCAGTCAACAGCCATCTATCAAGAACCGGCCCCTTCTTCCGACACGCCCCGCCACTATCCGGAGAATCTGCGCCCGAAGCGATGCCAATCCGGAGTTCATGCCGGCAGGTTTCTAACATTGGTCGCACTCTCCGCAGTACGCCGGAAGGCGAGGAGGCGCAAGATGGATATACTCGGCGAAAAGGTGACTGGCAGGCAACTTCTCAAGCTATCGGTCGATACGATCGCAGCGCATCAGATACTGCAGTATGCGAAGCACAATGACAAAGAAGAGCGCATACGCATGGTCTCCGGCCTTGCACTGCTCGGCATCGGATACATCTACGGCCCACGCCTACAGGAGAAGATAGCGGCGATGAAGGATTCGACGCTCAGCGATGCGGTGCAGGAACGGGCGCTTTACGCGGCAGGAGGCGCCATGATCGGCGGCATCGCAGGACGATACTTCGACAGACGACAATCGGCGACGCAAGCGCTACCCCCATCGCAATCGTCACAACGACACCCCGCGAACGCACATATCACCGAACAATATGATGCTGGAGCATTGCATACAACACAGTCCGGTGTCCGACCGGCAATCGCCGCTCCGTTAATCCCACCACCCATTCCAACCACGCAGTATCGAACGATAATACCGCCCCCTCCACCCGTCGTCGCACATAACGGCGCAGCGAGCGCCAACACACCGACTGTCGCAGAACGAAAACTACAGGCGATTATCGATGATGCGATGCGGGAGAACGATTACCAAAAGCCGAACGGGATAATCCTCCTCGGCAGCATCGGATGGCTTGGATACTCACTCTTCCTCAACGGCAAGAGCAAAGAGGATAGGACACGCCACCTATGGGGCTTGGGCGCGGGCGCTGCGGGGTACGCATTCGGCCCCGAGATCATTCACAAGTTCGACCGGCTCACACTCGCCAAGGATGACACAACGCAAGCAAATAGCATCTACCGGAACGGCAGCATGCTCTTAGGTGCGGTCATCGGCGGGATCGCGGGATGGCACTCGACGGATCGCATCAAGCAAGCGATAGGGATCGGAGCAGAACGATGAATAGAGAAACAACGAACAGAACGATACGCAGAACTGCAAGGTGAACCCATGCTACGAGCAATCACTGATCGCATCGCGAAAGCGCAAGAGTATTTGCACGAGATCAAAGACGTATGCGACCGCATCGGCGTGCATACGAACGATCCCCCGCCATGGATGATAGCGCTCCCCATCGCATACAGACACATAGGATCGCGCAATGAAGAGACGAAGAGCATCGATCCGCGCATCTACGACATGGTGGGCATGTATCTGTGCAAGAGATTTCCCGAGCTTGGCGAGTACTTCGCGAGCAAAGGCACGATCGAACGCGTCCGTTCGCTGCAAGAAGAGGTCCTCGACGTCATCGATGAAGCGAAACGACGCGATAGACAAAAAGACAATGCTCCGGACGGCACGGAACACAGGCGCGACACTCCGGCAACGCCGGCAGCGCAATCCTCGTACGACACCAAGACCGTAGATCGTTCGTCGATGACCACACGATCGACCACGGACAGCATCGCGGACCAGTTACGCGAGGAAGAGAGAGGGTTCAAGCAGGACCTTGTGCGGGTACGAGAATTGCTGCGAAATCCGGCCATGCACTGAGCGCGAGCGGATCGCCCCGAAGAGAGCAACGGATGGATGCCGCGCACCAAACAACCGGAATACAGAACAGCACAATACAAAATAGCATACTACACCATAAGGTGATACTACCATGACAGACATACCATCGATGTTCAGGAAGACAGCAGTGTACACCATCATTGGCGCCATCACAGCGCCAGTATGGGTCCCGCTAGGGCTTGTGGGCATCGCAAGCATGCAGACGATGCGATTGGCCATACGATACCCGAAAGCCACGACCGCGGCGATGGGAGCGTGCTGCGCGATGCTCTACTTGTCTTCGCCATACGGCAGCCAAGTACGGACGGATGTACAAGAGACTATCGTCCGCACCGTGACGAACTCGCAGAAAGTACGAGCCGACACGCTTGAAGAGAGACTCGCGATCACGATGCGTGAGGCGCAGGCACAGTCCGATAACGCAAGAGAATACGCTTCGCAGCTCAACACCGCTCGGCGGGAACTGGCACAGTNNAGGAAGCGCAGGCAAGAACTGAAAGTATACTCGCCCCCTTGGCACACACCTCGAAGGCAGGCTGTGGGGTGACGAGTGTCGGGCCCCCACCATGGACTGCCTGAGACAAGTAGAGAGTGGATGGCCGGGGCGAGAGAAGGAAATCATGAACGAGTACAATCATGTCTAGTGAGAAATAGTCCCCGACACCACTCCCCAAAGGGCACAAACCCTTATATAGGCATAGTCAGAGGGGTACCACGAAGAAAGGGGTGTAGGATATGACTGTCGATTTCCAGGCTCTCAAGCGCACAACGCTCAGCAAAGTAACTGATGATAAGGTGTTCTGGGTAGTCAGAGGGGACCGCATCGATAATGCCGCCGATCTCGCGAAC
>DUGD01000028.1 GCA_013331575.1 Candidatus Woesearchaeota archaeon
AGCTTTCCTTGCCACTTCGCTCCAGCGGATATCCGCGTGCTCTTTCATGACAGCATGTAACTCGTCGGGAATCGCCAAGGTCATGTTCGCCATGCAGTCAGTATGTGATTACACATATTTATGTGTATCTATCAAAACGCCGAACCTGTTTCGTCAAAATGCAACAGTTCACATGAACCAATCTATTACTCCTCATAACCCGAAAACTCGACCTCTAGTCCGCGTCTTCTCGCGTAACGTTCGAACCGTTTGTAGCCGGAGACACCGAAGCATGGCTTGTCCGCTTGGCGTANNAAGCCACAAACTCCTTGCCGCGGCAAGCGCAGAGGTAATTGACCGACATTTCGCCGCTGCCGAGATTCAGGATTGTGCCGCCGCGCTGCACGTCGCTTATTGGGCACTCCTTGCGCACGATGGCAGTGATGTCCTTGCAGACTCTCGCATCATCGACGACGATCGGCGCATCCGTGCGTCCGAGCTTGGCGTAGAGGCTCATGGATGCGATTGCCGTGATGGCGTTTATACAGGTTTTGACCGAGCATCGCCAGAAAGGTTATAAAACCACGAGCGCTTCGTCACGTCATGCGCAAGCGCCTAGATTTCCCAGTGTTCTGCAATAGTAGTTAGCGCTCCGCAGCCATCGACGGCACATCCTTGTTTCATCGCATCGACGGCGGCATCGCCCGCATCAACATTTAAAAATGAAGCATCATCCGGAGGACATATGCTCGACCTCAAATTCATACGGGAACACACAAGCGAACTACGCGCCACCATCACCAAGCAGCAGCGCGACGACAGGATGCAGAAGCTCGACGAGCTGCTCGGTCTCGACAAGGAGTGGCGCGAGCTCAAGGGACAAGTCGACGCCCTGCGCGCCGAGCGCAACAAGGTGTCGGAAGCCATCAACCGCGCCAAGAAGGCGGGCGAGGACGCGGGCCAGCACCTCGAGCGCGCGAAAGCGATCCCGCAGCAGATCAAGAGCGCGGAAGAACGCATGCTCGAGCTCGAGAAGACCCTCGATGACCTGCGCGCACAGATACCTAATGTCATGCGCGACGACGTGCCGTTCGGCAAGGACGACAGCGAGAACGTCGAGGTGAAACGCGTCGGCACGCCCCGCACATTCGGCTTCGAGGTCAAGAACCACGTCGAGCTCTGCGAGCAGCTCGGCATTGCCGATTTCGAGGCGAGCGCGAAGACGACGGGAAGCGGGTTCTACTTCCTCAAAGGCGACCTCGCGCTCCTCAACCAAGCGCTCATCCGCTACGCGATAGACGTCATCACGAAGCGCGGCTTCACGTACATCGAACCGCCGCTCATGGTCAAACTGCCCGTACTTAAGGCCGCGATGGATATCGGCGCGATACGCCAGTCCATCTACGAGGTGCGGGAAGCCGAGGAGAAATCCGAGGAGAACCAGCTGTGCCTCATCGGCACCGCCGAGCACGCCATCCTCGGGATGCACTCGGGCGAGACGCTGCCCGCCGAGACGCTGCCGCGCAAGTACGTCGGCTACTCGATGTGCTTCCGCCNNTTCAGGGTGCACCAGTTCAACAAGGTCGAGCAGTTCATCTTCTGCACGCCTGAGCAGACATGGGAGTCGTACGACGAGCTCATGCGCAACGGCGAAGCGGTCCTCGAAGGGCTCGGTTTGCCGTTCCGCATCATCGAGATCTGCACGGGCGACCTCGCATTGTGGAAGGCGAAATCGCACGACTTCGAGGTCTGGCGCCCGACCACGCAAGGGTACGGCGAAGTGCTGTCGCTCTCGAACTGCACGACGTACCAGTCGACGGATCTCGGCATCCGCTACGTGACGAAGACCGGGGATCGCGGCTACGCGCACACGCTCAACAACACGGCGCTCGCCACATCGCGCATCATGGTCGCCATCCTCGAGAACTTCCAGGAGGCCGACGGCAGCGTCGTCATCCCCGAGGTCCTGCGTCCGTACATGGGCGGGAAAGAGCGCATCACGAAAGCGTGAGTATACTTCTTTTTTCTTCGTCTTATTTTCCGAAGCGTAGTACTGATGGGGGAATCGACTTCGTTGTCCTAAGATAGAATAGTTTCTTCCCCTCCAGATAGGGTTTGTAGAATCCGAGGCCGTTCTTCTTGACAACCATCTTGAAATGCCCGAAGCTCCCAAACGGCGATTCGACATACGGACCGGTGAAGTGCTGGAAACTGGCGTGTTCTAGATACGCCGATGATGCGGGGATGGATAGGAGGGCGTTTTCGTCGCTGCATAGCTCTTTCGACCAGGAGTTCATCCTCTTGACGAGAGTCCATTCTTTCGCGGTGAGCGGTGGCTGTTTCATCAGCAGCTCCTCTGAATAGATATAGATGGTCTGTGCTAGCGCACCGCCACGCAGATTCAGATAATAGTCGATAGTCAAAGAGGACTTATAATCCGGAGTGAAGTCGATATAGCCGGACGTGATATCACGCAACGTCGTCTCGACTACGTTCAACTGGTCCACAGGTCGTCCCCACCAACGCATCATCACGAATCCCTTCTTGCGGAGCGCGAGGAGTATGCGGCAGAACGCGCGGATATCTTTCGTCCTGCTCTTGTATGGATTCTTTCCCGGATTCAAGCCGCTACGTCTGATATCAGGGACATACTTTCTTGCGACCACTCGGTACAGACGCTTTCCATCGACGTGCTTCTTCCAGAATGCGAGGAGCTCTTTCTCGGACGCTTCAACCATGTCGCTCCTTGAACATAGGACGTTTATATACATAACTTGAACTGACAACGACTCTCGATTCGACAGGAGTACCAACGTTTATATTCTGTGAACCTACACAAACGATGAGATTTCTTTTTCGTATAATCCCGCCAGTCAGCAGTCTACTTGATTCCGTCGAACATCGTCGGAGAATTTATATAATCAGAATCAGCAAGCAGGGATATGACCGACGCCATCATAGTGGAGCACCTGCACAAGACGTTCAAGACGAAAGTGAAGGGCGGTGGCTTCGCCGCGAGCGTGCGTTCGCTCTTCAATCCCGAGTACAAGACCACGCGCGCCGTGGACAACATCAGTTTCCGCATCCCGCGGGGGCAGCTCGTCGGGTTCATCGGGCCGAATGGCGCGGGGAAATCCACGACGATCAAGATGCTCACCGGCATCCTCTATCCCGACCAGCACGCGAACCTCACCGTCTCGGTGCTCGGCATGACGCCGTGGATCGAGCGCAAGAAGCTCGCGTACCGCATCGGCACAGTCTTCGGCCAGCGCTCGCAGCTCTGGATGCACCTGCCGCCGCAGGACAGTTTCGATCTTTTCGCCGCCATCTACAGCATCCCTGAAGATACATATCGCAAACGGCTCAAGCATTTAGTGGAGACGTTCGAGATACAGGATCTCCTCACGACACCGGTGCGCAAGCTCAGCTTGGGCCAGCGCATGCGCTGCGAGCTCGTCGCCGCATTGCTGCACGACCCGGAAGTGCTCTATCTCGACGAACCATCCATCGGTCTCGACATCCTCGCGAAGAAGGCGCTCCGCGACCACATCAAGCGCATCAACGCGCAAGGCGTCACCGTGCTCCTCACGAGCCACGACCTCGACGATATTGAGGAGGTGTGCGACCGCGTCATCATCATCAACTCCGGACACATCGTGCACGACTCGAGCTTCGATGAATTGCGCAAGTCATACCTGCAGAAGAAACTCATCACGGTGCACAAGCGCAAGCAGGCCAAACGCCTCGAGTTGCAGGGCGTGCACATCGCGCACGATGACAAGGATGTCACGAAGCTCGTTGTGGACACGAAGGTCACTGATATCCACACTGTACTCAGCGCAGTCGCGGCGCACTACGCTATCGACGACATCGAGATAGCCGACCCGCCGATTGAGGAGGTCATCGAGGAGATCTACCGGAGGAGTGCGTGAGAAAGACCATCTACTGTGGACGCGGCGCATTCACTCTCGGTCTGTCTCGGGACTCGCAGGATTGCTCGGCACGGCCTCGCAATACTCGTCCCTCGTGCAGAACGCCAAGGCGTCCACTGACTCAACAAAGCGAAGCGAGGAACGCATGACATTCGCTGCCTACCGCGGTCTGTTCAAGACGGTCGTCAAAGAGGACATGCTCAATTTCTTCGGCGATTCCATGCCGAGCGCAGTCGTGACGCTCGTGCATTGCCTCGTCACCGTCTCCATCTATGCCGCGGTGCAAAAGACGCTGTTCTACGGCATATTCAGTTGGGGCATGATGGTCTGGTACCTCATCTTCGCGCAGGTAATCCTCAGCGCGGGCAAAGGCATCATCAAAGAGATCAACGCGGATATCCAGACGGGCGCCGTCGCAACAGCGATGTCGAAGCCATACTCATATCCTCTTTCGTTATACGCAACATTTCTCGGCTCGATACCCATGGAGCTCTTCGGTACACTGTTGATAGTTATACCATTCGGGATTTTCATGGGAGGGGCGATGCTACAGGCACACGCGATCCTGTTCGGCGTACTGCTCGTGTTCTTCGCAGTCACCATAAACTTCCTCATCTCGCTGTGCATCGGTATGATAGCGTTCTGGACGGAAGACGCCGACCCGTACATGTGGCTCTACAGTAAGCTGATGTTCCTCGTGGGGGGCATGTTCTTCCCACTCGACGTCTTCCCCGCGACAATCGGAGTGATTGTGAAAGCGCTCCCGCCGGCATTCATCATCTACTATCCTGCGAAGCTGCTCGTGAAGTTCTCATGGAGCGAGTTCCTGTACGTTGCAGGGATGCAACTGCTCTACATCGCGCTACTCTCCAGCATTGCGTACCTGATGTTCAAACGCGCCACGAAGAAGGTGATGGTCAATGGCGGATAACTGGCGCGTCTACAAGGAGTACTTCCGGCTCCATCTCAAAACCGCGATGGAATATCGTTTCAACTTCTTCGCGCAGACCATCGGCATGTTCCTCAACGATTCGATATGGATAGTGTTGTGGTTCCTGCTGTTCCGCGAGCTCGGCACCATCAACGGTTACAATGCCGCTGACGCGACGCTCGTCTTCGGCATCGGCGCCCTTGGCTTCGGCCTCGTCTTCGTCTTCTTCGGCAACGCCAACAACATCTACCGCAGCGTTGAGGACGGCGGTTTCGACTTCTACCTCATGACGCCGCTCGACGAAGTGTTCCACGCGTACCTTGGCCGCATGATGTACAGCGCTATCGGCGATGTCCTCTTCGGCATGATGATAATTCTCGTGCTCGCGCACGACCAACTCCCACTCGCGCTGTGCGCAGCAATGCTTGGCGCGATAGTGCTCTTCGCTTTCGAGATGATGATCGACTCACTCTCATTCTTCGTATCGCGACCAAGGAAGATCTCTGCGATGCTGCACCGTATCTGCGTGAGCGTCTCGGTGTGGCCTGTTGACACGTACTCCGCAGGACTGCGCGGCGTCATGTACCTCACCATGGTCGCGTTCATCGCCGCGGTGCCGCGCAATGTCGTGGCGTCGGCATCATGGTCGATGCTCGGCTGGCTCGCAGTGGTCGCGACTCTACTTCTCACGACGAGCATATTGCTCTTCAAGTTCGGCCTGCGCCGCTATGAGAGCGGGAATATGATGACGACGAGGACGTGACGATGCTCTCCCGCAGAGTTTAAGTACGACCGCCGTTTTCAAATGGCCATGAGAAGACATAGACGTCAAGTTCGGACATCATCAGCAAAGTCGTCATCGCGGTATTTGTCGCTGGCGCTCCGCGCGGTGTACCTCGCGCTCATCGCGGTCGTCCTCGCGCGCGGCGAGTGGGGCGGCGCAGTCTTCCATTGCGCCATATTCATCGGGTCGCTCCTCCTCATATGGATGGCGCGTCGTGAACGCAATGGATCGTACTATACGCTCGACGCGGTGACATGCGCCATCTTCTCCGCTGCCATCATCGTCTCGTTCCTCGGTTTGTGGTCGGACACCGAGTATTATCTCGGGCTTGACAAGCTATTCCACGCTGGCGCTGGAGCGGTGCTCGCGTGGTTCGCCATCTCGTTCTTGCGCAGGCNNGGATGGTGGTGTATGGCGGCGCGGTGCTCTTCGCTCTCGCCGTCGGCGGCGCATGGGAGGTCTTCGAGTGGTTCTTTCACATCCTGCCGCCGCCTTTGCATCTCGGTTCGATGGGCTACACCGATTCGATGATGGATCTCGTCGCCGACACGCTCGGCGGTTCCTTGGTCGCGCTCGTTTTCTGGTCGCGCGCGAAGAAGCGATGAGTTAGACGCAATAGTAACTACCGGTTCTTCTTATGCCGCGGCGCATCTATGACATCGTCGTTTTACGTCGGCGAGGCTTGCTAGCACCTCGCCTCCTGAACACACGCCAAGGCGGCACTCCGCACTAACTATGCGAACGATACTGACGATAAAAATATCATTCTTGCGTTGTGCACAATAAAGAGCTCATCCTTTGTATCCCATCGGGTCCTGGTGTATCTTGGGGTACTCGCCTTCGCTCGTCATCTCGAAGTACTGCTTGATGAGGCGCTGGAACTTCATTCCGAAGTTGTTCAGGTCGTTCTTGCGGGCCTCTATCTCCTCTTGGTAGACGCGGTTGAAGAACGCCTTGCGAAAGCGCCATGCGATGCTCTTCTGGAACTTGTTCTTCATATCCCACTGGAGCACGCACGAGACGCGTACGATGCAATCTATCTTCTCGGCGTTGATCTTCTTGTTCTTCCAGGCGGTCTCGGCTTTCGTGATGTTGAGGGTCTGGAAGTTGATGGCGACGAAGTAGCGGATGTAGGGGTTGATGTCCTTTTTCACACGCCACCATATGTGCTGCTCTTTCGCCCCTGACGGCGTCCATCGCTCCCAATAGAGGTCCTCGACCTTGTCGTCGTTGGTCAGCGGATGGCTATACCCCTCCTCCATGAGGAACATGTGCATCGCCTCGTAGAGCGGCTTGAACTTCATGATATCCTCTTTCTCGAGCTCGAAGTTCATGACGGCGATATCGCGATCGTCGCCGATACGGAGCATACCGTTCGTTTTTTCGGTGCGCATAGCCATAGTGGAGAACCTGACGCTGTTGTATTTAAAGATAGCGTCGGAAACAACAGGATGACAAACCAAGCAGCCATCAGCCTCCGTTGCCGCCTTGGAGCGGGTCCCGAGCCGAGGGAAGCGAAGCTCCGAGAGTTCATAGAACTCTGGAGCAGGAAATCGCAGATTTCCTCGCTTTCCTGGCCGAGGAAAGCTATGCTTTCCTCCGGCCGCGAGTCTGCGAGCCAAATGGGCGAAGCAGCTATGCGAGCGGCG
>DUGD01000080.1 GCA_013331575.1 Candidatus Woesearchaeota archaeon
AACGCAGAAATCGGACGACGGCTGGTAACGCAGTGTATTCCTGTCGGGATCGAATGCGATCGCTTGCACATAGTACACGGTGCGTTCGACGACGTTGTACGAGTATCCGATATCGGCACCGCCGATGAACACGCCGTATGTTCCGACGGCTTCAGTGATCGGCGGCGAGTTCTTGATGCGTACGCTCGCGGAAGAGGTGGTATTCTGCGAAAGGTCGGTGTTGTTGTACAACGTCACGATGCAGGTCCAGTTGTCTCCCTTCATGGTCCATGACGCGGGAATGACAAAACTCGTGTTCACCGCAACCGATTCATCGAACGATACATTCTGCGTGCCGTTTCGCAAGATAGTGATATTCTGCCCTACTTCCGCGTTGGCCGCGTACGACCAATTGCACGATATAGAATCATTCGTATAGGGTCCGTCAGAAGACCAGGATAGAGAGGGATTGCTGATGAAAGAGACCGCACCTATGATAGTAACTGCGCATAAGAATGCCGCAACAATAGCGACGGCTGAAAGCAACGGCCGCGCCGATGAACGACGCATCATGCCTTGCGCCTCCGTAGTTCGACCTCGAGGCGTTCGATGATGAAATCCTTGACGGTCCTGTCTTGGAGAATAGCTGCGAGCTTGACCTTCTTGTATACATCATCCGGGATCTCTACGTTGATATTCGCCATGTAGGGACCGCCAATCAACTATGCACAGTGCCTCTGAGCGGCATCACCGCAGCACCACAGACAGCAGCATATATCGTACGTGAATCAGACCTCACGACGCATCGATTCCGGGAGGAGATCATCGTTCTGTCCTCTCGCTCGTTTTCGCCAGCACGTCGTTTACGATCGCTTTGATCGTCGTGTCGTTACTCACCGCGGCGAGACGCAATCGTTTATGCAGATCGTCGGGGATATCGATATTCACATGCACCATCAAGCACCTTGAATAAGTTAGTTATGTTTGTTAAATAAGCTAACTAAGTTACGTGTTGTAAATCTTTTAACTAAACTTAGCGAATTCCATTTATATAGGTTTCTGTATGGAACACGGAGCGACGCATCAGACCGGGAATGGAGCGACACACACCCCCCACGAAGAGAGACAGCACCAGAAAACAAGATCATGAAAAACCGCGGAGAACCAGGACGAAAGACACAGTCAGACAGGGCAGACAAAAGACCTGGACACGATACCCTCAACGGCTAGATGCAAGATGAGATGCAAGAAATAACGTATAAACATAGAACGTACAGTCAAGCAGCTGCCGGAACTGCCGACTTATCAACGACACGAGCACCAGTCATCTCCGAAGAGAATTTCACAGTGTCGAAAAGCCATCGCAACTGTGGATAGATCTGTTCCTTCTCCGCCTCAGAGAGCGGCTCATAGCGCGTGAGAAGCGTCAAATACCCTTTCCGAGCATCTTCTATCTGATCGTACTGCACCGCGCGCAGCACATTGATGGCACGGGCGAATATCTCGTCATAGAAGCTCATATACTCATCGATAAGCACCTCCTCGACGGGGCGTAAGAGCTCCTCGTGACGATAATCGCTCGTGAGACAGACCGCGGTACGGAGTTCCTCAAGCGTCGCTCGCACGAAAAAGAGATCGAGTTCGAGCTCCTCTTGCTCAAGCACAGGCAGTTTTGCGAATAGGCCATTAATGAGCGCTGCAGTCTCTGGGCGTAAGGAGAGAACCTTACATCGCTCGGCTATCTCCTCGGCCGAAGAGTCCTCGCGCGCGAGAAGGGCATCTGAGAAGTACTGTCTCAGGAGATTCGCCAACGTCGAATATACTGCCGCAGGAGTCATTTTCTGACCAGCATCCGTTCCGAGGAGTTGCTCGAATGCAAGGACCCGTTCGAAGAAAGAGTTCCGTTGCGGCGCATCGAGAAGGATCTCCTTATAGGTGCGATGCGTGATCAGGAAGCCGAGGAGCGCGATCCCTTGCGCGATCTGACCACGATAGTAATGCAAGATGCCCGATGCAAGCAGTATACTGAGCACGATGATGGCGATGAGCCACGCGCTTAGACCACCATCTCCGACGATGGGAGACGGATTCTGCAATATCGCACAGGAAGGGCATAGCGATCCGCCGCAATCCGTTCCGGACTCATCACCGTTCTGTATCCCATCATCACAAGTCGGTTGGTATTTGCATTTCTGGTGCAACGGCGGTTTCGTTATGTTCGTACCGCAATTCTGCAGATCACGGCACGATCGGGATTGCGAACCGTTCATGAAGCACTTGCCCCAACCCTGACACAGCCAATTCTCCGCGCAGAACGGCGGCGGCCCGGTGTACGTGCATGGCCTCTTGAAATATTTGGCCTCTTCGCAACCATGCAGGTCATAGCAGTGTTGCCACTGGAATCCCGTCGGCAAGCATGGCAGCCAATCATCGCACTCCCAAAGCGACTGGCATGCATCATTAGTGCCGCCGCCGCCACCAGCCCCGCCGCCGCCCGCGCTATTGTTGCTTCCGCCGGCAGTCTGGCAATCCACAGTAATAGTGACCTCGTTGCTATCNNACGCCGTATGGATCGGTTGCGGTGAAGACGATGCTCTGCGGTGAGGGGCAGGCACTCGAGAAGAACCGGACTTCCGAAGTGGGAAGGATCTGGATCTCGACGTCCGAGAGTGGCGTGCTCGTATAAGTCAATGGATCACCATCAGGGTCTGCAAAATAGGTGTCCAGGAAAAACGCCGATAGGGTCTTATTGGTCGCGAACTGCTGGTTCGGGACAGGCTTGATGAGATACGGCGGGTCGTTGATATTGAGCACTGTGAAATTGAAGTATTCTCTATCCTCATTATTCGAGCACCCTGAGAGATCAGCAACAATGAACTCCGCAGTATGGTTTCCCACATCATCATTAGTGGGCGTGAAATTGATGATACCCGACGACGAGAGGTTGAATATATTATTCACAGATAACGGCATGTAGAACACGACACTATCATTCTGGGCGTCAGTGTAATTGAGACGACAGTAATAGCTTGAATTCTGCACCATCGTCGCATTGCACGGCACGATGATACTCGGGGGATTATTGATGCAGAACGTCATTATCCCGCTCGAAGCCCGCGCAGTCGGGTCGGTCGTACGATCGGGAGGTCTGATGTGAGACACAAGCAGGAACTGCGATACACCAATCACGAGCGTACAGATAAGGACTGTATACATCGCAGTCAACAAAACTCTTCGCTCATCCACAGATCCCACTCAGCGTGGTTTCCGTCAAGAGATTATATAAACGTAACGGGTGGAATGGCATGTAAGCGATAGAGGTGTTTCTCGTCAGGCGGAGCGTTCCAGACTCGAATGTACAGCAACGGCTCAAAGGCTCTTGGCAGCGGAGATAATTATCTCAAAGTATTGCGCTATAGGCATCCCGCGCGTCACGGTCGGACCACACCATAGTATAGACACCTCAATAGGCAAGAATCGACGGATCGTCAAGAACGGTAAAATAGCGTTGGACAAGTTGGGGGTGCCAGTCGTTTGAGAACATCACTCCCAAGGCATGCGTCGAGTGTACGTGACCGTGAGAGTGCCATTGTGCGTGCCAAGAGGCATATCATCAGGTATTTCTGCATTGAACCTTAGCTCTACAGGAACACCGGGCACGAGAGACACGCGATAAGAAGACGCAATCACAGTATCACGCATATAGGCGGGATCGATGCGAATGTGGGCTATGGCAGGGATGCCTGAGACTAAAGTCGCTCTCCGCTCGCCCCCGCCGCCACGGGGAATCCTCCCGAATGTGAGAGCGCTGGTGTTAGTGTCGAATCCTATTGCCGCGTCAGAGGTCACCTTGTACGTGACGTCTTTCGTTTCAACATCGAAAATATACCATTCTTTCGCGAAGAAATAAGCGATCACACAACCCAGCATTGCGGCAAGAACAATAATGGGAATCAGCCAACGTCTCGAACATAACCTCGACACTGCGCGCGTAGTTGGAGAACGCACCGTGACCGAAGAACGCCGTTTTCGCATCGAAGCAACGCCCATGACGAGGTTTGCTGCCACGTTGTTTATCTAGTTTACGGCTTCGCAGCCCCGCTCACGGGTTTCGTAGATGTGACCGGCGGAACAACAGGGGCAGTCTGGGGCGATGATAACGAGGCAGGAGAGGCCTGCTTCGAAGGTTGTTGCGCCGCTGCAGACGATACTGGACGGACCGAAGGTGCTTGCGAAGCGGCCTGTGCATTCGATGGCGGAACGCGAGGTGACGATGCGAGCGGCGCCCGTTCCTTTGGACGTCGCAACAAGAGAACGATGATAACCACCATCATGATGAATAGCAGCACCACAATACCGACGCCTATATAGACCATATTCTTCTCGAGCCATCCCTGTTCCGGCTCCGGAGGGAGAATAATATCGATGGGAGCGGTGAAAGACTCGCTCTTGGTGACATAGCGTTTGCCCACAGAATCATAGTCTTGGAACGTCACAGAGATATTGACATCGACACGTCCTGGAAGGAGCGACTCATCACGATCAATATACAAATCATACTGTGTCTGGCCAAACGGCGGGATATTCTGACTTGGACTTTTCTTAGTCTGGGCACCGATGCGCACTTCAGCGTACACATCGCGCAATTCCCGATTCCACTCATTACCGATACTGAAAAAAAGTCTGTTGGTAGTATTATACGTTAAAGTAGGAGAGTGGTTGACAAGCCTCACGTGGAGAGTGCCTACCTTAAGAGTCTCCGACCAAGAATCGATACTATTCCCGTCATAATGAATAGTGGCGTTGATATCGTAATCACCGCCAGTAAGATCGTCCGTATCGATATTTGCAATCAATAAGGCCGATTCTTTCGAGGGCAACGGTTCAGGCGTCGACCACACACTCTTTATGAGCGCGCCGTCACGATAGAGTCGAATCTCAGCGGCGATACTGCTTATATCCTGCAAGGTCCTGCTCACGACGCCAATCGTCGCATTCGCAGAGACACCTTGCGGTACCGGCAACGCTTGGAATGAAGTAAGTTCGATGAATTTGTCTTGACGCAGGACGTGGAGCGTGAACATGAGCCGTGAAGCGGCCATAGACCCTACAGTCCCACCATCGCTGGGAGCCACCTCGCTCGATAAGACATAAATCTCATATCTGCCTGGTCTGAGCTGTTGCGGCAGGTCGAAACGCAGCGCGACACCCCGCGGAGGACCATCGGGGTCTGGGTCGACGAGCGTTACGTAACGCATGACGTTGTTATCCTCTGGCGTACCCACTGTCGAAGGCTCTTCTACGGTGCTGGTGTACGCGCTGACACGGATAGTCGGAGAATTGACCACCGCGAACGGTATTTCATACTGCGCGCCAGGCGAAAATATGAATTCGCGTTGCGAAGGCATATTGCCAAATCCGACCGCCAGAACACTGCCAGAGGATATTGAAAGAATGAGAAAAAAAAGGATGAAACGCTCGAACTCCATAGTCACTCGCGTATGCCCAACGCGACCATGCCTGTATTGGTCGAGTCAACCGACTTCGGCGGACCCTGGATGACAAAACCTACTTCGGCCGTGCCCTGACGAGAGGATACATCATCGACTGCACGAGGAGGCGGACTACTAAGCGCCTGGTTGATATTCACCCAAGCTCCTATGAAAGAAAAAACGACGACGAGCACCACTAGCACCAATATGGTACGCGATGAGATGTCGCCCGTTTGCTGTGTAGATTGTTCTTCCATAGTAATCCCTCACGACGATGCCGTGGCGAGCACTGTGTTCGTGTGCGTGCCAGCGGCAGTATTCTCAGGTATTGATATCCAGAACGCCATCTGGAGGCTATCATTGCCACCAAGGTGATCGAGATAGTTGCAGATTTTCGCACCGTTAGGTCCGAAACCAGTCGCGTTCACCTCAAGGAACGTAGTGCCGTTCATGATAGAACCGCAGCTATTCGACTCATTCTGCTTCACAAGGAACTGGAAACTAGCACCAGCACTGATGAAATTCGAAGCATTACCAGCAAGGGTGCCGGAAGTGAAGTTAACGCTCACATTAACAGGAACCGAGCCATCATTCTCGATAGTCAGATTCTGAGTACTCACAGTATCGTTGAAGTCTACGCAACCGCAATTAACAACCGCACAAGACGACTTCGTCTGATTAGTACCAAGATAGCACGTCTGCGAAGAGTTCACATTACCGACACCGAACGGAATAACAGTAGCACCAGCAAACTTGATACTCATAGTACTATTGATAGTGAAATTAGCGACACCGGTAGAGCTAAGCGCACGACCGGTGGGCACGTACACGCCTTCGAGTTTATTGAGCGTGAATATAGTGCTTCCCGCCGATACAACCATAGCGACGAGGAGTATCAACGCAATACCTTTGTTCGAAATATCAGTCATGTGTTCCACCCTATATGTCGGGAATCCCCAATCATGTGACCTCGACAAACAGCATTTATAATTCTTTCCATTCCAAGATACAATCTGTTCTCACGCTCCAACCTGACATTGTGGTACAACAGGCAACAAGGAATCGGTCTTATTAACACAGAAGAATAGTTAGTACCTCGAGAGATGACCGAACTGTATGCGATGCTTGTGAGCCGGAACCCATAACATGAGGACTAGAACGAGACACACTAGGAGGATAATAACACGAGTACAAGAACAATAAGAGAACAATAAAAGCAGAAAAAGAAGGGAAGAAGATAATCAACTCGCCGTTGCAAGCACGGTGTTCGTGTGCGTACCCGCAGGAGTGCTTTCAGGTATTGCGATCCAGAACGCCATCTGGAGGCTATCATTGCCACCAAGGTGATCGAGATAGTTGCAGATTTTCGCACCGTTAGGCCCGAAACCAGTCGCGTTCACCTCAAGGAACGTAGTACCATTCATGATAGAACCGCAACTATTCGACTCATTCTGCTTCACAAGGAACTGGAAACTAGCACCAGAACCGATGAAATTCGAAGCATTACCAGCAACGGAACCGGAAGTGAAGTTAACACTCACATTAACAGGAACCGAGCCATCATTCTCGATAGTCAGATTCTGAGTACTCACCGTAGAGTTGAAGTCTACGCAACCGCAATTAACGACCGCACAAGACGACTTCGTCTGATTAGTACCAAGATAGCACGTCTGCGAAGAGTTCACATTACCGACACCGAACGGAATAACAGTAGCACCAGCAAACTTGATACTCATAGTGTTGTTAATAGTAAAGTTGGCAACACCGGTTGATGTCAATGCACGTCCGGTTATAGTGCCCGCCTCATTCATAACGTACAACGAACTACTCAGGCTCACTACGAGAGCACCCAACAGTAGCAATGCAAGACTTTTATTTGAGATATCGGCCATTGTCCCATCCACCATTATCATAGTGACCAGAGCCACTATAGATCCTACAGATTGTCCCCCGCGGTCCGTGAGTATATATAGTTTTCTTTTTTGTAGTAAAGAGCATATCAGTAACCCAAGTACAGTAAAATCGCGGCGTCAATCGCAGGATCGCACCTTTAAGAGCTGGAATGTGAGCACGATACCTGCAAGCAACAGTACCGCCACCGCAAGGAGTATGAGCGGCAGTTTGCGCGGGGACACAGCATCATGTCGGACAAGGATATCGACGCTTGATTGTGGCGTGCCATCAGCAAATACAATAATAACACGCACCCGTTCCTGCGGCTCTCCCACGACGTCAGTGTCGATATAGAGCCTCGTGGCGAAGTTTACATCCGAGAGCGATACAGTCGTTGCCGGCACAGTACCGTTATCGACGTAGACGAAGATCGAATAATTCAACTGTCTATTCCACAGTACATGACCGCGCACATCAACGGGCCTGATGGCACCGGACTCTTCTGCAGCGTATCGCGCATGGGTGATATTGAATACAGGTGCACCGATGGCAGTCTCGCGTTCTACGATGAGTTCAGTATCGGCATATGGCACGATGGCCCGTAGCGTGTAGACGCCAGGAAGTATAACCCTGGTAGCCACACCATCATAACTCGCGCTAACGCCGGCGAACGATGTCGGCAGAACAACGGGGATATCCAGCGGCAGTTCGTCGCGCTTGACATCGCCATCGAGCACCTCAAGCGTCGCATAGACCGGCGTGGTCGGAACGTTACCTCTGTTCTGTAGCATGAGCGAGATGAGTATCGACGTGCCATCCGCGATATTGGGCGTGAGTGTACCGGTGAGGTATTGATCAGGGTAGGGTACCTGCACAAGCAATGTCGTCGCAACCTCTATGTTCGCGGATACAGTGCCCGCTGCACCTTCCGGTATGAGCGTCACCACGATGTCCTGTGGATGATCGCCAGGAGTGAGCCCCTCCGGCAGATAGACGCTCGAGGGCACAGGCACGCCGGGCGAGGATATCGCTGAGGAGAATGACACGTGCTCCGCAAGATCGCCTTCAGCGCGCAGGCGTACAAACCCTGTCTCGCCGCCCGTCGCCAGGGGTGTTATCGTGAACGGCACGATGGTTCCCGCGACCGTGTCATTGTACGCGATGGTGATACTTGCCGGCGATAGGCCGAGCGCCACCGATGATGGAGCGCATATGGAGCACGCGATCATCATGAGACTGATGAACGTGATGAACGGCGCGATGATCGCTCGGGCGGCGACGCCGCTCGGACGACGGAGAGATCCGTTAGACGAAACGACGCTCATGTGCTGTTCCACCTGCCTGCCGTGAACGTGATATTGGCGGATTTTGTTCCCGCACCCTCATCGAATGGTACGGTGATATTGATATCGACGAGTAGATCGTCCGATACGTCCGTGTAATTGAATTGTTTCACAAGATTCGTCGTCGTGCTATTGACGGGCGTGTATGTCATCTGGGCGGTACCCGCGGGAAACGCCCCGGTCTCGTTCGCACGCGCTTTGTACTGGAACGCCGTCGAGTTGAGGTTGACGCTCGTGAATGGCGAGTTGTTTCCCAGGATCGTGATATTGACAAGGACGTTTCCGTTGTTCTCAAGCACGAACGGACTGACGCCGCCGGTCACCGTGTCTTTGGATTGTCCGAGGTTGAGCGTGCCGAAGTCGGTGTTGTTGGCGCGCAGGATTATCGATACCACGCTCGCGATNNCACGCGCGCACCGTCCAGTTGTAGAGCTGGTCGACGCACAGTTCGCTTGATGTGTAGTTCGTGGTTGTCGGATTGACGGCTACCTGTGCACCACACAATCCCGGCGTCACGTTCGCGCTGAGATTGTATGTGACGGTGTCACCGTCGCGTTCGTCCGCCGTGCTCCAGCTAAAATTGACATTACGCTCGAACACACTTTGGTTGTTGTTGAGCGGATAGAGGAGAGAGACGTTAAGCGGAGCGGAGCCGTTGATGATGGTCCTGTTCGAGTATTTCGTGCTGCCGTTGAGGCCTGTGCTGTCGATAGGCGTGATGGAACAGTTCCACCCGTTGCCGCGGCGCAGCTCAGTGCTGTTGAACCAGCGGTTGTTCGTGGCGTATAACGCCTGGATTTCTGACGGCGTGAGCGAACGGTTGAAGATCATGACTTCGTCGATAAATGAATCTTCCGTATTCGTACCAAACGAAAAAGTGAGATTTTCTGATGACGTATTAACATTAACGTTTGTTGTCGATACAGTCTTAAACAATGCACCGTCCTTGAACAAGGTTAACGCAGTGCTGTTCCGTACGCAGATGTAGTGGTGCCATGCGTTGGCACCGGAGGTACCTAGCGTACTCGTTTGTACTATAGTCCCGTTGGAGATAAGGCATTTCACAGTGTTCCCACTTATTATCAACGCAAACCCATTCCCAGATGAATTTCTGGTATCAAAAAGAATCAAGCTCGCTAAAGAAGAATAATTCGTCCATACTGCATAGGAAAAATCATTCGTACTGAAATTGAACACCGGGGATGCGGGAATGATGATAAAACCAGCAAGGGCACCTATAGAGAAACCACCACCGATATAACCAGAGATAGGATAAAAATCTATCTCTGAAGAAATAGTTCCATGGTTCGCATACCCTGAAATGTCATGCGTCGTGCCGGTATTTGAATCGTAGTCCATCGGTAGATTCAGTAGCGTGGCGCTCGTGTCGTTGAGGTACCAGTTATAGTGGAGCGTCACCGTGTCGCCGTCGGCATCTGTCACACTGCCGTTCTGGCATTCGAGGTCCTGACGGGTCGTGGCGGTTCCGTTAGGCGAAATATTGGTGTATGCGATGGTCGGCGGATTCTGCCCTCCGACGGCACAGCAGGTTTTCCGGTTGTAGAGCGCATAGTCGCCGATGTGAGCGTTCGTCAGATTGCCATCGCCCGTGTCGCTCGATGCGATGGAGAGGACGGGACTATATCCTGCGCTGCAGGTGCTCGTCGGGTATTCGCACGTGATGTTGCCGCTCGTCACATTCAGGCACGCCTTGAACGGATAGATCGCGGTCGTCATATTGCCTGCTTCGACGTGGCTGTCGGTCGTCTGGTTGAGACGGAGTACCGCGATGCCATTCCCACCGCACGTGTTGCTGAGCGTGCGGAACGCGTCGGTCCAACAGCAGACGACATACGGATAGAGCGCACCCGAGTAGTTCGCCAGCATCGCGTGGCTGTTATTTGGCGCGTTGCCGCTTTCCGAGGAGTTGAGGTAGACGAGCGGCGTCTCGTTCGCGTTGCAGCTCGACGTACGGATCGTGCAGTTGAAGGTCGCCGCGTTCGCAGCGTACGGCACCGCGAGGAAGAAGAGCGCTACCGCGAGCACGAGTATGCAGAGTATTCCTCCTCGCTTCACGCATCCACCCTATCGCTTCCGACGAGGATAGACTATTTAAAAGTAACTCCCGGGGCCAACGTGATTTTAGCCGGACTAATTCAGTCGTCAACTACTCCTTTGTCGTCAGTTCGCCACGTAACGACTACTCGCTGCGGCGAGAGAGCACACATTGTTGGCGCGCGCATCACCGATTGAGTCTCAGCACCCACGAACCGAAAAGCCCCGCCAAGGCAGCGAGTGTTATGATCCGATGCATTGAGAACGAAGCGACCAAGGCAGCGCTCAACGAAGAATTGTAACGCAATGTGTTTGAGCTAGAATGGAAAAAATGTAATAAAAGAAAGGATGTCTTGATGCTCTGTTAGGGGCTTCTCGACTTAGTTCTGCGACTTCTTCTTCATGTAGCAGTCGCGGCAGTATACCGGTCTACCCTCGACGGGCTTGAACGGGACTTTCGTCTGCTGTCCGCAATCGCTGCATGTAGCGTCGTGCATCTCTCTGGGGCCGCCGAAGCCGCCGCCGCGCGGTCTGAAACCGCCGTCTCTCTCAAATGCCATATTCTCTCTCCGCGGGCTAAACCCCGCACTGGAACTTGCTCCTGTTTCCTGACTGATGTCGAGAAGCCGTTGCTTGTTCTGGGCATACCGGGAACAGGGACAGTATATAAAGGTACGCCCTCGCAACCTCTCGTCGGAGGGGAAGAATGAAGACGGAAGAGAATGAAAAAGAAAGGGTTGGCCGGCCCCGAGTTGTGTTGGGGGGTGATAACGGGGGCCGGCCAAGAATCACGACCTCTCCTGAGGTTACCAACCACCGGAAAAGGCGCGTGAGCGTGGATGCGTGACGTTGTGTGGTATCAGTTTTTGCGCGGGTTCCTCGCGGAGGATTTCTCCGCAGCACTCTCTCTAGGGATGACTTTCAGGAAGATGCGCCCCTCGACATCCTCCACGAACCTGAGCTCGTCCCCGGCTTTCCAGCCTTTGTCGAGCACCAGATCCTTGGGAAGGGTAATCTTGTATTGTCCGTTGTTCTCGACGATCTTCATCGTGCGACCGAAGCGGTAACGTGCCCGAAAACACGCACCCGTCTTCATCCATTACTAAACAAGTAACTTAAAAGACATACTTAAATACTTATTGGTGACTAAAAATATATTGTATTATATATTTATTAGAGACTAAAAAATACAATAAAATACCTAAAAAAGTACTAATTCAAGATGCGCGCGATCACACACAGACGTACACAACGCGCGCCAACAAACGCCCAGAACACACAATACACACAAAGCGCCCCTCGGTGATTCTCCCTCGTCACAGCCAAGACCTGGATGGGAATGCGGTCACCACGGTTCCCGCACCGCTCGAATATCTCGCGGTAACTTCTTCACTAAAACAAGCGCCCCTCAGTACGTTTCCCTCGTCACAGCCAAAGCTCGGACGGGAATAACTTCTTCATCGGGGCACCACAACAGAAACACACGGTGCTTTTATGCTTGCTGTTTAGCAAGAACAAGATACACGCCAACACCGACCATCACCCAAGCATCATCCAGTATCATCCAAGAAGCGGTGCCTTGGCGATACCGAGCGCGGTGAAACCATCGATAACGAATTGGCTCGCCATGAAGATCAAGAGCAGCCCCATGACACGCGCGATCACACGGATACCGATCATGCCCATGACTCGCATGATAGTCTCCGATGTGGAGAGGATAATCCAGCTAAGCACCATGATGAAGAGCACTGCGAGTATGACGAGGATCGCGCCAGAGACGCCACCGCCGCCNNCCAGTACCTGAGAAGAGCACAACCGCAGTTATAGCGCCGGGTCCAGCGAGAAAGGGTATCGCCAAGGGGGTTATCGAGACGTCCTCTTTCTCGACAGCCTCCTCTTCCTCCTTCTCCGTTGTTTCGGTGCGAGAGACACGGCCATAGAGCATCTCGATGCCGATGATGAAGAGCAAGATGCCGCCGGCGATGCGCATCGCAGGAGTCCCGATGGCGAAGTAAGAGAGGAGCGGATGCCCGACAATCGCGAAGAAGACAAGCACCAAGAATGCGATGATGACCGCACGGCGGATCATGGCACGACGTTCCTTCTTGGTATTATCCTTGGTTATCGCGATAAAAATCGGCAAGCAACCGATAGGATCGATTATCAAGAAGAGATTGAACACGATAGTGGCGAACGCCAAGAGCTCCATGATAATGATAAGCACACAAGCAGGATATAAATGATTCGCAACAGAAAACACAATCTCCCATAATCAATGAAATAAGAAAGAGTCCTGCCTTGGAGCAAAACCAGACTGCCGAGCTGGCGGAAGCCCTCGGCAGTCGCAAATGCTGGCGCCGTCCAGTACATCTCCGCAGGACGAGAGTTAAGCAGAACTATCTCCCGAATCCCCTGAACCAGCTCAAGACCCTGAAGATACGATGATAATGCGCCCTCAATGCGCGATGGAGCAAGAAGACCACCACAACACCTGACACACAAATCAATAATCTATACTCCAATGCAAAAGGCAAAGGTAGAATCGTCAACAAGAATACTCCCACCCCCATTAGCATAAAGACGACTGGAAACAGCATGAACAGCAAATACACCAACGCAAAAGAGATACTGCGGAACAAACGCTTCGAGGCACTCTTCTGCTTCGCATCCAACGCAGCAGCCTCGATGAGATAGGCTTTGCGCATATTGTCAATCCCAATCATCGCGCCGATTCCAATGAGGACGAACACCACACCGAGGAGTATCTGAACAGAGCTCAGGAGTACTGCATCCATACAACATCACACATTTCAATGCAAATACGATATAATACCATAAAAACCTTCCGAGAGAAACATTTAAGCCAAGAACCTGCAGCACAACCAGTATGACCTCTGCGAAACAGCCAACAGGCCTCGCGATAACCCTCGGTTCCGGCGGCGCAAGAGCGCTCGCAAGCCTGGGAGTGCTCAGTGTGCTCGCAAAACACGGCATCAGACCCGCCGCGATCTCCGGCTGCAGCATGGGCTCCATCATCGCGGCGTACTACGGCGTGCATGGTGAGACCGAAACACTGCGTGATTGGTACGAGACTAAGAGCGCCGCCGACTATTTCAAGTTCATAACGGGCGTTCAGATCTCGCGCAGCATCCTCGGC
>DUGD01000032.1 GCA_013331575.1 Candidatus Woesearchaeota archaeon
TTCGCCCGTGCCTTCCGCGATGTGGATTGAGATGCGCATCCGGCGGGGATTGCCGCCTGATTCATAAGCTTTTCAGAAGAATTGGTGTCCGCACAGGTGGCAGAATCTTGATTTACCATGCGTCACCTGATGACATCGGGGGCACTGCTTGTGCAAGGGGGTGTACGGGTGGGAGGGGTGTGTCGCGGGCTGTGTATGCTGATGTGTCGCTAGCGGGCTCACCCCGTGGTGCTGCCGTCCTGCGGGGTGCAGATGGCTCGTGTGCTCGGGGTCATTGTGCGTGCTTGGCGGCCCCACGAGCTCTTTTCTTCGCGGCCTCGCTTTGAGGCGCGGTATGAACTCCTGTAGCGCGCCCCATACGACGAACGCGATTCCGATCCAGAAGAAGAACGCTAGATTTTTTTCAGTCCTTGATTCTATGAATGCACTATACGCGACGACACCTACCCCGACAAGCATCCACGCCCATCCCGCTATGCGTCGCTTCCCATCATCCATGCAGCTGTGCTATATCGGAGATTTTTAAATGCTTCTCACTCCTGCGCCGTGTCGGCTAAGAATGCAAACCTCACATCGATGCCGATGCTCGCAGTACATAGCTCGTGTGTACATATGTATTCCGTGTATGTCTTGAGACGTTATTCATCTTGGCGATCATCATGTCCTGTAGTGTGAGTGTCGAGGTCGTCTTGATCATCGTCATCGGAGTAAGGATCCTCTTTTGTCTCTGCTCCGTCGATGATATCTTCGTCCTTGAAGTTGCTCGCATCGAGGAAATCACGATAGCACTCGTCACTGCAGAACCGCCATTTTCTTCCATGGATGTTTCTCTCGATCGCCAGTTCGTCAGGCCCGAACACCTGTCCGCAATAACCGCAGGAGTCTGTCTCGTCTTTCTCGAGATGGTCCTTGATGACGATGCTGTCGACGGCATCCTCTTCTTGTCGCCCTGATTCCATTCAATCATGACTGCTATTGTCGTATTTAAGGTTTCCGCGATTAGCGGTTCTTTGATGAATCATTTTTTCCTCTGCCGCGATGGATGTTGCGTATGCAACACGTGTTTCGGCGCTTGCGGAGACGGAGGTTTGTTCTCCCCGCACATGCGCCTCGATAGCAAACAACTGCTGCTGTTGCGCATCTGATTGCGCGTCGTCTGCTAGACCGTTGTTGACAGACATGGGTTGTCCTTCGCTATGCTTCTTGGTCTGTGAATAGATTCGCTACCCAATACCCGGCGTCCTCGAGCATGAAATACGCTCTGTCCAGAATACCGACCTCTTCGAGCAGTATGGTGCTTGTTATTTGCACACTGCCCCGGGTTCCTAGTTCATCAGCGTACGTTATGGTGGCGTCGATGCGATTCTCGCCCGGGCGCAAGGACCTGGCCGGAACTGTGAAGAGCACTGTTGATGGTTGTTTGACGGCGCCGAGTTCTTGTGTGCCGCGCACGTGCCGTACGCTTATTTCCGCCGTTGTTTTCTCCGGCGTCGCACCGCTCGTGTTCACATGGAGCGTTATGGTGATGGGATCATCGAGCGAGACTGTCCGCGGGTGTTCTAGGAATGCGCTGATGGCGGTGTGCGCTACAGTCTCGCTCGTCACGAAGAACGTGGCCGGCGGACTCTCCATCGTTTGCAGTCGTGCATGGTATGTGCGCGTGCCGATGCCTTCTCGTGTATCGATAGTCTGCAGATCAAATGTGGCGTCGCGAACCATCATGTTCTCGCAAGCGCTGTTGTCACGCCCATCGCATATGACTATCGTGAATGCGCTTGTAGGCAATTGTTCTCCTGAAGGAACGTGCACTGTGCAGGTGTGCATGACCGGTTCGCCGATATATGCCGCCAGTCCCCTGTCGCATGTGACGCCGAAACGCGGTGTTGCGTGAGCTGGTGCGTTGTACTGCGCTATCTCGCCGTCGAACGCTGTAGTGTCGAAGTATGGTGCGCCGTTACGCGCAGTTATATCGATGCTCGCGCTGGGCCCGAGCCGGGTGTATATCCTGAATGGGAACTCGTAATAGTATCCCTCGCGGAGATCGGCATCGATGCGTACGAGGAATGGGATTATCTTTGTCTCGCGCGGTCGCAAGAGAACATTGCGGTAGTCCGCAGAGAGCTGTTCGGTGCTTGTCGTTTTCGCGAGATCGAGGCGGGTGCTCACATAGTAGTCTTTTGTGTTTCTCACACGGGCCAAGATGAGCACTGTGCTGCCGAAATCCACCGTCGTGTGCGGTGCATCTAACGTTATCGCTATCACATCGTTCTTGCGCGGTATGAGTTCGGTGGGTGTGATGGTTATGTCGAGCGGTTGCGTGCGTAGCGCGAAATCATTCCCTCGGGCGGTGTATTCGATAGAGTTCTCCTTCGCGTCAGGGGCAACCTTCAACGTGATGTGGCTGGCATCCAGATAACCGTATTCGCCGTACGTGACGTCGAATGGCACCCATCCTTGCTCTGGCAGCCAGACTTCGGCCCAGCCATGACCTCCCCAGCCTGTACGGAACCGTTCGCTGTTGGTGTATGCGTATCCGGCGACGAATCGTGCTGGTATGCCGAGCGCTCGATTCAGGCTGATGAACAGGCTTGTCATCTCGTCGCATTTTCCGTAACGCGATGTGAGCACCTGCGACGATCGTTGGATGGCCGGTTGGCCAAGCGATGCCAGGCTGTAGTTGATGTTCTTCGTCGTCCAGTCGGCGAGCGAGAATACCACTTCGTAGGCATCCTCTTTCCCCGTGGCGAGCTCTTGCGCCAGCGCCCGTATCTCAGGGCTTTGATCGGTGATCTCGCCCTCTTCAAGATATGCAACCGCTTCAGTCGATACTTGTCGTAGTGGAAATGGAATCGGTTCCCTTACCGGTACTATGGCGTTACGGGTGCGTACTACCGCGTTAACCTGTATTGTCTCTTCGTGTCGCGGGGAATCCCATGAGAACTGCATGGTGCCATCAGTGGCTGTCGACCGTGGATCGCTCGAGATGGATAGTATCTCTTGGAGCCATCCATCGCGCGGATACCATGAGAGCTCGCCCTCGAGCGTCTGCACGCTATACTGCGGTCCCGTTCGGTCGAGCGTGACTGTGTTGAGTATGAGCACGCGCGATTGCATGGTCTCCGCATCGAGCGGCGTTATCTCTTGCGTGGCCGTGGTCTCCGCCATGACTGCCGCGGGGTGCAGCAATACTATGCTTGATACACTCAATAGCGCTACGAACAAGATGCGCCACGTTACTTGAGGTTCCATGCCAGCTCTCCCGTACTGCTATGATGGCGCATGCTCACGCGCCGAAGATGCTGGCAAGCCACGCGATGAATCGCGTGAACACGCCCTTGCTCTCCCGTCCTTCGGGAGCATCGTCTTGTCCGGGTGTGCTGTCCGTGCTGCTGTCTGCGTTCTCTTGCGGCGGCGTAGCGACGTCATCGATTGTACCTTCGGTGCCGTCTTCGTTATCGTCGGATGTGCTTCCCGCGACGGTATCTACGGTATCTGTGGTGGCGTCATCGTCTGTCGGGGCGGCGTCCTCATCCGGAAGATTGTTTGGAGTCTCTTCTGTCGTGCCGTCCTGGATGAATGGATACACTGCGACAACTGCCCGATTGAGCTCGATGTCCACGAAGTTCACGATGACGCTCGAGGAACTGATGTTGATTGTGCCGTTCTCTCCGCGCGCGATCTTATACACCTCTCTTTTCTTGAGATCCTCGAGGTAGATGAACGGGGTGCCCTGTTCCACCGCGAATCGCTTGATGTAGAGCTCCTTCTTGATGTTGCTAGGAGGTATCTTGAAAATCACCCAGATGAAATCGCCAGCGGCGAGCTTCTTGACGATAACCGGCTCTTGTTCTGCCGTATTCTCGAACGAGAACTCATATGCCATGCTACCGCGGAAGAGGCCGCTGGATTTGGCGGTGACTGCGCTCTTCACGTTCGCGGCGGTGAATGTGCGCGTCTCGGAAGCGATCGTCGTGCCGTCGCTCATGACGCAGATGGCATTCCATCGATGCTCGCCATCGGGAATATCGAGGCTCAGTTGAAGCGTGCGTCCCGTGATGACATCGTTGTAGGTGAGTGTTTTTTTTGGTTCATCATCGATGAAGACCGTGCAGCTTTTGACCGAATCTTTGCTGTCAGTCCTGAAAGAGACTCCGTTCACGGTAGGCTCTATGCTCACGCCATTCGCAGGCGACACGAGTTCTAGCGTATCTGCGAGCGCTAGCGGTGCGATGAGCAAAAGGAGAACGATGATTGCGATAGTGCGTGGTGCCATGATACCCCTATCGTCGTGGTATTTAAAAATTTTTGGAGCATCCAGGCACTTAATCAGTCCGTAGTCATAACATGCAGTAATAGTAGTGCCATTGTTGTGGCCTTAGTCACTTCGTTCCTTGGTTCGTCCACTTCGTAGCCGAACCTTGGCGTGAGCCCAGACGCTCGAGATATGGTCGCAACCCTCGAGCGTCGTACTTGGACTGCGTCATGGAAAGCGCCGCCACAACAAAAAAGCAGATAACAACAAAATATCGTCTGGTGAGATGGTATTTTCGACAATGATCTCGAAACGATTATATACGCTATGTGCCGTGCTGGATGCGATGGATGCGTCAATCCGAAGACGAGTGATTATCGCTCTCGCTACCGCAGGAGTGCTGTTCTCAGGATACCTTTCTGCACAATGGACGAGGGGTGCGTGCGATGGCGGTTGTTCTATCCTCTTAGGATTGCCTACCTGCGCGTACGGGTTTGTCATGTTCTCTATCATCTTGATAGGGTCCTTGTTGGGGACGAGAAGACCGATAGCTGAAACGCTAGCGCGCTACACAGCCGTCTTAGGAGTCCTCTTCTCGCTATGGTTCGGCGCTCAAGAGATGATGCCGCCAAATGATCCCTTCGGATATTGGCTTATCCTCCCCAACTGCGCCTACGGCCTCGTGGTCTATGCGGCGGTAGTGTTCTTCGCATTCTCAGGTGGTGCCGCGTCATCGTCGGTGAGAGCCGCTCATAAACCCCGTGCGCGCCGCCGCAACGTTTAAAAACGGGCCGTCGTCCCGGGATGACGCTAGTGCCCAGATCGCATAGCCCGGTATTGCGCAGGATTGCTAATCCTGTTCCTCACGGAATCCCCGGTTCAAATCCGGGTCTGGGCGTTTACCTTCTATTTCCGGATTTGAACACTGCGTCATTTCATTCCTCGGTCGTCCCTCTACGAAGTCCGACAATCCAGGTCTGGGCGTTTACCTTCTATTTCCGGATTTGAACACTGCGTCATTTCATTCCTCGGTCGTCCCTCTACGAAGTCCGACAATCCAGGCTTGGGCGTTTACTTTTTTCCTTCACTCACGACTTTTGCAAACCATTCTCTGAAGCTACCGCGGTGTTTCTATGACGTCGTCCATTTACGTCGCCGAG
>DUGD01000001.1 GCA_013331575.1 Candidatus Woesearchaeota archaeon
CAGGAGTGTTTCGAAGGGCGTCCACATCCTCACAGTACACAGGGAAGGAACGTAACTCCCGGCCGGCCGGAGGGACAGCCACAGCCGGGAGCGACAAAGGAAGAACATCATTCGAATGCTGCGGTACGCCTGCGTTCGCGCAGCTCTTTGCGGACGTCCGCGAAGAGCTCACCGCCATACCGAAGATCCATCTCGAACCTCGTCATGATCACCACCTCTTCGTCCAGAAAGAACGGCAACGCAGTGCGTTTATAAGTCGGTTTGGAAGATGACGTCAAGAGCAGTTATCCGCAACGCTTAAAAGACGCGCGCGGGCTTGTCGACGAAAGATCGACGGTGACGACCGGCGCAAAAGACTTAAGAGCGAGCGCTCACACCAGAGGCGGAACGATGAGCCACACACTCGTACCGACGTATTTCATCAAGGTCGACCTCGCGACGAACGTCATCTTCTTCCTCGTGACGCTCTTCGTCGCGACGGTCGCGTACCGCCACTACCGCTTCGCGAAAAGAGAGCACCATCTGCTCTTCAGCACCGGATTCCTTCTCATCTCGCTCGCGCACCTCGTGCTGCTCACGACGGACATCCTCGTCCTGACAGGACCTCCGACGTTTACGGTCAACGCGCTCCTCGCGATCGCGGACATGGTGACGATCGCATCGATCCTCTACGCGATCTCCTTCCTCTCGGGTCTCGTGCTGCTCCTCATCATCTATCTCGACATCAAAGACCACGCGGTGCGGCTGCTCCTCACGATCATGGCACTCTTCGGCGTGCTCGCAAGCAATAACCTGCGGAGCATGTTCTACCTGCTCGTCGCGGTTCTCCTGCTCTTCATCCTGTACCGCCTCGTCCTGAACGCGCTCACGCTCGAGAAAACCCGTGCATGGATCGTCGTCGCGGCGTTTACGTTCATCTTCATCGGCGAGATCATGCTGAGCCTGATCTTCCTCTCAGAAGGATTCCACATCGCCGCAGATATCGCGACGCTCGGGGGCTACCTCCTGCTGCTCGGGAGTCAGGTGAGAACGTGAAGAGGAGCCGTGTCGAGATGCTCCACGACATGCTCGAGGCGATCCAGGCGAAAGGCGGGCAGATCAAGCCGACGCATCTCCTCTACAAGGCGAACCTCTCGCACGATGCGCTCAAGCGGTATGTCCAGGAGCTCACTGACGGCGGGCTCGTCGAGTTCCGCGAGACGAAAAGAGGGAAGGTCTACGCGCTCACGGATAAAGGCTACGACTTTCTCTCCCAATACAAGCAGTTCCGGGAGTTCTCGGAATCGTTCGGTATCTGAAGCGGTGACGTGCGAAATAAGGGCTGGATTCTTCTACTGAGCCCGTCCCTCGAAATATTTATATAGTGCCCGTGCAGCGTACGCACTGGACGAACGGTCCGATGAAGGGGTGGAGACTATGGCACTGGACACGGCGATTCTCGCAATCATCGTAGGCACGCTCGCGGCGATCATCTACGCGCTGCGCATCCTCGTGCTGCTCGAGCGCCGCATCGCGCGCATCGACAAGCACATCGAGATGATGGCTGAGAAGATCGTGATCGAGGAGAAACACGTCTTCCAGGAAGAGCAGAAGATCGAGAAGATGGTCAAGAGACGACGATAGGCCTTCTCATCGTTACTTTTTTTCTTCACCTTTTCTTTTAATCGTTCTCAACGTCATGGTTTAACGGCTGCCTTGGCCGGGCTTTGGTCTTCGTGCATCGCAAACGCATAACTCGCTAACGCAGGTGCAAGCGGGAGACGCACTCTGGCCGCAGCCGAAACGAGTAACGAAGAGTAGTAGTCAAAGGTTGATGCGCCGCAGTCGAAGTCGACGAATTACGAGATGTAGTTGACTTTCTGGAGGAACGCCTCCACTCTTACCGCAGCTGGACGACGAGAAGGAGTAGTTGACTACGTCAATCACTGCACTAGTTCCTCAAGCAATAATTTCTTTGCGTTAAGAATCTGCAAACGAGCAGATATGCGCGCTTTGACAAGCACATCGCGATGATGGCCGAGAAGAGTTCAAGCTCTGTACACACCCACTCTTCCTGTATCGCAATGCAGAAACACTAATCGAGCAGGAGCGCGGCATAGGTCCTCACCGATGATGGGGATGCCATATTCTTTGAGTTTTGATTTTACGATTGGAGAACACCTCTGTCGTTCACTTGAGATACATCCTTCTCCTGATAGTGTGGCCTCAAGTTTCGTAAGATCTATGCGTTTCGCATCCTCTAGTCTGCTCAAGAGTGTGCCTATGATGTTTTGGGGTTTTAGCTCTTCAATGTCCTGGTATATGCCTGAGATGTGTGCTAATGCTCCTCGTCTTTTTTCGCCATCATACAGAGTTATGGCCAAGCACGTGGCAACACCATCTGTTCCAAGCAAATCTCTTTCTTCTCCAACTGCGTACTCATCCCAATCAACAAATCTGTAATCTGTATGTGTCGGGTATCTATCGAATGTTTGAAATCTATGTTGCATGTTCTTTTGTAGGCATCTCGATATTTAAACTTTACTATTTTAACTACTTAATAATGATTACAAAGTTCCAACGAAGGTACGCGTCTACCGCACCAACTCCTCGAAGAGCAGGCCCTTTCTCTCTGAATCTGCGAGCGAACAGACATAGCTTGCATTAGTTGGTCGCAGGTCCTCGAGCGCGATGAAGCGCCACGGTTTGCGGAAGAAACGCACCGCCACCCACGCCTCGCAACCAAAGCGCGTGCAGAACGCCTGGAGGTCCTCTATCTCTTGCTTCGTGAAGTACTTCGCGTCGGCGGTCGTGATCTTCGCCTCGATGGCGAGTTTTCGCGCGGCGTTGCCGGCAATGACGTCAGGCACAGGATAGCTCACGGAGCCGGATCCTGCCGCGCGGAACGCCGCCCATCCCGCGCCCCAGAATCTATGCACGAGATCGCGTTCGCTTTGCGATCCTCTGCTTTTCGTCGACATGGTGGGATCCTCGTGTTCAATGATGCTGTGCTAGGCCACAACAATGACCTCTGTTGCCTGAGTATCCCCTCTCTTTCACATCTTTAAAAAGGTGCGGCGTGTTTGTCCAGTGAATTCAACGTTCAAAAACGACTTGTTTCAGCAATTAGAGATGTTTATCGACAGATTTTCCTGCGCGGTGTCAACAGCACATTTTTATACTCCCGGCGTCCACTTCTCCGCTGGTGATGGTGTTGGTGTCGCGTAAAGTACTCTCTCTCGCAGCGATGGAAGAGCTGCTGCGCCGCGCCGGTGCGGACCGTGTCAGCGAAGACGCGAAGGAAGCGTTGCGCGACGCGCTCGAGGAACGCGCCTACGAGCTTGGCAAACGCGCCAACACGTTCTCGGCGCATGCGAAACGCAAGACCGTGCGCGGCGTCGACATACAGCTCGCGAGCAAGCACGAATGACACGATACTAGATGGGTGAGATGATGAAAGACGCCGCACTACGACGGGAACGGTTCAAGAAAGCGCTGCAGGAGCAGTTCGAGCAGATGCGCGTGCTCAAGCGCAAAGTCTCGAACCGATCGGTGCTCCTCTTTGCAGCGATATTCATCATCGTGGAGCTCCTGGTCTTCGGGAGCGAGACCGGATGGATATCATTGCCTATCGGTATCGCGTCCAGCTGGCATCTCATCGTCGTCATATCGCTCGCGTTTCTCGTCGCGAGCATTCTGGTGCACATCGCGAATTTCATTCTCTTCAAGGCGCTCAAGGACGAGTTCGAGGTGGAGATGCGACTGTTCTATTCCAAGTTCTGGGGATTCGTGTTCTACCTCGCGGCCGGCATCTTCGCGCTCAATCAACTAGGATTCCGTCAGGAGAATATCACTATCTTCGCGGGCTTCATCGCGACCGGTTTCGCGCTATCGATGCGCGAGGTCATCCTGTCGTACATCATATGGACGATACTCCTCTTCAAGCATCCGTTCCGCATCGGCGACATTATCAAGATCGGGGACGACGAGGGGTTGGTCGAGCACATCGGCACGTTCTACGTGAAACTCAGCGACGGCAGCGGGGACCCTGAGCGGTGTACCCGCATCCCAACGAAGCAGTTCCTCGAGAAACCGATCCAGAACTACGGGACGGCAGATTTCCTCGAGCAATTCCGTATAACGATGCCGATCGATGCCGATGCCCAGGATGTGCTCGGGAAGACTATCGACATTGTGCGGGCCGAGAGTGGTTCGAAAGAGAATGTCATGGTCAATCTCGAGGCCGATGCGTTGGGCGCCGTCAGGATGGTCATCGTCTACTATGTCGTATTCGAGAAGCGTCGCGCGGTGCGGACGAAGATACTTGCCAAGGTCACAGCACTCTTGGCGCCGAAGAAAAAGAAGAACTCATGATGGCGGTCCGCACATGGTTGCACAGCAAAAAACTCTCGACGTGGTGCTCTCACAGGGAACGTTTCGCATTGTAGAGCGTGTCGAACGTCCATTGGAGATGTGTGTGCAGTTCGATAGTGGAATGCTTTGTCTTGAGAGCGCCATCGATCGCCCTTATGATTTGGGGTTGCGTGAATATGCCTTCAAGTTCTCGCTCAAACGACGCGGGCAGACGGCGGTGACCGTATATGAATTTCTTCCTTCCGACGTGGGGCGTTCGGAGCTCCGAGTCCGTGTGCTTGAGGACATACGTCCGGTAGCACAGTACCGCGTGACTGTGAAATGATGTGTTCTCCGTGGTGATGATAGCGCTTCGTTGTCATCTATGATGGCTTGTCGCAGTGCATGTGTTGTAGCAGGGTTGTCTTCGGCTCAGTCGTCTACTACTTCTCGTTAGTTGTCGTCCGAGTCTTCGTTTTTGTATGTCTTGTTTGTGTCGTTGCCAGTAACCTGTATTCTTCGGTCGAGTCACTATTCTTTCTTGCCTGTCGCTGCGGTGCACATACTCTCGGATTGTCTCGGAGCTCGCAGTTGCGTCACCTTCCTCCAGTCACTTCGTTCCGGAGTTCGCCCTCTTCGAGCGCGAACGGTTCGCAAACTCGCTCCTCAGGAAGAACTCCAAGGCAGCGACATCGTTGATAGGTAGTATTGCGTAGAACATTCACAATGTGATCTTCATCAGGTCGAACGCCGCGTCCGTGTTCGGGAAGATGGTGCGCGCTTGCTCGAGCGTCTCTTCGACGCTGTGGTAGCGCTGCGAGAAGTGCGTGAGTATGAGTCTTTTCACGTCGGATTGTGTCGCCACGTGGGCTGCTTGTTCGCCGGTCATATGCTTGAACTCNNGCGCAAACGGCGGTGTCGGGGATGATGGCTATCTTCTTTCCCGCGACGCGGTAGGTGACGTCTTCGGGCATGATGCGTTTCCCTTCGTGCTCCACAGCTTCACCGCGGGAGAGTTTTCCGACGAGCGGTCCCTCTCTGAGCCCGAGCTTCGCGCATGTCGCCATGTCCACGCGCGTCCGTTCCTTCTCATGCCATGCGTAGCCGATGCATGGCGTGCTGTGGTCCATGCGCAGGCAGCTCACGTTGTATCGTTCGGTGTCGAGAAAGACGAGCTCCTCGTCCTCTTTCGGCCAGATGTCGTGCACGGCGATGTCTATCTTGTTCTCGAACACCGCGCTCTGCATGAGGTGGAACATGCGCTCCTTCGTCCCCTTGGGGCCGTAGATGTTGAGCGTTCCCTGATACTCCGAATTGCCGATGGTCTGGATGAGGCTCACGAGACCGCCCACGTGGTCGCCGTGCCAATGCGTGATGAATACACGCCGTATCTTGCCGCGCGATACCCCCGCGATGTTCATCTGGCGCTGCGTCCCCTCGCCGCAATCGAAGAGCATCCCCTCTCCGTTGAACTCCAAGTAGAACGCCTGGACATTACGGTCCTTTGTCGGCACCATGCTGCTCGTACCAAGGATGATGAGATCTGCCATGCTCTTGAGAATCATCCGAGGTTTAAAAAGGTACTCTCATGCCGTCGCCCCGGTCTCCTGTCGTATCCGCGTTGCACGTATCCCTGCATACGCAATGAGCAGGACGCAAAAGAGCGCGATACTAAGCGTGAAGAAACCGAGCTTGTACGACTGTTCCATTACGAACCCGATGCTGAACGCAATGATCATCTGGAAGACGTAGTCTATCTGCGTCGTCACGGAGAGCATGGTTGCCTTGTATTTTTTGTCAACGATGTAGTTCTGGATGAATTCGGTCGTGTAGATCTGATCCCGTGCCCACTGATACCCAACGATGATGGAGAAGAACGCTCCTACCACGTACGGGTTGTCGAATGCCGCGATGAGCATATAGCTCATGGGGAAGAGGAAGAGCTCTATTTTGATGAGCGTCTGCAACGGTACTTTCTGCAGATAGTGTATATTCTGCGCGATGATGAACCATACGAACCTCGAGATGCCCATAACTGCACCGATGAAAATGATGGGGTAGCCGAGTGATTGCAGGTACACATATCGGAAACTGCCAT
>DUGD01000031.1 GCA_013331575.1 Candidatus Woesearchaeota archaeon
GCAAGCGAGGGAAAGCCTCGGCTATGCAACTCCCGCAGTCCTCCTTTGTAGAGAACTACTCTTTGATTCGGATCAGCTGCTGCGCGATATCGAGAGTCCAACTTGCTATAGTCGAATGTCGGAGGTGACGAGCGTAGTTGCCAGTCTACAGGTTCCTTTCCGATTGAGGCGACAGCACGTTTGTGGAGCTCTTGCTGAAGGGAATTCATAGTTCAGTCTGAGACATTTACATTTATAAATGTTTCTATTTTTACTNNGCATTTGACCGGGCTTTGCTACCCCCGCGCAAGACGCAGACACTGCGCGCATTTTAAAGATGGCGGTCGTGCCGCGCGCCAGACGCGATACAACGACAAACAGATTGCCGACCGGAATTACTGCGCCGCATCGTACGGGCTTTGCCGCGGCGGATTCACTCTCGATCGCGTCTCGCCATTCGCAGGGCGGGGGCCCGTACCCCGCGCTCATGGCTCGGAATTACGCCAAGACGGCAACCTTTCGACAACCCTCTTTTGCTATACGTATCATCTCCGTACCACAGCGTTTAAAACTAGGCGATGTAACTCCAATATCAAACAATAAGCGATAATAATCACTTAACCAATTTTATCGCGAACATGCATATCCAATCGGACCCGTAGCTTAGCGGTATAGCGTCGCCTTTACACGGCGAAGGTCGTCGGTTCAAATCCGGCCGGGTCCATATGTCAGAGACGCTCGATGGAAAACTCGTCATAGGCATCACAACCCGTTCGCTCTTCGATCTCGAGGAGAGCAACAGCATCTTCGAGAAACAAGGACGCGAGGCGTACGTAGCACACCAGCGCGAACGGGAGAACGAGGCGCCGCCGCCAGGAGCGGCATTTCCGCTCGTGAAACGATTGCTCGCATTGCGATCGCCAAAGACCGAGCAACCGCTCGTTGACATCGTCCTTTTCACGCGCAGCGACCCTGAGATCGGCGTGCGTATCTTCAATGCGACCAAGCAGTACGGTCTTGACATCAAACGCGGAGTCTTCACGAGCGGCCAAGACCCCTACAAGTACCTCCCGGCATTCAATGTAGCGTTGTTCCTCTCTGCCAACGAGGAGAGTGTCAGGGGAGCGCTACAGGCGGGCATCGCTGCAGCGACCATCATGCCGGCGATGCATCAGCAGTATGATGATACCGATCCGCAGTTGCGTATAGCGTTCGACGGCGATGCGGTCTTGTTCTCCGACGAGGCGGAGCGGGTCTATCAGCAAGAGGGTCTTGCCGGGTTCACCGCGCACGAAGTCGCGAACGCGGATACTCCGCTGGCTCCGGGACCGTTCAAGCCATTCCTCGAAGGGCTTTCGCGCATACAGGCGGAGTATTCGAACTATGCGCCTATCCGCACCGCGCTCATAACCGCTCGTGGAGCGTTAGCCCACAAGCGCGCTATAACGACGTTACGATCGTGGAATGTCACGATAGACGAGGCATTCTTCCTTAGTGGTCTCGATAAACGCAAAGTCATCGAAGCCTATATGCCACATGTCTATTTCGATGATCAACGCCGTTACTGCGATGGTGCGGCGGATATCGTGACAACCGGCCACGTTCCAAGTGGTGTTATCAACGAACGCAACGGACAATGAACGCCGCTCGCAAACAACCGTTCTAAACAATCGCGTGTAGCATCGGAGTCATGCCCGAATGGAGACTGTGGGCATCAGCGAGGGTATGCGAATCCTCGTCCCATGGCGTAATGGACGATACCGTGCTGCAAGACGTCTTCACGTTTGAGGATCGCCCTACCATCGAAGATGACGGGTTGCTTGAGACGTTCCTTCAACTCAGGATAATCGGGGTTTTTGTAGATCGGCCATTCTGTGAGGACCACAAGACCATCAGCATCAGTCACGGCATCGTACTTATCGGTGCAGTATTGTATCCTATCGGTTATACCGAGCGCAGTGAACTCTTGTCTCGCACGATCAATAGCGGCCGGATCGTGCGCCCTGATACGCGCGCCGCGTTTGATGAGATCATGCAGTATCGTTATGCTCGCAGCCTCGCGCATATCGTCAGTATTGGCTTTGAACGCCAGCCCCCACACGCCAAGCGTCCTGCCTTGTAGACCGGGCGCATCCGAGAAGATATCATAGTAGGGCGCAATGACGCTTTCAGCGAAGTAATGCTTGTGCTGGGTGTTGCTAGAATCGACGTTGCTTAGGACCTCTAGCGCCAATCCCTTCCTGGTTGCGAGCGCGGATAGATCGCGGTTGTCCTTGCCGAAACAGCTCCCCCCCACACCAGGTCCTGCGTGCAGGAACTCGTAGCCTATACGATGGTCAGCACCCACTGCAAGGCGGACTTTCTTCCAGTCCGCGCCGGTCGCATCGCACACCCGTGCCACCTCATTCACGGCACTGATGCGATTGTACAGAAGATTGTTCGATGTTATCTTCACCATGATCGCCGATGCGGGATCCATCATGAAGATGCGCTCGTCTTTGACTACGAAATCGGTGTAGAGAGAGCGCACGGTCTGGAGCGCTTGTTCAGTATCGGCGCCGATAACGACACGATCAGGTCTTTCGAAATCACGCACGGCAGTGCCTTGCGCCAAGAATTCGGGACAGCTCACCACGCTGATGTTGGAATGCTCCGCAAGCAGATCACGGACCTCTTTGAAGATGTCGGTGTTGATTGTGCTACGGATGACGACATAGCGCGGATCGGTCAATCCTCTGCACGCATCGCCGATGGCTTTGGCAGCACCCAGGACATACCTGCTATTGAACGCACCATCTGGGTCACTTGGAGTGCCTACTGCTATGATACTCACCTCGGAGTCACGCACTGCGGAGGTGATATCGGTCGTAAAATGGAGAGTCTTTTCTCGTAACCCGGCGGTGATCCGGTCTTCTAAGTCAGGTTCGAAAATGGGAGATATCCCCTTGCTTAGCATCGCTATCTTCGCCGCATCGATGTCGACACAAGTGACTTTATGCCCTACGTTGGCCCAGCATGCGCCTGCGACAATACCTACATACCCTGTTCCGATAACCGCTATTTTCATGAGATACCCCTGATGCGTAGTGTTACTGTTCTCACTTTTGCGTTTCGCAGTAGCGATCCGCATAAAGAGTTTATTAGTGTTTCCCTTACACTAAATAGGCATCTTGATCATACGACCGTTTATATAGAGTGATTCGTTCTTCAAACACATGGAGTTCCACGGATTAACGCTCGACCGCTTCCAGACCGAAGCGATAGCCCACCTAGACAGCGGCTCGTCAGTCGTCGTCTCGGCGGCGACAGGGACGGGCAAGACGCTTATCGCCGATTACATCATCGACAAATCATTCAAAGAGGGACGCAAAGTCTTCTATACCGCCCCGATAAAGGCGCTCTCTAACCAAAAGTTCAGCCAGTTCAAACAGGTATACGGCGAGGAGAACGTCGGCATCCTCACAGGCGATGTGAGCAATAACCCGAACGCGCCGCTCGTCATCATGACGACCGAAATATACCGCAACATGCTGCTCGCCAAGGATCCCATCACTGACGACCTGGCGGCGGTGGTGTTCGACGAGATACACTACCTTGGCGACGCGGAGCGCGGGACAGTGTGGGAGGAGTGCATCATCTTCAGCCCCGCGCACGTACGCTTCGTTTGCCTCTCAGCGACCATCCCGAACGCGAAGCAGTTCGCCAACTGGATAGCATCCATCAAAGGACACCCGGTAGAGGTCGTCACGGAGAAAAAACGCGCCGTACCGCTCGAACACCTCTTCTTCGACACCTGGTTCGGCGAATCGACCATAGAGGAGATACGCCACCGCAAGAAAGAGCACTCGTACCCGAAATACGATGATATGTTCGCAGGGCGGGGCGGGAGAGGAGGGCAACGAGGAGGCGGAGGACGTGGCGGTGCTGGGCAGCACAATCGCAGAGGAGGATACCACGCGAATCAACGATCCCAACAACGCACTGCCCACGCGAACCCTAGCGCGGCGCACAAGGGGAAACGCGAGAAACTAAACCATATCGATCTCATCAAGAGATTACGGGACACGAACCGGCTCTCCTGCATCTATTTCTGCTTCTCGCGCGCGAACACGGAGAAACGATCCGTAGAACTCGCACGCAAGATGACCTTCCTGGACAAGGAGAAAGAGGAACGCGTCAGGACGCTTTGTGCCGCGAAACTCGGGAGCACAGATCCTGCCGTGGCACGGCTCGGAACGACGCACGACCTCATCATGTGCCTTGAGCACGGCATCGCATTCCACCACGCAGGGCTTCTCCCCGTGCTCAAAGAGCTCGTGGAAGAGATTTTCGCGGCAGGACTCCTCTCTGTGCTCTACGCCACCCAGACATTCGCGGTCGGGATCAACCTACCTGCCAGGACCGTCTGCTTCGACACGCTCGAAAAGTACGATGGCACGGTCTTCCGGCACCTTTCGAGCACAGAATACTTCCAGCTTGCGGGCCGCGCAGGACGCCGCGGTCTCGATACTGTCGGCTATGCGATCAGCATGGTCGATGCCGAGTACGCGGATCTCGAGAAGATGCAACGCATCATCACCGGAGAGACCGAGGCGCTCGAATCCCAGTACCAGCTCTCGTACAACACCATCCTCAACATGATCACCCATCACAACAAGGAGGAGCGACGCATCATCCTCCTATCGAGTTTCTACAGCTATCAACAGGCAGGAGAGCACCGGGAGCGCATCATCGGCGTCTATGAGAAAAAGATAGCGCGGCTCATCAGCCTCGGCTACCTCCATGATGAGGATACGCTCGCGCCGCACGGCGAGTTCGCGCGCCATATCTACTCGAACGAGCTGCGTATCACAGAGCTCTTCCTCTCGGACGTCGCCATGGAGTACACGCCGCTCCAGATAGTGATCCTCTGCGCCGCGCTCGAGTACGAGGATAGGCGGTTGGTGCAATTCAAGCACGGGGATACGCCAGAGACTGATGCGCTCATCCTGCGCTGCAAGGAGTACCGTGACCTCCATCGTTGGTTACGGGAGTCCGCGGCGCGAAAACTCGAACCGATGCTCGCAGCATGGCTCGATGGGGCGGGATTCGAGACGCTCACGCAGCTCACCACCATGCCAGAAGGGGACATCGTCAGGTTCATGCGCCGCATCATCGATGTCTTGCAGCAGATACTGCACGCGATCATCTTGACGGAGCCCGAGAACACGGCGCTGCGCGACAAACTCCTCGGTTGCATCGCCGGCGTCGATAGAGGGATAGTACAGGTCAAACTCTGAACCACGGACAAAGATGGCCCAAACAGCCAATCCGCACAAGAATATGCGTCAATGTTCGCCGATAGCAGGAAATATCTCCTTTCGAGTAGTTCCTAAACTTTAAAAGGCGTCACGCCATCGTTTCCGTCGTGGGCATCGCCAATTACATCAGCATCCTGCTCGGTTACGCAGATATCTTCATAGCGCTCTTCATAACGACGTACGCATACCTCTTCCTCAAGAAGACGAACGAGCACAAGGACCGCCGGCCGTGGGATTTCCTGTTCGTATCGTCCGTCCTCTATCTCATCTTCCAGATATTCAACACGCTCTATGTATCAGGCATCACGAGCATCATGGGAGAGAGCATCGACATCGACCTGGTACGCAATGTCTTCGCGTTCCTCTTTAGCGGTTGCATCCTCCTCGCGTTCATCAGCCAGCACGACCTCATCTTGCGATCCCAGATAATACTGATAAGCAAGAAAGAGAACAAAGACAGTGTACGCAAAGAGAACAAAACAGTCTCGGAAGAGAAGATAGAGATAAAAGTCTAGGACGCGATAACCGTCGAAGAAAGACAAGATTCTGAAGCAACGTGCGGCGCGAAGGTTGCTGCAGTCACTTCGTTCCGTTGGAAACCTACAGGTTTCCAGGGTTCTGGAAACTTCGTTTCCGAGAACCTTNNGCCCGAGACCGAACCGAGAGTATGATGCTCCGCAGCAACCGTTGACAAGCAGGATCTAAGAGTGATCGTCTTCTCGTGCCGAGATCGGTGAAAGCCAGTCTTCTACGAAGAACTAGCTACTCGCACGAACTATCGTTGTCGCGCAGGACTATTGCTCGTCCCTCACAACAGAGAGACGTGTGCTCGCACAGTTGCTACGCAACACTCGCACCCTTTGTCCGACTGCAAGGCGACACCACGACATCCGTACACGACGCGTAAGAATTAGGCGCCACAGATCGCTATAGCACGACCATCTACATCCACCAGACAACCTGACGAAGCTATTTTATACCCTGCGAAGGACCGCACGCACCATGCGGCTGCATCGTCTCTCCATCAAGAACATCCGGTCGTACCACGATGCGACAATCGAGTTCCCGGACGGCATCACACTATTATCGGGCGATATCGGCGCGGGAAAATCCACGTTGCTCTTAGCCATAGAATTCGGGCTTTTCGGCATCTCCCGAAGCGAACTCTCCGGGAACGCGCTCCTCCGGCACGGAGCAAGCGACGGATCGGTCAGCGTCACCATCATAGTCGACAACAAAGAGCACACCATCACCCGCACCTTACGGCGCACAAATAGCGGCGTCACGCAGGATAACGGCTGGATCGAAACGGAGAATTCCCGAGAGGCGCTCACGCCAAGCGAATTACGAGCCAGGGTATTCACCATACTCGGATATCCGTTGCAGTTCCTGGGGAAACAACGCAACATCATCTATAGGTTCACCATCTACACACCGCAAGAGGAGATGAAAGCGGTATTGACGCAAGCGCCCGATGAACGCGTCGAGACGGTCCGTCGTATCTTCGGGGTGGATACCTACAGGATAGCGCGTGATAACGCGCGGCTAGCGGCTAAAGCGCTGCGTGAGCGCGAAGAGACGCACGAGACGATTATCGCCCGCATAAAGGCAGAACGTACCAGAAATGCGAACGATCTCGCTCGCGAAGCACAGATACTAACCCAGAAGGCAACGCTCGCGCGCGAACGCGTCATCCTCACCGCGAAAGTGCACGAGCTTGAGCTACGCATGCAGGATGCGGAGAAAGAGAGAGCGACGCTCGCGGAAGAGAGGCAATCTATCGCCATGCGCGAGCGTAGCCGCCGCATCGCGGAGCAAGAACTCGCGCAACTCCTCGAACATGAACGCCGTAAATCGGCATCGGAACACGAAGAGCTCACGCTCATAACGCAGTTGCGATCGACCATCGCGGTGCTGGCGGAGCAGAACCTGCAAACCACTCCTACCGCAGATGTTAAGGAGAACGAACGTAACGACGGAGATGGCGGAATCACGAGTGCACATACGGAGCAGGAGTTACGGCAAACACTGCGCAACGCCCAGGAGACGCTCGAAAACGCTAAGACGCAGCAAGGGAAGCTCCTTGCAATCATAGAGCACAACCATGCTCCTAACCTCGCTGCAGGGACTGCATGCCCTACATGCAAACAGCCTGTGAGCGCGACGCACCTGCAAGAGATGGCAGCATCCATCGATGCGCAGCGCGTCGCGGCACAACGAAAACTCGAACGCACCCAGGCGACTATCGATGAGGCAAGAGCAGCCATAGCGACAACACAATCCCTCATCGATCGCATGCGGCAACAACGCGAGATAGAAGACCGTCTCGCACGTCACGAAAAAGGACTGCGTGATATCAAGACAGAACTCACGTTCCTGCGCGAGACGGTACGCATCAAGCGAGAGAACATAGCACAGCTTTTGCAGCGTCCAGAGGATGCTACACTCTCCGAACGCGCGCGTATCGCCGACCAACGGGCGCTCGAGGCGAAATCAGCACTCGATACGCAACGCACGCATCTCCTCGAGACCGAACGACGGCTCGCACGAATAGAGGTCGAAGAGACGCAACTCGCGCGCGTGCGCGAACAGGATACGATCCTCGCCGGAGAGATGCTCACGCACGAACAGGCATTGGCGCGCGATGCCATGACAAGGGATTGGATCACGCGCCGATTCGCGCAATTCACCTCGACCGTCGAGAGGTATATGCTCGGCGCGATACACCAGCACTTCGATGCGGCGTTCCGCACGTGGTTCGGCAAACTCATCGAGGACGATGCTATATCGGGACGCATCGACTCCGCATTCTCTCCCATCATCTTGCAGTCGGGCTATGAGACCGACACCGCGCACCTCTCGGGCGGCGAACGCACATCGGTCTCGCTTGCGTGGCGTCTTGCGCTCGTGCATAGCATCCACACATTGGTCCCCGACCTCGGGACCGCAGGGATCATCATACTCGATGAACCGACGGATGGATTCTCATCGGAACAGCTTGAACGCGTGCGCGACGTGCTGCGCGAGCTCGCCATGGACCAGGTCATCCTCGTCAGCCACGAACCTCTCCTGGAAGGGTTCGTCGACCACATCCTGCGCGTACGGAAATCCGCCGGCGGTTCTGCGATAGAACTCGCCGCTTGAGATAAGCCATGCATTTCGCACAACATAGCTAACTCATCAGCCTTCAAATTCGACGATACTCCCGGTACGCAGCGTATCGACGTAAGCGCCAGGGCAACGATGATACTAGTATACTGCCTAATGGCTTTTGTGAAGGCATCACCATCATATACCGGCATCGCAGTTCATGGTTTTCATATTTTTTATATACCGATCGGAGAATCCGAAGCGCATGACGAGGACTGCGAAGACCGATAAGGCTCGTACAGACAAGGACCGTGCGCAACGGCGTCGGATCGTAGCAATCCTCAAAAAACCGTTGTTCTGGGTCTCTCTCGGAGCGCTCCTCGGGGCGCTGGCGCTCAACAACCTCGCGAGCGCGTACACCTTACGCAACGGCCTTCTCACCCACATCCCGGACGCGCTATTCGAGGTACTGCCATTCATACCATACGCGTGGCCATACGATGTGCTCTCGCTCATGCTCATAGGACTGCTAGCATGGCAACTCGCCAAGGACCGCCCCGAAGACGCACCCGTCTTGATATTCGCGATGGCAGGCATGCACTACATCAGGGCGTTCTGCATCTTCGTCAACCCGATCGCGCCCCCCCATGGTTCGCCGGACGGTCTCTTCGAGGAGATAGCGTCATCGCCTGACATGGTGCAGGGGAGCATCCCTAGCGGCCACACGATGTCAGGGGTCTTCATCGCGATGTATCTACGAGGGCCGGCACGGATAATAGCGTGGTGCCTGGTCGTCGCCATGATGGCGCTCATGCTCCTCGCCCGCGGCCATTACACCATCGACTTGGTCATAGGATTCATCCTCGGATACGCGGCGTACATGTTCTGCGAGCACACACTACGACGGATCAAGGCGCTCCGGGGCGCGGGCAAACGAGACTGCGCAAACACGACCGGAGCCTTTAAAAGCAAGCGGCGGCTTTCGCGTTCATGACCGGCTTCGAGCGGCGCATCCGCTGCACGAAGCTATAACATCAATTTGGGGATGTGGTCTAGCTTGGTATGATACACGATTGGGGTTCGTGTGGTCGGGGGTTCGAATCCTCCCATCCCCGTCAGCGTCTCGTGACCCTGGGGCACGAGGGGTCTCGCTTCGCTCGAGCCCCTAAAGACGAATAAAATGAGATCTCTAAAAGACAGTGCGGTTGCTCCCACTCCTGCTGCAGAGTAGGATACGAGTTCTACAGAAACACACATCGCCGGCAGACAATAGTCAAAAACGTGACGAAGAAGCACCATAACCTTTAAATATCGAGTTTCTCCGTGTGCTATCGTGGTACAGGTGCGGCGAGAACGAGTTATAGCGATGTTGCTGCTGATAGCGCTCTTCGCGCCGCTCGTCCATGCGGCATCATACAGCGTCGCTGTGACGCCGGTCGATAATGATATCTGGCGCAACGAATCCGCTGAGTATGACGTCGAGATAGCGAGCTTCGGAACGGAGACGGGCGATTTCCAGGTCTACACAGTCGACCCGAATTGGAATGTCAAGACGAACCCTCTCACAATCATAGTCACGCCAGAGACACCGAATACATTCAAGCTCTACCTCCGTCCTTCGAGCAGCGCCAGTTACGGCACACAGGGAGTCTCCATCACGTTCAAAGACCTCAATACCGGCGCGATCATCCAGCGATCGGTCGTGCTCAGCCTACTCAATCCCGACGGATCGGCAAGCAAGGACTACGCCGCGACGGTCAATATCGATTTCATGCTGCCGTACGACGTGGACCCGCGAGCTCCCATCCCGCTACGCATGCAACTGCGCAACCGCAATCCGCTCAACATCTCGGATCTGGAGATACGAGTGAGCTCTCCACACTTCAACGCGAAAGCGAATATCTCCCTCCCGCCGCTCTCCGAACGGACGAAAGACCTCCCCAGCGCCACAATAGACCCGCTCACGCCGCCGGGAGAAGCGGAGATACTCATCGAACTAGTCTACCAAGGAGCGGTTGTCAACCAGATGACGAAGAACTACCGGATAAAGGAGTACACGCAGATCAAACAACTCATCGGGACACGGGAGTTCTTCTTCAAGACGGAGAAGACCGTCACGGTGAATAACGACGGCAATGTGGACAACAAAGCGGTCGTGACAGTGCCGACAAGCCTCCTGAAAAACCTCTTCGTAGGATCATCGCTGCCGTACGAGATCGCAGTGATCGACGGCCAACGATCAATAGTGTGGGAGATACCGCTCAAGCCCAGCGAGACGAAAGCATTCACATACACGGAGAATTACCGCATCCTCGTGCTGCTCGCACTTCTCGCGATCATGGCAGGTATCGCGTATTTCGTATTGCGCAGCCCAGTCACCACGACTAAAGAGGCGGTGGCGATAGCGCATGGCGACGGAGTTTCCGATATCAAAGTGCGTCTCTTCGTGCGCAATAGGTCGGCGAAGATCATCCAATCGATCCAGCTCACCGATAAAGTGCCGTCGCTTGCCGATGTGCACAAGACCGATACACCGGGCAACACAGCGCCCAGCAAAGTCGCGCAGAACGAACGGCACGGCACACTGCTGCGATGGGACTTCGACGTCCTCGAGCCGTACGAGGAGCGCGTCGTGACGTACCAGATGAAGAGCAAGCTCAAGATCATCGGGAAGATGAAACTCCCGAACGCGCGCGTGAAGTTCACCTCCAAAGGACGCGAACGCGCCATCTATTCTAACAACATTGAACTGATCGAGAGATTCAAGGATCAATAAGCACGAAGCTGAATGCCGGCGCCACCCAACACAGCCTCCGCATTAACGAGCGAGGATTAAGACAGGAGTCCTGCAGTCACAATGATGTGTTCTGATACACAAGATCTTAGCAGTAATGACGATTGTTGTGGCCTTAGTCACTTCGTTCCTTGGTTTGCCTACAGTGTAGTCAAACCTTGGCGTGGTGCCAGACTGCCGTCATGGCAGCAGCCGACGGCAGTCGTAAAGGGACTGCGTCACACAAACGCCGCCACAACAGGTAAGAATCGATGAGAGCCAAAGACATCTATTGCAGTACACAAGTAGCGACGCTAAGCTTTAAATAACCATTCCTGTTCTCAAGACTCAACCCCCTGTAGCTCAACGGCAGAGCGTTCGGCTGTAGATAGTGCAAAGAGAAGGGCGATGCCCATCGAGGATTTGCACTCAGCTGATCCCGAAAGGTTACTGGTTCAAATCCGGTCGGGGGGATATTTTCTCATTCCACTCGAAAATATTACACTCGACGGATTTGAACATCTTCGCACTTCGTGCTCGACCTTGGCTTCTTCGAACCCAAGGAATCCGGTCGGGGGATTCCAATTCTCAGGTTCAACCACCACTTTTTTGGATGATTGTTCGACCCGACGCGTTCCCACCCTGTAGAGAGGGTTCATCATTCATCGTCCTAACTCGCGTTCATTGGCGGTGGCCAGTCTTCACCGACCAGTCGCAGGCGATTGATGTTTCGTCATCAAACAATAGTAAATTTAGAAATGTTTATAAATATCAATAGGTTTCTAACACCATGAATCCACCGAAGAACCGACAAGACCTCGTCGACCTCATCAAGAAAGCAACTCGCGAAGTCGCTGAGTACCGTCCAACGAGAGCTGATATCGCAATGTGGGGAGCCATCACCGTGGCCACAGCAGCCTGTACGACGGACGCGATCCCGACGTTCATGCAAGGTCTCGAGAAGAATTCTCTTGGACAATATATCGGATATGGGAGTTGGATGTTGTACAACGCCAGCATTTCTCTTCTCCCCATGCCAGGCATCGTTCTCATGAAGAATCTGGGAGCACAGTACAAAAAGAACCGCAATCCCGAATCATCTAGAACTCTTGGATGATAAAATCAATCGAGTCGCTCACAGCGCAGGTTAGCCGTCGATTGATAACCCGAATCTGAAATCTTGCAACATGAATTAAAAACTCGGTTACACCGGATTCCAGCATGGCGCGCACATGATAAAATATCTGTGAAGAATACCGCTTTGGAGGGATTCTTCCAGAATCCAACGGTTGAGATATAACATCACCAAAGGGTGTTCGGACGAATTGCTGTTCTCCGTCCAAACACGCCGTCCGCGGCAAGGCGTACATTCGATACTTTTGGCACCGCAGGATATATAAACCACTTACTGTTCACGCACAATCTGGCTTTGATAGCAATGAATCCGGTCGAGTTCAACAATCCATGGTGATCGCATGAGCAAGAACAGCAGAAAGAACAAACTCAATAAGAAGATCTCCGCGAAGAAGGAGAAGTACCTCAAATTCGAGACGGGAAAGGATGAACGCATCGCGACCCGTTCGCGCGTGCCCGACCGCATCGTGCCGCAGACGCTCGTCAACGAGAACGACGAGAACGTCGCGAAGCAGATGCGCAAGCTACACGCAACGCGCTTCAAGGAGAAAGACAAGAAGCGATAAGTTTTCTTTTTCATCCTATTTTCTCCTTTTTATCTTCGTGAATTCCTTACCCAATTATATATTCAAAAGATTATTATTCTAGGATGTATCCATCATCACCATGGCGCCTCCATCATGGGATGAGATAAAACACCGCATCGCTGCACGAACCGGATTGACACTCGACGATGAACTTGAAGCGTACTCGTATTTCTGCAAACATGCTGATAAGGAAGATGGTGTCTTACTTGAAGGAGACATCCAGCACGAGTTCTATAAGGAGTTCATGGTTCGTTGCGGTTTTTCAGCACACGAAATAGAACAACAGTTCTACAAAGGGAACATCGAGGGAAAACACGTTAAGGCACCCTATCCGGAGAGTCCAATCACACTCATGGCACGCGATAGCATGGAGTACTATCGAACGCTATTTGAGGAGAAGAACCTTGTGAGCGCACCCATATCGATGA
>DUGD01000071.1 GCA_013331575.1 Candidatus Woesearchaeota archaeon
GACCTCGCCCCAGCCCGGCGCGATCCGCTCCAGGGCCGTGACCATCTTGCCCTCGGCGACTTGAATCTGAATCGTCCAGCTGTTCTCCGGTCCGGGGATGAAGCATGCATATTCAGGGGCGCTCGGATCGGTGACATCCAGGATGCTCCAGCCGCGATGCCAGAGATGGCCCATGTAAAGATACCAGCGGCCGTTCACCTCCTGCATGGCGAGCTTGAAGGCGGGCTTGCCGCCGAGATCGTGGTAACCGAGGAGCTCGATGTTGTAGGCGAAGAAAAGCGTCGGTGTCGAAGTCATCTGTTAACGGCTTATTCCTACTCCCACTCTAGCGCAATATTTCTTTACCTGGCACCGGCTGCACATGGGGGAGATCGGCCGGCAGAGGTGCTGGCCGAAGGTGACCAGGAGATCGTTGTATTCCAGCCAGTACTGCCTGGGCAGCTTCTCCCTCAGGGCGAACTCGGTCTCTTTGGGAACTTTGGTCCGCACGTAGCCCCAGCGGTTGGAGATGCGATGCACGTGCGTGTCGACGCACATCGCGTGCTTGCGGAACCCCAGCGTGAGCACGAGGTTCGCGGTCTTGCGTCCGACGCCGGGGAACGTGACGAGCGTGTCGATATCGTCCGGGACCTTTCCGCCGTGTTCCTCAACTATCATCTGGCAGGTCTCCTTCATGGCCTTCGCTTTCGTGCGGTAGAACCCGACCGGGTAGATGAGTTTCGATATGTCGTTTTCTGTTAAGCGCAATATCGCTTGCGGCGTGGGGGCCTTCGCGAGTATCCTGTGTGTCGCCTCCGCGGTCACCTGGTCCTTCGTCCGCAGCGAGAGCATCGTCGATATGAGCACCTTGAACGGGTCGCCTTCCGTCTGCGCGACGAGTGTCACGATGGGGAGGGGGTGTTTCTTCACCTCGTCGCGCACGATCGTCAGTACCTTGCCGATGGTCTTGTTGTCGATAGGTTTCATCGTGCCACCCCTCTCTTCTTTCTCTTCACCAGGCGTTGGTTCTTTGTTTGCGGCCGTCTCTTGGCGCTCGATAGCTCTTTGCGGGCCCACTCGAAGATGTATTGCTGCGCGAGCCCTGCGTCTTTCTTCCATCGCTGTTGAGCGAAATCCTTCGCTTCCCTCTCGTTCTTGAACCCTGCGCGCGGGAAGAGCGCCTTCATGGCGCGGAAGATGTGGACGTCCACGGGGAACGCCTCGCCGTGGTCGAGCCCGTAGAGGCAGACGCAGTCCGCGACTTTAGGCCCTATCCCTGGGAGGGTGCGGAGCAGCGCATGGTTCTGCTCATAATTCCCTCGCTTCAACTGTTGTACGAAATTCCTTGTGAGCATCCTGTTCGTATCGACGATGTACTGCGCGCGGTAACCGGTCTTCGCAGCGCGAGCCGCATCGATATTGATGGCTGTGCCTGGCGGCGGGAGTCGTTCTCCATGTGCTTGTGCAAGAAGCGTGAGATTCTGCCGTATCTTAGGGATGTTGCTGTTCGCGGAGCATATGAACGCGATGATCGTTTCGTGCATGTCTTGGCGTAGGATGCGCAAGCCCCCGTACCTCTCGATGATGGGTTGCAGTACCAGGTCTTGTTCCAGACGCGCCTTTCCCGCTTCGTGTTCCAGGTCGATGCGTAGCAGATGGCGTGCGGTGCGTTCATCGGCGCCTTCACAGATGATGACATCGTTCTCTTGTCGTAGTGTGACCTCAATCGCTCCGTTTCTCAGTCGGTATGCACCGTTCTCTTTCGTATAGCGGAACGCTTGGCCGCTTTCAATGGTCAACGCGAGATCGAACTGTCCCGGCGATATTATTCGTGCGCGTGTGTGATGTGTGCCGCGCCGTGCTCTTGCAGCGATTGTCCTGCCGGTGGTTGTGGCCATGGTTGGGGACGTCGCCGGTGCGTATTTAAAGATGGCGTGCCATTCAATGGTATGGCCATAGGCGCGCGCGGGTTTTTCCGTCGGATGGCGAGAGCGCTCCTCGGCGTGCGGCGCATCGACCGTATAACGATAGCGCGCAGCGCTCTCGACGACCTGTGCGATATGGCGCGCAGCGCGCACCCGCAGGAGATGCTCGCGTTCTTCTCTTCGACCGCCGGGCTGCGTGGCGGCGTGCTCCATATCGACGAGATACAGCTCCAAGCGTACGATGCCGATACCGACAGCGCGCATGTGATGCTCTCCAACTTGCCCATGACCACGAGCATCATCGGTACGGTCCATAGCCATCCTGGGGGGAGTACTAGGCCGTCCGAGGCTGATAGGCATCTTTTCTCGAAGTTCGGCTACGTCCACGCCATCATCGGGGAACCGTACACGCCGTTCAAAACCGCTTTCTACGACAAGAACGGCCATCGTATATCGGTCGTCACCGTCGATTGATTCGTGGTGCCCTCACTCCTTCACCGATGGAGATACTGGAGAAATTTTTTAAAGGGTCTGTCGTTGCTCGTGAACATAACATCTCTGAGGTGTACTATGATAAAAGTCGGCGAGAAAGCCCCTACATTCGATGCGGAATGCTACCACAACGGTCAAATCACGCGCATCAGCTCCAACGATTACAAGAAGAACTGGATAGTCCTCTTCTTCTACCCGCGTGACTTCACATTCGTCTGCCCGACAGAGCTCAAGGCGTTCGCGCGCAAGGAGCCGGAGTTCAAGAAGCTCAACGCGGTCGTCATCTCTGCGAGCACGGACAGCGCATTCAGCCACAAGGCCTGGATGGAGCAGGACTTGCCCGATGTGAAGTACCCGATCATCGCGGACACGAACCACTCGATATCGCGAGCGTACGATGTCCTCATCGAGGAGACTGGCGCCGCGCTACGCGGAACGTTCATCATCGACCCCGATGGGATTCTCCAGTACGCTGTCGTGAGCAACCTGAATGTTGGTCGCAGCACCGACGAGACCTTGCGTGTGCTCGAAGCGCTCCAGACCGGCGGCCTCTGCCCGATGGACTGGCATGCTGGCGAAGAGACGCTCGACAAGAAGAAGAAATAGGCGTTCTTCCCGATCCTTCTTTTTTCCATTATCTGAGTGATACCTCGTGCTTCAGCTCGAGGAGAGTCGCCTTGGAGTTTGTGCAGGAGCCGTGGTGCATCAGCCACGGCGACGTAATCTTGCGTACAGCATAGATGCTCCGCGACTCTCGAGCTTTGGCGCAGGATACCGCGGCCTTTAGGCCGC
>DUGD01000036.1 GCA_013331575.1 Candidatus Woesearchaeota archaeon
ATGTACATGCCGGGGCGCTTGCGCACCGCTTGCAATCCTTCGAGCACTTGGATGTTGGACGCGTCGTACTTCGCGTTCTTCGCGGGTTCTGCATTGCCGCCCGCACCGCCGCCAACACTGTTGCCGCTGCCCGTTGATGCAGGTGTGCTCTCGCGTTGGTGCTGTCCCGGGTCCATGGTGCAATCTCTCGTCGACAAAATGCTTATCTCATGGATAGCGGAGGGGTTTATATGGGTTGCGTCTCCCGTCCGATGATCTTGCGGGTGAGTCTTGCGGATGAATGGTGTGTGGCCTTGCTCCGATGTCCGGTTGTTCTATTCATAACTATTATATGTGTGCGGGCATCGCGGGGGGCATAGCATCGGACGGTGTGATAGAAGCATGAGTGCGGGATATCTGCGTAGAACTGCGTTGGCTTTGATTGCGGCGGGCGCGATTATCTGGCCGCAGCATACTGCTGAACCGGCATCCAATACAGCGGCCAATTCAGTGACTGTGAATTCCGATGGCGGGCGTGGCTCTAAAGACGCGTCTCGAATCCCGAATCCTATCATAGACACGCGTACTGTGATCTCGTCACCCACGACCTCGCCTCTCGCGACCTCGCCTATCGACTATCGCATCAACAATCCGCCGTCACCGTTCTCGAATTCGTTATTGCCGTACACCACGCTTCCCGGCGTGAGTCTTGGTGGTGTACCGTCACAGTATTCGGCAGATACTCGTTCTGATCAATACCGGCAGGTCATCGATCAAGCGCAGCGCGATTGGACCGCACTGCGTGCGCACGGCGCAACTATTGATGAGCGTTTCTTCGATGCGTACGAGACTCGGCCGCGTCGTAGGCGGATAGATATGGTTGTGCTGCACGTGAGCGACTCTCCTCCTGACAACCATCGAAAGGACCCTTCTCTTCCTCCCGATGCATATCATGTAGGGTGGATACTGGAGCAGAGCAACAGCCACTACGCCATTAGTCGTGATGGCAGGATATATCCCGTCATCTCGCCCGATTATTTCTGCCGTCATGCGGGGAAGAATCCGTTGCCTCGCAAGGAACGGGTCAAGCTGGCGGTCCGCGGCGAGGCACCTCTGGTGCCGCCGCTCTCTTCATGGTCGCTCTGGGACGGTCAATTCGACGTCGACCAGAACGCTATCGGCATCGAGATCATCGGGAAGTTCACCCATCGTCCGCCCGAACCGAATGCGAAACAGGTGCAAGCCACAAAAGTGCTCGTGCAATACTTGATGGAAAAATATAGCATCCCATCGGATCGTGTGCTCGGTCATAATCAGATTGCGTGTGAGCCGTTACGTGTAGACGCTTCAACAGGTATGCCATCGTTTGTCGTGCGTGGCCGCAAGATGGATCCTGGGCCGCAGTTCCCGTGGGAGCGGATAGGATTGGCGGACAACTATCGTATCCTCGATCCGGATATCCTGGCCGGTCGCGCAGGTTTGCAGCATAAATGGCTTGATAGAGCGACGACAGGACAGCTCTCCGCGTACCAACGGACCGATCCGTCCACAAGGACAGTTGAGATTTCTAAGCCAAAAATTGTTAAGAAAACCGCTAAGAAGCCTGTCAAACCCAAACGTGGCCGTGGTTGATGATGCGAACGGCGCTGTGCAGGTCTGATTCTGCGTGTTAATCCGATTCTGGTTGTCGTAGTATCTGGAATTGTTGAACCTTTTCGAACCTGGTGGCCTAATAGGCGTGACCCCTGTAGGTGTTATTGTTGTAATCTTAGCGCGGATGTCGGGAATGATTTTTTATACCAGCGCGTTGTCTTGGTACCATGCTCTTGCGCAACTGCAGATACCTCGTCACGCAGAACGCCGCTCGTGACATCTTGGAGCGGGTCGATGTGCTCATCGAGGATAATTGCATCAAGGAGGTCGGTAAAGGACTCGCGCGGCGTTTCCCGAAAGAGGAGTCGGTGGATTGTTCGGAGCGCATCGTCATGCCGGGTCTTATCAATGCGCACACGCATCTCGGTATGAGCGGCATGCGCGGTTTTTCTGATGACAAAGAGCTCGCCGCATGGCTTGCGGAGATCATCGAAGCCGAGCATGCGCGGGATCACAAGCAGATCCTGGCTGAAGCAACGCTCGGAGTCAAGGAGTGCATCCGCCTGGGGACGACGTGTTGCTGCGATATGTACTCTCCCGGCGATGTCGCGGCGGAGGCAGCGGCCAAATCAGGAATGCGTCTCGTCAATTGCCCGGCGTTCTTCACCGCGCATCATGCGTTAAGCGCAAATGATATTGTGAAACACCTGCCTGTGAAGCGATATCCTTCGATCATCAGCATGGCGCTTGGACCGCACAGTATCTACGGCACTGACGAGGGGTTCCTCAAGGCGACCCGTGCGTTCGCGACGGAACACAAGATGATCATCCACATCCATGTCGCGGAGACGCGTAAAGAGCGTGTTGAGTGCAAGGAGCGTACCGGCCTCTTGCCGGTCGAGTATCTCGATAGCATCGGATTCCTCGGTCCCGACGTCCTCATCGCGCACGCCGTCTGGCTCACGAAGGGCGAGCTCGATATCCTCGCCGCGCGGGGCGTGAAGGTCGTCCATTGTCCTCAATCGAATATGAAACTCGCCGGCGGCGGCGTCATGCCGCTTGCAGAAATGCATGAGCGCGGCATCGTTGTCGCGCTCGGCACAGACAGCGCGGCGAGCAATAACAGTCTCGACATGTTCCGTGAGATGCACACGGCGGCGCTCTTGCACAAGCACCATTATTGGGACGCCACTGCCGCGCCGGCGCAGACGGTGCTCGACATGGCGACGCGCGACGGCGCGCGGGCGCTCGGTTTGTCCGATGTCGGCAGCATCGAGCCCGGCAAGCTCGCGGACGTCATACTGCTAGACACGACAGATATCAACTTGCAGCCGCTCGCGAAAGAACGCATCGTATCGCATCTGGTGTACTCTGCGAGCGGTCTGAACGTCTCCGAGGTCATCGTTGACGGGAAGCTGCTGATTCGGGACAAGAAGTTCCCGATTCGTTAAACGAAACACTATCTCTTATCGAGGATTGATCTCAGTTACCTACTGCGCGCAGTGCGAAGAGGAATATGAGTGCGAGGAACAGGAAGATGAGCAGGAGTATCATGGTGCGGCGTCGCTTCGCGAACTTCTCTTCCTCGATGCGCTCCTCCGCGCGTCGCGTCCTCCATTCCGCAAGCGCGGCTTTGAACTCCTTTGTCGATGCCGTATCCGTCGTGCGGATGCGTTCGAGGTCCTCTTTCGAGTAGTGGAACGATTTTTGTCCGCCGGTGTTGTGGCGTTCTGGCATACGCCGCACTATGAATTACTGCTATAAGAATGTGACGTAGACACTTGTGCCTTTGAAGGTGCGTTATGCTAGAATCCGCCGGTGGTGCGATGACCGCCCCCGCCAAACCCGCCGCCACCAATGGAACTTTGGCGATGGCTCGATTGCTGGGCTGCGCGCCTCATAGCTTCGGCTGCGCGTGCTGCTGCCTCTGCAGCCTCCTGTCTGCGCCGCTCTGCAGCCCGGCGTTCTTCATCTTCAATCCTGCGGCGTTCTCTTCGGATGTCGTCTTGCACGGACTCGAGCGTCTGCTGCACGCTCGTTCTTCGTGCGGTGATGTCTGCTATCGTGCGTTCGTTCTTGGTGATATCATCGCAGATCCGCGCCAGGTTCTCAACCAACTTGTCGTCGGCGGATGTCTTCGTGCTCGCAGCGATCTTGCCAAGCGCACGGGAGTCCTGCGACTGCAGGTAAGCGACGACTTTTGCGAGCGCTCTCGCGTAGTAGTTATCCTTCGTATTGATGGCGCTGAGCTCATTGTCGCAGGTTTTTCTCTCGTGGTCGAACTGCGATATGGTCTGCAACAAGCGCTCCTTCTCCTTAATCGCCGACTCGAGGTCTGCGTGTTTGCGTGGCAGGTCCACTCCTCGTTCGACCTCTTCTTCTATCGAAGCTATCCTGCCCGCGACCACGTTCCGGGCAGCGTCCGTCAATGCCAGATCCTGTTGCATTGCCGTGACGGCGTCCTTGATGCCATCGTAGCGCTCTTTCTCCTCGGGGTAGTGCGTGACTGCCGCGAGGAGTCGATCGAGACGCGTGATGGTGGCGCCTGCCTTATACTCTTCTGTTCCAAATCCCTTTCTCATGAGGTGTGCGAAAATCGGGTCGCTCGCGAATAACGATCCGTACGTGTCCATGAGTCCTTCAGCCGTCTTGATGNNGTCGTAAGGTGTTCTGCTTCGATAACGTGTCTTCCTCGGTTTTCGCGGCGGTATAGTCGACGCGTGATGCGAGTGTGTCGGCACGCTGCGTGCTCGCTTCGTCGTATATTGCGTTTCTCTCCTTGAGGATACGTTCGTTCGCATCGTGCGCAGTCGCTATCGTCTCCCGCTCCGGTCCGATATTTTGCAATCTTCGTTCAAGGTAGTCTTTGCGCGACTGCTGCGCTTCGAATATCGCGTGCACATCGTTGCGGACTCCATCTATGGTGTTCTGCACGCTTTTCGCGCTTAGATCGGGGAGATAGATCGCCGCGAGCGCGTTGTATGTTGCGCCCTGCTGTTCGTGGTATTCCGCCTTGGCGCGCTCGAGCGCGTTCTTCTCGTTCGTGAGCCGACCGATGTCCCCTTCGAGCGATGATGCCTGCGATTGTAGATGTGAGAGTGATGTCATGTTCACCATTCCGTGATGTACTTGCCGTCGTTCTGGAAGGCGAAAGTTGTGTTGAGGTATCCTCGTTTTTTCGTGCCAAAGAGATTGTTGTCTACGGTGTTATTGTCTTTCTTATCGCGGTGCACGCTGTTGAATGTATCTCCGTTGAACGGCACGCGGATCGCGAAGACTCTTGCCTCGACCGTCTGGCCGAGCTCCTCGTCCATAATCTTGACGCTAATGTTCTCTCCGTTTCGCATCGGGCGCACCACGATATACTGTTTGGTGTCGTCGCGCACAACGCCTGTCCGTTCGCCCACGCGGTCGTTTATGATGAGGTCGTATGTGAGATTGAGCGTCGCTTCGAGAGCTGAGAGGTTCTGCGCCGTGCGTTGCATTGCCGAGCCGTTTCTGCTCTGCGCAGCGCTGCGGTATTGTGCCGAGAGTTGCTCGAGGCTCTCCTTCGCCGCTTGTTCTGCGGGCGGTATCGCAGTGATCGCCGCGATGGCGGTGCGCGCGTCGGTCTCCATTTTGATGTACGCTTGTGCTTCGGTAATCGTCAGGTTGATGTTTTTTTGCGTGTTGATCGCGGGCTCGAGATGGCGTTGTGCGACGTGTTCTTGTCCTTCCGCGCACTGTTGCAACAGCTGTCTCCTGCTGCCTTCGTCTATCTCAAGGCCTTTGATCTGCCGTGCGATGCCGGTGAAGTAGGTGCCTAGCTCCCCGAGCTGCTTGTGCTCATCGAGCGTCCGCTCGACGCGTCCGAGCTCTTTCTCTATCTGTTGTTCGCCCGCGAGTGCGGTGAGCGCGTTCTTGACGTTCGACTCGACGGTTGAGTAGTTCTCCTTAGTGATCTTGTCCGCGATGCTCTCGCGCGGCGAGATCTCTCTGAGCACGCGGAGCATGTCCTGGTTGTGCTGCGTTGCACGGTTGATTGCGCTGCGCGCGGCGGCTCGTTCATCGTTGGGGAGTGTGCTGGATTCCAGACTGTGGCTTTCGCCCGCGATCTGCTTTCCCCTGGCGTCGATTGCGTACCATTGGTTCTCCAGTGACGCTTCGACCCGTGCCTCTTCGGCGCGCAGACGAACGTCCTTGCGGTGGTCGATATACGCATCGCCGGCTTGCACTGCCATGCTTGCTGCGAGCACGCCCGCCGCGACCTTGCCTATGAGTGCCCGCCTGACGTACGCGAGCCCCACCATACTCTTTGTCACGCGGTGCTGGAATGGTCGTGATGTGTGCAGTATGATCGCGCGTTCTATGGTCTCTCTATCGATATCCAACCCCGCGGTCCGGTACTCTGTGAGGAGATCCGCTTGGAGGTCGAGCTGCATCATCGTGTCCTCCACCGGTCGAGTGCCACGACGTTCGATGTCGAGAAGGACGCCGAGCGTTTCGTTGGTAATCTTCATGCGTTGTGGGAACGCATTATTGTTTAAAAGAATTACTATTTATACCCACTACCGAGTGGTTCTATTTCTGTGCACTCTGTCGTTATCCCCGATCAGGATTTTTGTTATGCGCAATTCGCCGCGGTGATCGCTTTCCATAGCGATGTCGTACTCGATGGCGATCGGGCGCTTGAAGCATGGCCCATCGAGCACTATCGTCTCGAACTCACCGCCCTCCCCTGCGATGTTGATGCCGAGCTTTTCGTGGAGCGCGACGAGCTTGTCGATGTCATCGTCGGCGAGCCGTTTTCCGATCCAGCTCTTTGTCAGGCCGTCGGCCGCGATGCGCGTCATGTGCACGTCGAATCCTGATGCGATGACGGTGCGCATATGGCGTTCCTGGTCCTTATGCCAGAGCGGCGTGAAGACCTTGAGGCCGAGTTTTGCGCAGATGCGGTTGATCCGTTCCGCTTGGTAGTCGGAGGCGAGGGCGCCTGCGGCGACGCCCTGTATCTTGTGGTCGCGTTTCGCTTTGATGAGCAAGCGCTCGAGATCATCGAGCTCTATCTCCTTCTCGCCGCTGGATGTTTCGATGATGAGTGGGATGCCAAGGGCATTTGCCTGGGCGCTAAGAAGCGCGCGGTCCGGGCTCTGGAACATGTAGGAATCCTGATCCTTCGGCACTATCGATAGCAGGCACGCGATATCCCATCCTTGCTCTTGGTAGAACCAGAGTGTGAATACACTGTCCTTCCCGCTCGAGAAGAGGATGCCGATGCGCATGCGTTATGGTCTCCCTCTCTTCTTTATCTTCTTTTTCCTCTTCCGCTGCGGAGGATGTACTCTCGAACCGGTCTCGGGCGTCGCATGGCCGCGTCGACTGTCCGGTCATCTCATTCCGGAGTTCGCCTCCTTCGGACGCGAACCGTCTCCCGGACGCTCCACCCTCAGCACATATTCCAAGGCAGCGGTATTCTTAACGACATCTCCACGAAAGGTATTTAGCTAACATTTCACTCCTGAGGTACATGACCATCATGCCTGAGGGTTGGTTCACGCGGCTCGATGATGGGCCGCACCGCTTCGTGAATATGGTGCCGCAACAGGGTAAGGAGCCCTTGCTCACCTATTTCGACCGCAAAGAGCTCTACGCCCCTGAAGAGCAGCAGCGATACGAAGAGCGTTCTCTCCGTCGCGGGGATGATATCTTGTGGTTAGGCATCACCGGGTGGACAAAACCGCCCAAGCATTATCCTGCGTGCTACGGCACAAGCGATAATCCGAAGATTTACGGCACGCTCGTCACCGCGTTACTCATGGAATCTGTCCTCGCGCTCAAGACGCAAGGAATACAAGTCGATATCCGCCACGGCGCGTCCGATGCTGGTGTCGACGCCGCGGTGTTGCGTGTCATGGAGGCCATCCCTGTCAGTGGTTCTGGTGTCAATTGCCCGATGTACATGCCTTGGGTCACTGATGACACTCGGGGCGGCCCTGTGCTCGTCGCAAAAAACAAAGACTCATACCACGATCTCTACTCCCAGTATCACCAGATACTACTTGTCACCGGTGGACGCGATGTCGCGTTCCACCATGATTACCTGCGTCGGTTGAAAGGCGTCGGCTGCTCCGTAGTTGCTGATGTGATGCAAACCGTGTCCACGACGCCTATTCCTGCTTACGACTGCGCCCCCGGTCAGGACACTCCTCAATTGAATAACGCCGCGGCGTATGTGCGAGAGAAGAACTCCTTCACCTATACGCCCGTACCGCGTTCTTTTGATGAGTTATCTGCGATCACGCAATTGACGTTAGTCGATCAAGCGTGCCGTCTGCTCAAACGAGCGCCTGATGTCGCATTCATGGAATCGCTGGATGATTCAGTCGTGGCGATGCGTAAACGTGGCAGGTCACAACCCGCTGTCCCCGTGTCTATCGAAGAGCTCGAAATCCGTATCGGCGATGCGCAGCAGCGTTATCTGTCGTTATCATGATTTTCGTTTCTACTCCGCCCCGACCAGAAGCCGCACATGGTTCGGTGCTGTGTTCCCTATTGCTTGAACGCGTCCACTAGTTCCAAAATCCGGTCAAGGGGGCGGTTGAATTGTTATCTATTATCCTGTTATGCGTTATCCTCTGCATTCTAACGAAACCTTTATAACTTCTTTTTAAGGGAGTAGACGGAAAAGAGCAGAGTAGAGTAGGGAATAGGATGGTGAGATGATGGTTCTTTCGCAAAAGGAGCTCAAGTGGGCAGAGGAGTACTGGAAGGCAACGAATTATATCGCTGCGAGCGCGGTCTATATCAAGGACAATTTCCTCCTCGACAGGAAGCTCAAGCATGAGGATATCAAGGACGCACTTTTGGGCCACTGGGGAACGTGTCCTGGCTTGAATTTCGTCTACACCCATCTCAATCTCATCATCTACAAGCATAAGGTCAAGACGCTCTTGCTCACGGGCCCAGGTCACGGTTTCGCCGCCATCCTCGCGAACAACTACCTCGAAGGCTCATTGCGACCGTACTATCCGGACCTCACGCCGGACCGCGAGGGACTCTGCAATCTCATCCACTCTTTCTGCTGGCCCGAGGGGTTCCCAAGCCATCTCAATCCAGGTGTCCCGGGGTGTATCCACGAGGGCGGCGAACTCGG
>DUGD01000087.1 GCA_013331575.1 Candidatus Woesearchaeota archaeon
TCGTGCGTGACCATGATGATGGTCTTGCCTTTCTTCCACAGGCGCTGGAGTGTCTGGATGACCTCGCGGCCCGTGACGCTGTCAAGCGCCCCTGTGGGTTCGTCCGCGAGGATGATATCCGGATTTCCGACGAGCGCGCGTGCTATCGAAACCCGTTGCTGCTGCCCTCCTGAGAGCTGTGAGGGGAGATGATGGCCTTTGTCGGTTAGCCCGACAAGCTCGAGCACCTCTTTCGTCCTGCGGTGCGCCTCAGCATCCGGCATCTCCTGTAGCTCGAGTGGAAGCATGATGTTCTGGTACGCAGTGAGGCTCGGGATGAGATTGTACTGCTGGAAGATGAATCCGATGCTTTTCCCGCGTAGACGAGCGAGGTCACTCTCCCCCAGACGCGTGATGTCCTGTCCCTTGAGTGATATGCTCCCTTTTGTCGGAATATCGAGGCATCCGACCTGGTTCATCATGGTCGATTTCCCGCTGCCTGACGCTCCTATTATAGCAACGAAGTCGCCTTCGGCAATATCGGCGTCTATCCCCTGGAGCGCCGGTACATCGACCTCTCCCATCTTGTAGATCTTCCAGACGTCGCGCAACCGGAGAATGGGCTGTTTCGTGCTTTCGTTCGCTCTCACAGCAGTCGTCGTGGTGCTTGCCATGATGCTATGCAAGAGATTCCTGCTTAAAAGCGGGGTGGACCTATCATCCACTCCAATTATATATTGTGTGTGCGCATCCGCACAGTATGCCTCCACCGCCCATCGATCCGTGGTTCTTCTGGACAGAGCTGCTCTTCACGGTTGTCGCAGTCATCCTCTGTTGGAGGGTGTATTTCAAGACGAAAGAGATGTACGATCTCACGAGGCACGAGGGGATACGCCACTTCCGCATCGCGTTCTTCCTCTTCGGACTATCGTACCTGCTGCGCTTTTTCTTGAGTCTCTTCTTCTTGACATCGATGACGTTCTCATTCTTCATCCCGCGAGAATGGATATTGCTGCTGTTCATACTTCCCTTGAGCTATGTCAGCACGATCGGCATCATCTCCCTCATATCCTGTAGTGTCTGGAAACAATTCTCCCGTACGACACTGATCTTGGTCGGCAACGGTATCGCGGTGGCGCTCCTCCTCATCTCCGTATTCCTTCGGTCGCCGCGTGCGATGTTTATGGTGCAGCTCGCGCTTCTCCTGCTCGCGGTCGCGCTCCTATTCATCATCCGGCAGCACCCGAAGATATCGAAGATGCGAGCTCTCTATCTGCTTGTCGCGACGCTTTGGCTCGTGAATCTGCTCACGCTCGGTCCCCTNNCGCGCCGCGGCTTGCCGTTCGAAGTGCAAGCAGTCTTCCAGGCGCTCTCGATAGGGGTGTTCATCTACATCCACCATAGACTCGTCCGACGGGTGCGTTGATATGGGCAGACGTGATCGATTAGAGGTCATCCATGACATACTCAGGGTCATCGCCGACAACCGTAACTCCATACTCCCCACTCCGCTCTTGCGCGCAGCGAATATGTCGTCGAGCAGCTTCGCAGAGTACTACACCGATCTCGTGGCCAAAGGGCTGGTGAAGGAAGAATGCGATCCCAAGGGACGCAAATATGTCACGCTCACAGACAAGGGGTTCCGTTATATCGAAAAGTACGACGCGATCCGCGGGTTCATCGACGAGTTCGGGCTGTGAACGTCAAGCAAGCAGACACTTCCGCGCGACTATCCATGACTATCTATTACTGTGATGGTGCGGCGCTGACTCCATTATTCGTTCTATAGTTATCCGTCCGCTGCACGACGAAAACATTTATAAACGATTCTTCCTCGAACCGAGTATGGGTGGTATGCGTTGGCTTCTGATCGTTATAGGACTACTCTTCTGCGCGTCTAGTGCTCTCGCAATTCCCGTCATATTGTATGACCAAGGTTCTGGCGTCACAGCGAACGGCTCTGCGCTACCATCAGGCGATATCACAGTGTCTATTTGGACTGCGGCGACGGGCGGCACAGTAATCTACAATACTACATTCTCCGGCGATATCGCGAACGGTTCTTGGGCGATCCAACTCACCGTCGACGGCCTCGAGTACGGTACGACTTACTACAAAGACTACGCGATTAACGGCGTGGACTTGGATTTTGACGGAGACGAACGACTCTCCTTCACCAGCCCACTCGGCCTCATCAATAATCAATCCTTCGTCAACGGGAGCAGCGTCGGCGGGTGGACGACCAACGGGACAACGACGAATACGACCAACAACGCGATAATCAACGGCAACGCGAGCGTTTCCGGCTCACTAAGCGTCGCTGGAACTGCGATCGACAGCAGCAGGTACGTGTATGTCAACGTAGAAAATATCGATACTGCGAATAACCTCGCATACTATGGAGGTTATTTCAGCGTTGCCGGTAACGGAACCAACGAACACAGTTTGTTTGGAGTAAAAGGCGTCGCCACGAGGAGCTCCGGTGCATTTTCTCATGGCGCCGTAGTCGGCGTATTCGGACAGGCTATATTGAATAATGGACAGACAACCGACAGTATGACTTCGGTAGATGCCGAGACCCTCAACATGGGAGGATCAGTCAATCAAGCGTACGGGTCCTGGAATCAAGTCACGTCCTTCACATCGAACTCATCTATCGACTCTGCATTCGCTGTTTACGCGGATGCGAATGCACTTGTTAATGGAAGTATCACCAATGCCTACGCGCTGTACGGAAAGGTAAGGTCGTTGTCCAACGGAAGAATAACCAACGCGTACGGTCTATACTTAGAATCCATAACGGCAGGAAGCGCCAAGAACTACTCAATATACTCCGCCGGTGGAACAAACTATTTCGCCGGCAACGTCGGCATCGGGACGGCAACGCCGACGCAGAAGCTCGACGTGAACGGTAGTGTGAACGTTGACGGGAACATAACAATGAATTCGATTGCGTTGATTGGTACGGGAACCACGTCCTCCAGTGAAAAACTCACATTCAATGAAGCTAGCGGCACAATCACTGCCAATGTGAATGCATTTGATATCTATGACTGGGGCGCGAATAGTGGTTTCAGGATAGATATGCAACCCAACGACACCGCGAGATTCAGTTCTGCGACAGGAGGATATGAATTTGATGGTTCGGGTAATTTTTCAGGAACGAACGCGCAAGTGTGGGTGAACGGATCGCTTGTCTGTACCGAAGCAAACGGCCTCTGCGCCGGTGGCGCGGCGGACGGTTGGACGAACAACAGCGCAAATACGAGCACAGCGCTTAACATTACAACGTCCTCGGATGTGTATGCAAAGGACTTGTACTTGGGAAACGGAGGCTACGGCTCGATCCATCCGGGATACGGGCGCCTTTTCATCCGCAGGGATATTGGAGAATTATTTCCGGCCAGCTTGGCATTCCAAGACGTCGCTAACTCAAGCACGGCGATGGCGTTCCAGTTTGTCAGCGGGAATACGGCGAATACGACGTATTTGAGTATGATAAACTCCGCAGGGTCATTAATAGAGACGTTCAGGCATTCGGGTGAAGTAGGTATCGGCACGTTGACGCCGACGCAGAAGCTCGACGTGAATGGCAGCGTGAACGTCAGCGGTGCAAATGCGCAAGTTTGGGTGAATGGTTCAGTAGTCTGCACGGAAACAAACGGGCTGTGCAGCGACTCGAGTGGTTGGACGAGCAACGGAACGACGACAAGCACCTTGCAGAAGGTCGGCATCGGCACCACAACGCCTCAGTCATCATTTGAGATTAACGGAAGCGGTAGTGGCAACTACGCAGGATTTCCTTCATTGGTGAACGTCCGAATACCAAATCATTTGAATTGGGGGCTGACATACCAAAATGATGCTTGGGGTGCGAATAATGGGTTCGGATGGTTCCTCAATAACGCAGGAAGACTCATATTCGCGTCATGGAATGGAAGCAAATACTACGAACCACTCTCCCTCGATGCGACAAGCGGATACGTCACCATAGGTGAGTATTTCACGCCGAATGCTCAACTTCACATTCAATCTAGAAATTCGACAACAAAACCGCTCATCGTTCAGGGAAAAGTAGGTCAGTCGACCAACTTGCAGGAGTGGCAAAACAGCAGCGGTACAGCATTGGCATATGTGAACTCGTCAGGATCACTCTTCGTCGATAACGGGAGTCAGGTCTGCACCGCCGCGAACGGCCTCTGCGCTGGTGGAGCGAGTGGTTGGACTGCAGATGCGACAACGACGAGTACATCGCTCAATGTGACTGGCGCTCGCGCCCGCTTCGAGGAATTGACGCTGACGAGCGGCATTATTCACGCGAATTCCACCTCTAGCTACTTAACATTATCCGGAAGCAATTACGAGGGTTCAAATTACGGGGCCGTGTTCTATCTTTTAGGCGTAAATTTTACTCCCATGTCGCCACTCTCTTCCGGCGACGCATTGTTGGCCCTGGGGGATGGAGCGAATACTTGGAGCAATAGTTCTTTCGTCATCGTCAATAGTTATTTCACGGAGATCGCACGTTTCACAGGAACGGGTCGCCTCGGTATCGGCACATCATCGCCAACCCAGACGCTCGACGTGAATGGCAGCGTGAACGTCAGCGGTGCATCTGCCAAGCTCTACGCTCCCGAGATTTGTCTCAACGGCAGTTGTCAAACAAGTTGGTCTGGTAGTGTAAACATCACTGGTATGTCGGAGTGGCTTCTTGCGGCAAGCGACGGACAAGCAGCTGCGAGTGTCACGAACGGTACCGTTGTCAATATCACGGGCGGCACAGGCGTCACAATCACGCGTAGCGCGACGACTATCCAAATCAACAGTACGACGCCCTATCAATCAAGCGCGGCAGGTTGGACGAATACAAGTACGACGACCTCGACGGACCTTGTTATACATCTTACGCCACAGGCGACGCCTGGCAGTGGAGCGGAAGGCGATATCTTCTATAGCAGCGCGCTCCACAAGCTGTGCTACTACAACAGCACCGACTGGGTGACGTTCGATGGCTTCAGCACTTGCTAGGCTCGTGCTCTCTATGAGCGTGATCATTTTCATCGTACCTCTCGTCTCTGCAGCCATCACCGGTGGAGATTATTCCGTGGACCAATCGTGGTCGAGCACGACAGGATTCTCTGATACGGGCGATTCGACGAGCATGGGCTGGTCGCCCACCGTTGCAGCATCAGGAGGAGAGTATAGTGCCACGACGGGTCCATTAGTGACTTATGCGATTGTCGATGAGATTGAGACTTCTTCTGCGTCCGAATCATCCCGTGGCAATGCCGCCCCACTATCTGATAGCACCACGTTGATTGTGCGTCTCGAGTCGAGCCAGTACTTCTTGATCGGTCGTGAGCGATACACGCTGCAGCTACAAGCGATAACAGGAAAGAACGCTACTGTTGTTATCTCCCCTGGCGAAATAACATCTGTTATGGCCGAAGGTGAAACGCGTCGCATGACTGTGGACGATGGTGCCTTTGCAATCACTCTTTCGCGCGTCACAACCGATTCGGTAACTGTGCGTATCGCGCCGGTCCTTAGTCTGGACGGTCCTGCTCAACCTCCAGTTCAATTACCTGACGAACAGAAAGTTACTCCTGCAATCTTGTCGGGTGATATCGCAAAGGATACTCCGGAAGAAACCTCAAGTGATCACGCGCCGATTGCCCCGCCTGTGCCTGGGGAGAAGAGTGTCCTTATTATAGTGTTCATTATCGCCGCGGTAATCCTGCTGATTTTTATCTATGTCATGTTCTTCAGAAAGCGTATATAGACATGTGTGCTGCAGCGTTCACTCAGGACAATCTTTTTATATCCCTCTCTGGAAGGCCTCTATCATAGTGTGGAGGTATCTTCATGAGAACTATCGCAATGATGATTATGGTGCTGGCGGCAGCGCTCCTTGTCGCGTGCTCCGGCACGGCTCCTGAAACTGGCTCNNCGGCTGCTGATAACGATGTCGAGAAAGCGCCTGCCGATGACGCGAAAGGGACGAGCGCTCCGAAAGAGTTCCTCGACTTCATGACGGGCAAGATGAATCTTGAATGGAAGATCGCGTACGATCTCACCGTCACCACCGAAGGCGAGACGATGAAGAGCACGATGACGCAATACATGAAGACGGAGAAGAAGTTCCGATTCGACTCGGTGTATGACGGCATCGAATCGCAGATGTACATGGTCAACGATGTGCTCACCACCTGCACCAAGATGGACGGCAAATGGTCGTGCTTCAAGATAGCGTCCGGCGAAAAGGAAGAGACCACGCCGTCCAACGTGAAATTCGAGGAGTCATTCGAGGAGAGTCCTGACGACTACTCCATCCTGTCCGACGGCACGAAACAGGTCGCCGGCGTGACCGCGAAATGCTTCAAGGTCGTGGAGAAGGCACAAGACGCGGTCGTCCGCTACTGCATCAAGGACAACCTGCCGCTCTATGTCTACACGGCATATGAGGGTACGACGAGCGAGATGATAGCGACATCGTACTCGAAGAGCGTTTCGGACAGCGTCTTCACCCCGCCCGCGGAAGCGAAAGACCTCGGTGAGATGATGGGAGCCTTCGGCGGCGCATCAGGCGGAGAGGGCGGCGACATGTGCGCTGTCTGCGACTATCTCTCGGGCGCTGACAAGGACGATTGCCTCGCGAACTGTTAGGCGCAAAAAACGATTATTCTTTTTTTATCATATATGAATACCTCGTGCTTCAGCTCGAGGATGAACGCCTTGGAGTAGGTTCAGAAATCGTGCCGATTCATGCAGGCACGATTTCGTAAAATCACGGAACAGAGTGAGTTGAATGCTCCGCGTTCCTCGAGCTTTAGAGAGGATACCGCGGCCTTTAGGCCGCGGTGATTCATTGATTGTTTTTATTTTCTCTTTCATCTCGATCCACCGTCTTCATCTCTCAGGTCATGCCCTCCGGATTATCCCGTCACTTCCGGGTCATAATCGATGAAGCGCAGTCTCTTATCTCTTGACGAGTATACGAACTCGTAGTATCCTTTGCGCGGAAGGCCGTCCTCTACAACGCTCTTCATAGCGTTCCACATCAGCGATCGTATCGACACGTCATCAGTATTGAGATACTGCATCCTCGGACGGTGATAGATCCCTTGGTCGGAGAACCTCGCGCTACGCGGCGTTATCTTCCCATGGCAGAGATCCTCGAGATTGGGCGATCGCGCCATTTCTACCATCGCTTGTCTACCATCGCTTATTATCACGCCGCAAAACGACGCAGGGTCGTACTCATTGAGCACGGCGATGTAAGCGTCGACCGGTTTGCCATCGAGGTCCTGCCGTGCTGCAGCGTATGTCTTATCGATGATGGTCTGCCTTCTCAAGCCGGAGCGGAGCGGGCACGCGCGGAGGACGACATGGCCTCCATACCGATCGTATATTGCATTCATCTCGGACTCGCGCGTGAGGAACTCCTCAAGCGGCACGAAGTGATACTTGTATGTGGGCAATCCCGATCCGATGAGCGTGCGTAGCGACGCGAGCCTGGTATCGGTGTAGTCTCCATGCTGCGCGAGCATCCACTCTGACATGTTACCATTCATATTGCCGCCATTCTCGCTTTCGGTTCCGGGTCCGTTCATCGGTATCCCTTCGTCGATACTTTATGCCGCAACGATAACTCGTCGATGACGCGTTCGAAGGGTATCCCCTCCTTGCAGAGGAGGATGAGTGCGAAGTACATGAGATCCGCCGCCTCGTAGACCCGAGCCTGCGCGTCCTGCGCGTCGACGAACTCGAATGCCTCCTCTATTACCTTCTTCGCGAGCTTGTGCTTGTCCGCGCCGATCTTCGCGGTGTACGATTCCGCCGGTGGGTCGCTTAGTCGTTGCGTCAAGTACGATTGTAGGCTTCGGATGCCGAACTCTCCGTCGTCGAAGCAGCCGGATCTCTTCGTATGGCACGCAGGCCCGGTCTGTTCGACCGTGAAGATGAGCGCATCGCGGTCGCAGTCGGTCTTCACGCACAGCAACCGCTGCGTGTTCCCGCTTGTCTCTCCCTTGCGCCACAACGTGTTGCGGCTCCTGCTGCGGTATGTCGCGTCGCCCGTCTTGAGGCTGGCGAGGAGCGACTCAGGAGAGCTATACGCCAGCATGAGCACCCGCGAGCTTCGGTCCTGCACGATGGTGGGCACGAGCCCTTTCGACCAGTCAATGTGTTCGACGAAAGCGGCGTCCGGATCGACCGCTCCCGACGAGAACGCGAGTCCTACGACGACGTCGAATCCGGCGGCTGTCCCGGCGGCGATATCGCCGTTTCCCGCGACGCCGCCGCTCACCATGATGCGTTTATCCGTCAATCCGCGCAGCGAAGCGAGGAATGCCTGGTCGATCCCGGCGCCGGTGCCATCGCGGCCGATATCCGTTATGAGGAAACCGGCGCAGTAAGGCTCGAGCGTCTTGATGAGATCACCGAGCGACCCTTCTCTGCCGTCGCGCCATGCGTCCACGCGTACCGCACCGTCCTTGACGTCCAGCGCGACGATCACCTTGTGTGAAGGGAGTCCTTGCAGGAATTCCGGCGTGGCGCATGTGCCGATGATGACATGTTTCGCTCCGGCGCGGAGGTACTCGTACGCGAGCGCAGGGTCCCTTATGCCGCCGCCCACATTGCAGCGCAGCTGTCCGCACAATCGCTTGATGGTCTCCTTGTTCGTGCCCTTGCGGAACGCGGCATCGAGATCGATGATATTCACCTCGGGGAAGAGTGCGTAGCGTAGTTCGTGCTTTTCGAGCTCTCCTGTGAGTATCCTCTCTTTGCCGTGCCGTAGCTGCACGACCTTGCCGTCCATGAGGTCTATGCTGGGTATTATCATGTGCCCTCCGTTGTAGTGTGCTGCTGTTGTGTTCCAGTCGCCGTCTCCACGAACTTGTTCTCTCTGAGGTCCTGCGCCGAGAGGAAGCCGTGGTATGAACGGTCTATCGATTTGCTCGCGGCGTCGATGCTTGCGACGATGTTTTGCAGGATCTTCGCGTGCGGCGTATCGAGGTTTTTGTGCGCGATGATCTTCGTGCTTGATGACATGACGACGTCAAGGACGCGCAGGTCGTTCTCGCGCAGCGACGATCCGGNNGACGAAGCATTCGGTGGAGCCGTACGTCTTCAGTATCTCGAAGGTGATTCCTCTCTTGCTGAAGTACTCGCTCGCGATGCCGGCGTATTCCGTCGCCACGCGCAGTTTCTCCGTCCGGGCGAATCCGTTCTCGTACATCCCTTTTTTCCCTGCCACGACGATGTGGACCGGCATCAGCCCGAGATCGAGCACGGTGTCCACCTTCGCGCCTTCGTCCTCGACGAGATCGTTGCCGACGATACCTGCGTGGATGAGTCCTTGCTCGACCATCTTCGGGATGTTACGCGGCTTGATGATGAACAACTCGATCCCGCTCTCGCTGCTGCGCGGCTTGTACTCGCGGCCTTTCACCTCGATGGTGATGCCTGCCTTGGTGAAGAGCTCGACAGTAGACTCGAATAGCCTTCCTTTAGGCAGCGCGATGCGTAGCCGTCCTCCCTTCGCCATGACATCGGTGTGCGTCTCTATCGTGGGCGTTCCCATTACCTGCTCTCCTTTCATGCCGCACCTCCTGCTAAATCGCCGTACAGCTCGCTCCACGTCCTCACGATGNNGAAGATCCTTGTCGTACGACGCGCCTTGCGCGCCGGTCGCATCCGCGCCATGCAGCAGTTTCCTGATGCGCATGCCGTCAGGGGTGATCTCGCTGTGGATCCTATTTCCCTCTATGTTCATGAAGTAGCACAAGTCGACCAGCTCGTAGCCGTGCTCGTGCAGGAAGTGGTCGAGCAGGCGCGATGTGAACCTCGCGACGTCTCTCGCGGCCTCTTTGTCGATGTAGAACGCCGCGAACTCATCGGGGATGCACTCATCCTTGTCGGGCAGCGGGTTCCGCCAATCGAAGCGGATGATATCCGCGGGGAACGCCTTCTCGTACTCCTGCGCCGCACCCGATAGCGTGCTGTGGCGATCCACTCCCTTGAGCGTGTGCTTCATCGTGCCGACGAGATACCTCTTCCAGATGATCTCGAGGGGCGGGAGGGACTCTGCGAAAGCGACGATGGCGTACTGCTTCCCGTTATGCGCAATGCTGCCCAGGTAGTTCGATATGAGCGGGAACTCGGCGTCGATGCGTCCTTTGCGCACGAGCTCTTGGAGTTCCGCATCGAGCTCGGCGTCCTGCTTTTTATCGCTCAATACCGCATCGCATACGTAGCCGTTGAGCTGCTCCGCGAAGAGGCGCCAGAACCGCTGGCGTATGTCGTCGGTGCCTTCGACCGTGCCGTAGCGGTTGTACGTGAAGGAGTACATCGTGGGCTTGAGTTCGACGAGCGCCATGTTGCCGATGCGGTAGAACTTCTTGCTCTCCCCTTCGAGCGTCGGCGTACTGAAGTCGATGCTATCGACCACTTGCGATACGTAGCTCTCGACGTTGGCTCTCAATGCGATGTATGCCGGCATGCCTTGCGCGATGCCGCTTCCGACGCCGCTCTCTGCATCGCTTTTTGCGTCGCTCTCTATCGTAGGGACTCCTAAACGTTGCAGTATGGCCGTTACAACACTGTGTCCGTGCGAGGGCTGGGCCGCGGCGTTAGGGGCTGCGGTGTACGGGGCCGTGGTGTGTGCTGTTTGTTGCATGATGATCCTCCGTTCGGCCGACGGGTGTATGTGTCAGCGAACATCTCGGTAGTGATTACTGTATAGTTAATAATAATCAGACTATTTTCTTACTTTTTCGATATTTTTATAATAAAAATACGATATACGCGCAGCATGAAGCGCTCGGTTAGGAATGCACCGTCCATCAACGCCATTGGCGCCGTCACGAACGATCCGTCATCGGCAGTCTTGGACTTGCTCGACCGCAAGATACTCCACGCGCTCAACGACGATGTGCGAGCGTCATACGCGCAGATAGCGCGGCGCGTACGGTCGTCCAAAGATGTCGTGAAATACCGTATCGACCGCCTCGAACGCATCGGCATCATACAGGGGTACGTCACGATATTCGAATTCGGGTATTGGGGTTACAAGACGCTCATCGCGTTCTCGCACATCACCCCTGCGCGTGAGCGGGAGATCCTGCGTTACCTCTCGTCGCATCCGCTCGTGAACTGGCTCACGCCGTGCGCCGGAACCTACGATCTCGCGATCGCCATCATGGCGAAGAACCCGCGGGAGTTCGACGAAGGGCTCCGCAGCATACTCGCGGAGATAGGGCCGGCGGTGAAAGAGTACAAGGTATCCACGAGTATCGGTTCGCACACCTTCGGCTACACGCCCATTTTCGGCGCTCAGCACGCGTCCGACGGCATGACCGAGGCACGACGCAGGAAGTCCACGCAGGGATTCGCGAAAAGGACGCCGAACATAGATGAGAAAGATCGCGCGATCGCAAAAATACTGCACGTCAATGCGCGATCATCGCTCACCGCCATCTGGCAGGCGACGGATATCCCCGTCGATACCGTGAAGTACCGTATCAAGCGGATGATGGACGCCGGCATCATCAAGCGGTTC
>DUGD01000061.1 GCA_013331575.1 Candidatus Woesearchaeota archaeon
CATCCTCGCGCAGAAGTACTTCCGTAAAACCGGCGTTCCGCAACTCGACGATGATGGAACTCCGAAGAAGAACGCCGACGGCACTTTATTGCTCGGCCCGGAACGCAGCGTCAAGCAAGTAGCGACACGGCTCGCAGCATGCTGGCGCCACTGGGGAGAGCAGCACGGCTATTTCGCGAGCAAAACGGACGCCCAAGCCTTCCAGGACGAACTCATCTACATGCTAGTCGCGCAGATAGCGGCGCCCAACTCACCGCAGTGGTTCAACNNCCGGCGATATAGTAGAGAAAGATCGCACTGACTTGAAAGTCTTCGACGGCGACAAGTTCGTCGATATTCTCGCGACAAAATACAACGGAAAGAAAGAGGTTTTCGCCATCACGCTAAAGAACGGAAACCAAGTCAAGCTTACCAAGGACCACCTTGTATGGAGCGCCCCTACTAGAAGAAAAGACGGTGGTATCTACGAATGGAAGCCAGTAGGATCTCTCCGAATCGGAGAGCGGCTCCAACAACCTACACTACATGACATCAAAGAACAGAACGTGTTCAGGGAAGACATCTCAAAGGCGCGCCTCGCAGGATGGATAACGGGCGATGGATCGGTAGGCGTCTATGACGGTGTACTACGGATGGAAATCATCACCGTCAAAGACGATGAGTACAAAAATGCCATCAGTGATGTGAGAGAAGTGTTCGGCGATGATGTATCATATTGGGTGACAAGCTTCACGACAGAAGATGAAGAGCTCAAAGGCCGACGCATACACCTAGCAGGGAAAAAACTCCAGCAATTCGTCGATGAATACGAACTCCATGCCAAATGCAAGGACGTGGTTGTCTCAAAGAGGATCCTTTACGGAGCCCCGCAGGAAAAGAGAGAGTATCTCAAAACGCTCTTCCAAGCGGATGGATGCGTCCGCCTCAGATTAGAAGACGAGAGGAACGCGGGAGATATCTGCCTCACAACCATCTCCAAAGGGCTTGCACTCGGCGTATTGCAACTGTTGAACTCACTCGGCATCTATGCACGTATCTCAGAAGAGATGGAGAAGCGCGAGAATAGGGAGAACACGAACCAAGTCATTATAGCGTACGGAAGCGCACGCGAGCAATATGAGGAGCAGATCGGATTCGTCAGTGCAGAGAAACAGGAGAAACTTCTTTTGCTCAATGCGCTCGTACAGCGCTCAAAGACCCTGCCACTCATCAGGGAGGAGACAATCGTCTCCATTGAGAGCTGTGGAGTACGGGACGTATATGATATCGAGACTGCGAGCCACAAATTCCTTGCCGACGGCATCGTCGTGCACAACTGCTNNCGACGACCTCGTCAACGAGGGCGGCATCTTCGACCTCATCACGCGCGAGGCGCGCATCTTCAAGTACGGCAGCGGCACAGGCACCAACTTCAGCTCTTTGCGCGGCGCAGGCGAGACGCTCTCGGGCGGCGGCCGCAGCTCAGGACTCATGTCATTCCTCAAGATCAATGATCGCGCCGCGGGCGCGATAAAAAGCGGCGGCACCACCAGGCGAGCGGCGAAGATGGTATGCCTCGACCTCGACCATCCTGAGATAGAGACGTTCGTCGATTGGAAGATGATGGAGGAGCAGAAAGTCGCGGATCTCGTCGCGGGAAGCAAATCATTGCGCGACGGCCTCACGCCGATAGTCGAGATAGCGTCGCGCACGGACGAGTACGATCTCGAGAAGAACCGCGAGCTCCGTGCCGCGGTCAAGCGCGCCATGGCGCTCAACATCCCCGTCGCGTACATCGGCCGCACCCTGCAGTTGTGCAGCATGGGCATCACCGACATCCCGTTCCCGGTCTACGACACGCACTTCGAAAGCGATGCGTATAACACCGTGTCCGGCCAGAACAGCAACAACAGCGTCCGCATACCGAACAGGTTCTTCTTCGCCGTGGAGGCGGACAAGCAGTGGGACCTCATCAAGCGCACCGACGGCCAGGTGTGGAAGACCATCAAGGCGAAGGACCTATGGCGTCGCATCTGCTTCGCGGCATGGGCGAGCGCCGACCCGGGAGTGCAGTACGACGACACGATCAACGAATGGCACACCTGCCCCAAGGACGGCCGCATCAACGCGTCGAACCCCTGCAGCGAATACATGTTCCTCGATGACACCGCGTGCAACCTCGCATCGATCAATCTCGCAAAGTTCCTCGACCGCAATAACGCGTTCGATATCGACGCGCTCCGCCACGCGAGCCGCATCTGGACGATAGTCCTCGAGATCAGCGTGCTCATGGCGCAATTCCCGAGCAGGGAAATAGCCCGCCGCAGCTACGTCTATCGCACGCTCGGCCTCGGCTACGCGAATCTCGGGACGATACTCATGCGCAGCGGCATCCCGTACGACAGCGACAAGGGACGCGCCATCGCGGCGGCGATAACCGCTATCATGGGCGGCGAGTCGTATGCGACATCCGCGCGCATCGCCGAGCAGTTAGGGACATTCGCCGCGTACGAGCAGAACAAGGAAGACATGCTGCGCGTTATACGCAACCATCGCCGAGCGGCGTACGGAGCGCCATCGGAGGAGTACGAATCGCTCACGGTGAAACCGATACCCATCGACGAGGCAGTGTGCCCCGATGAGATGCTGGCGGCCGCGCGCAAAGCGTGGGACGAAGCGCTTGAGTTAGGCGAAAAACACGGCTACCGCAACGCCCAGACGACCCTCATCGCGCCGACAGGGACCATCGGTCTCGTCATGGATTGCGACACGACCGGCGTGGAACCCGATTTCGCCCTCGTGAAGTACAAGAAGCTCGCCGGCGGCGGTTATCTCAAGATCGTCAACCAGAGCGTCCCCGACGCGCTGCGCACCTTGGGGTATGGCGAATCGCAGATCCGCGAGATCGTGGCGTACGCAATAGGGCACGGCACGCTCAAAGGCGCTCCGGTCATCAACCACGAGACGCTCGCCGCCAAAGGGCTCTCGAAAGAGAGGATAGCGGCGGTCGAAGCGCAACTCCCCACCGCGTTCCAGCTCTCCTTCGCGTTCACGACATATACGCTCGGGTACGATGCGCTACGCGCCGCAGGCATATCCGACGATGACTTGAAAGACCCGAATCTCGACGTGCTCGCCGCGCTCGGATTCTCGAAAGAGGAGATAGCGGCGGCGAACGATTATGTGTGCGGCCGCATGACCATCGAAGGAGCGCCGTACCTCAAAGAGGAGCATTACGCGATCTTCGATTGCGCGAACAAATGCGGTGCGTACGGCACTCGCTATATCGCGTACGAGGCGCACATCCGCATGATGGCGGCAGTGCAACCGTTCCTCTCCGGCGCCATCAGCAAGACCATCAACATGTCCAAAGAGGCGTCCATCTCCGATATCGCCGATGCGTATCTCCTCTCATGGAAGCTCATGGTCAAGGCGGTCGCGCTCTATCGCGACGGGTGCAAGCTCAGCCAACCGCTCAACTCGACCACGAGCGATCTCGATGCCGAGCTCTTGCGTCTCGAGCACGCCGACGATATCGACGAGAGCGTCACGCCGGAGCGCGTGCAGACGGCGTTCGCCGCGACCGCGTCGCATCGCCATCTCCCGTCGCGGCGCACCGGGTTCACGCAAGAGGCGGAGGTCGGCGGCCACAAGGTGGTCATCAAGACGGGCGAGTACGATGATGGATCGCTTGGCGAACTGCACGTCGAGATGTACAAGGAGGGCGCGAGTTTCCGCGCGCTCATGAACGGCTTCGCGTCGGCGGTGACTGTCGGATTGCAGCATGGCGTGCCGCTCGACGAGTACGTCGAACGGTTCACGTTCACGCGTTTCGAGCCCGCCGGCATGGTGACGGGCGACCCGCATCTACGCCAGGCGACATCCGTCATCGATTACGTCTTCCGCGTGCTCGGCCACGAGTACCTGGGCCGCGAGGACCTCGTGCATGTCAAACGCGAAGCGCAGAAGACGCTCGTGCCCAAAACGGCAATTGAACCTCGCGTAGCGACGGTTGCGAAGCAAACGGGCAAGCAGGACGCCGAAGGGAAGAAGGTTGCTGACGCGAAATCGCAAGGGTACATCGGCGAGGCGTGCGGGCAGTGCGGCTCCATGAAAGTCAAGCAGAACGGGAGCTGCGCAGTATGCTTGGACTGCGGCACGACGACGGGTTGCAGTTAGGCAATACATAATATATACTCAGCCCAACCTCCAATCCATAGAGGTGTGGGGGCGACAGATGACGACGTTGCAACGGGCGATAAAGGGTACGACTTCAGCGCTTGAACGCGTGATTAACATAGCGCAAGTAGAAATTGGTAAGGAATGGGAAGAAGGAGAGCTCGACTATTGGTTTACCGGCCCCAAGTCGGAGAAATACTATGTCGATCTCGTGCAAAAAAACGGACAGTTCGGGTTCCGCTGCGCATTTGATGGATCGGACGACCACAAGAAACCGATTCTCTCACCTGAGAGGGCGGCGAAAACTATCATACGCACGCTCGGCAGACCATACGACATCGATGCGAATGGCTATTACCGCGGTCTCGCTCGCATCGTCGCCACGTATCATGCTAACAAAGCACGTAACGAAGCATATGAACGCATGAACAAACGCATTCCGACGCTGCGTCAGTAACCATTCCGGAAGTTGTAGTACACTCCCGGTACGAGGAATGGATTATGCAATCTGCAATCATTCCTCCTCGTGCGTTTCTGCATAACGACGATATTCACCCGATAGCGATCATGCATCATGGCGGGCGTTCATCCGTCGCGTGTCTTGAATATCGTGTCGGTGCTGATCGCGTACGCGAAGATGGCGAGCTGGTCGTAGTGGATCATCGTGTAGTTGACGATTCCCGACATCTGGTCGCGGGTGCATAGGACGCGCACGGGGATCATCGGTTCTTCGTAGAGCCTCCCGTCGTGCATCCACTGTCCTTTGGCGGTGCGTAGTATGGTGAGCCCGCCGCTTATCGATCTGACATTCGCGTCCCACTGCCGATGGTGCTCGATCGTGAACTCGAGACCGTCGTTGTCTTGTCGGGGGATGAGTATCTCCCAAAGCGCCTTGTCTCCCATGTCGCACCTCCAGTCGTCCTGGACTCGTTGTTCCGGATTCTCTTGCTATCAGGCCGGGTGGGGCGCGCGAAGACTTAATGTTTTGTTGTACAATTATAATACAACAAAGTTTAAGTAATGGGTGCGCCATCCCGGAAGCATGTACAAGGAACAGCTCATGGAGATAGGATTGACGGGACAGGAGGCGGAGGTCTACCTCGCTCTCCTGGAGCTCGGGCCGTCGCTTGCGTCAGCGGTCGCGAAGCGGTCATCGCTCAACCGGACGAACTCGTACGACCTCCTCGCCCGTCTCATCGATAAAGGGCTTGTCTCCCATGTTGTGCGCAATAACCGCAAGCACTTCATCGCGGCGAAGCCCGAGACGCTCCACCAGTATCTCGATGATCAGGAGCGGAGCATCGCTGCACGACGGGAGATCGTCGAGAAGATCGCTCCCGCTCTCGGAAGATTGCCCGCGGCGACGACGAAAGATGCGGTCGCGGTGTACGATGGGGCGCAGGGCATCAAGACGTTGCTCGAGCTGATGATCGCGCAGAGACGACCCATCGATACGTACGGTACGGAGGGGAACTTCTCGCGCATATTCCGGTTCTCGACGTTCTCCCATTACTTGCGTCGCATACAGAAAGCAAGGATACGCATGCGCGTGCTTTTCAGCGGCAAGCCCGCCAAACCGTTCGGGTGGCCGCACGCGCAGGTACGATATCTTCCCGGCATCGCGGGGGCGCCGACCGAGACCGCTATTTTCGGCGATAATGTCGTCATCTTCGTCTTCACAGAGGAGCCGAAAGGGATCCTCATCGAGAGCAAGGCGCTCGCGGACTCGTACAGGAGATATTTCGTGGTGCTCTGGGAGAGCGCACGAAACAATGCCCGATAGTGATTCCTGTGATGGCGCAGTGGTTCTCGCGGTAATGACAAAGAGAGATTCTGTTAATCACGACGATAACGACGCGATGTCAACTCACCCCCCCGACAACTGATTCTTAGAAGAACTCTACCGACTGTTGCTGCGGAGGATATACTCTCGNNTTGCCGTCGGGTCCCCCGGCCGATTGGGCCGGACCCGACACGGCGCCCTCAGAACTATTCCAAGGCAGTTTGCGTTCGGAGCTCGGCGACGAAGGCAAACTAAGGAACGGAGTGACTGCAGCAACCCGTGCGCTTGCGTTTGTTTAGCCCTCCTTCAAGCCGGCGGCGATGATACGAAGGTTCGACGACCCCTAACAAGGAATACCTTTTTATTCTCCATCACGACCAACGAATGCATCTGGGCGAATAACGAAGGAAGGATGCACATGAATGCCGAACGCAAAGACGATGCCAAGAGCGAGGCGGATGAGAACCGCATCACGCACATCATCAAGCGCTCTGGCCGCCGCGTCCTCTTCGACGAGAACAAGATAGAGAACGTCGCGTGGAAAGCGATGGAGGCGACGGGCGAAGGGACAAAGGATGATGCCACGGCGGTCATGCGCGAGGTCGTGCGCACGCTCAACGCAGAGTTCCCTGAGAAGCCCCCGACCGTCGAGGACGTCCAGGACCACGTCGAACGCGCGCTCATCACGCTCCAGCACTCCGGCGTCGCGAAAGCGTACATTCTCTACCGCCATGAACGCACGAAGCTGCGGGAGCAAAAAGCCCTCCTCACGGGCGGCAAGATCGACGAACTCGACCTCCCGCTCAATAGTCTGCGCGTACTCGAGCAACGATACCTCTTGCGCGACCACGACGGCAAGATAGTGGAGACGCCGACCGAGCTCTTCTGGCGTGTGGCGAATCACATCGCGAGCGCAGAACAGAAATTCGGGGGTGAGCAGCGCGCCGCGGCACGCACGTACTTCCGCATGATGCGCGACCTCGTCTTCATACCGTCGAGCGCAATCCTCATGAACGCCGGCACCGGCAGGCAGCTCTCCTCATGCGTCGCATTCCCGCTCGAGGACGATATCCACGGCATCTTCCAGACACTCGCCCATGCTGTGCTCATGCAGAAACGCGGTGCAGGCACAGGATTCTCGTTCTCGCGCATCCGTCCGAAAAGCGATCTTGTCGACGGTATCGCCGGCGTGACGACGGGACCGCTCGCATTCATGCGCGTCTTCGAGACCTCCTTGCGCACCATCAAGCAGAACGGCCGTCGCTTCGGCGCCAACATGGCGGTGCTGCGTGTCGACCACCCTGATATCCTCGATTTCATCAATATGAAACTCGACGGCCAGACGCTCACGAACTTCAACATCAGCGTCGGGGTCACCGATGCGTTCATGCGCGCCATCGAAGAGGACACCGAGTACGAACTCCTCAACCCGCACACCGGCGAGGTGACAGGCCATTTGAGCGCCCGACTCGTCTTCGACACTATACTCGCAAGCTCATGGCGCAGCGGCGATCCAGGCCTTCTCTTTCTCGACCGCATCAACACCGACAACTCCTGCAAGCACTTGGGCGATATCGAGACGACGAGCCCGTGCGCCGAGACGCCGCTTCTCCCCTATGAGAGCTGCGTGGAAGGAAGCGTCAATCTCGCGGAGCTCGTCAAGACACGACGGTCTGATGGCAAGTCCGAGGTGGATTGGGAACGGTTGCGCAAGCTCACGCGCGACGCGGTCTGGTTCCTCGACAACGTCATCGAATCGAACAATTATTACCTGCCCGAGGTCGAGCGCATGGCGCGCGGCACGCGCCACATCAGCGTCGGCGTCATGGGATTCGCCGATCTCCTCTACCGATTGCGCATCCCGTACGATGGCGAAGAGGCAGTGTCGCTCGGCGAGCGCATCGCGAAGACGATGCGGGAGGAGGCTGACGGCGCTTCAGTCGAGCTCGCGCGCGAACGTGGCACGTTCGGGTTCTACAAGGGGAGCGAGCTCGAGAAGACGGGCAAGAAACGCCGCAACAACGCACTCCTCGGCCTCGCGCCGACGGGGACGCTCAGTCTCATCGCGAATGTCTCTGGCGGCATCGAGCCGAATTTCGCTCTCGCGTACCGCAGGACGCTCTCTGACGGGCGCGAGCTGAACACGGTGAATAGCGCGTTCGAAGAGGCGATGCAGGAGGCCAATGTGCCCGATGAGACCGTCCGCAAGATAGTGTCGCGCGGCACTATCGATGATAGCGATGACGTTCCCGAGTGGATCAAGAAAGTGTTCGTGACATCGCAGATGATACACCCTGACGCGCACATCGCCATCCAGGCCGCGTTCCAGAAGTGGGTGGATGGTGGCATCAGCAAGACCATCAATTTCCCGGCGAGCGCCGGCACGAAGGAGATAGGTGATGGTATGCTCGCGGCATGGAAGAACGGCTGCAAGGGCATAACGATATACCGCGATGGGTCGCTTGCGTCGCAGGTGCTCAACGTCGGAGGCGGCCAGTAGGCCGGGCGCTCATGATCATCGATTTCTGCGGTTCGACGAAGGGCAAAACGAGCAGCGCGCTCGGCACGGTGGTGCGGGCGCTGGGCCACAACAAGAGCGTGCGCATGGTCTTTTTCATGAAGCATTGGAACACGAGCGAGATCTCGTTCTTCAAGGGCATCCGCGACCAGTACGACATACAGCTCTACCAGGCAGGGGATGACGATTTCATCTTCGTCAAGGACTTGAACCGTACGACGCTCGATAAGGCGCGCAAACAGCTGAAATTCGGCAAGGTGCAGAATGTCGACGAGACCGATATCGAGAACGCGCAGAAGGGGTTGCTCAAGGCGTGGCAGTTCTTGGAGAGCGATCCGTTCCTGCTCGTCATGGATGAGGTGCTCTACGCGATAGAGTTCGGTCTCTTGGAGGAGTCGCAGGTGGAGGAGCTGTTGCTTGATGCAAACAAGCGCGGCGTCCATGTCATCGTAACGGGGCGCAGCACGCCATCGACAATAGCGCCGCTGTGCGATCTCATAACCGAGATGACGAAGGTCAAGCATCCGTACGATAAAGGCACCGTCGCGGTGAAAGGGCTGGATTACTAGAGAGAACGGACAACGCGCCGGATTTCTTCAGCATCGTCAATATTCGTTGATAGCGATAGCGCCGCAAAGGGAACCAGTTCCCTTGCGCACGAATCCGCGAAAACGAAGTTTTCGGGAGCAGAAAACGCCTGCGTTTTCTCGCTTCTCTAGAATTCGTCGAGCCTTGGACTATCCCGAGGGCTGAGTGTGGCGTATGCCGCCGTGCGAAGCCCGAGACGGGTCGAGAGCTGATTCCCCGCAGCGCGTGCCAGCGCAAAGTATATAAGTCAAAAATATTGTATAACTTTTTAGACCAATATCTTTGACGAGACGCACGGAGAAAAAGCAACACTTATAAAGTCAAAATAATTGTATAAGCTATAATTATTATACATCACCGATCGGCACAGCAACACTTATAAAGTCAAAATAATTGTATAAGCTATAAT
>DUGD01000092.1 GCA_013331575.1 Candidatus Woesearchaeota archaeon
AGCGTGACGTACGCCTTGGCCGGGATTCGAACCCGGGTCGGAAGCGCGACAGGCTTCCATGCTAGGCCACTACACTACCAAGGCTTTGTGTCGTCGGTGAATGTCCGTCCGTTGCGGCGCGTTGCAGCATGCATTCTAGCGTAGTTGTGTTTTCCGCTAAGAATGATACGTTTGCGACATAAAGGACAGGCACCCGACACGTGTGATGCCGAGAATTAGGAACCCTTTTTAAAGGTTGTGGTGGATTGCGGTCGGAAGAGCTTTATAGCAGTGTAGAGGAGAGGCTACAACGCCTTGCCGAAGGGCTCTTACGAGGCCAACCACTTGTCGTTTTGAATTCTTTATGCATTGAAGATTGGAAATGACGTTCTGGAGTTTTTTCTCTCATGAGTTATGCCTCGCTCTTGCTCAGTATCATTCGGAATCATTCGGAATCCGTGCTTTCTTTGAACGCCCGTCTTTAGCTCGAGGAAATACCTTGCCCATCAGGGCGAGGTTATTCATCGCCCTCCTGTTGCTATTGATGTTGTTCGTACCGCTCGCCAATACTATCCACTAACATGCGCGCGATCTCGTGTTTCGTTTGCGGCGTCGCAATGACCCCTTCTTCCCCAACTATATACGCGTGATGCGAGCCCACCATGTCTTCGGCGCGATTGGCGACCACAAGATTGGAGCCGTGCGCGACGCGTTGTTGGGCGATGGCCAAAAGATTCTCCTTGCTCACTCCAATCTGGTACTTGAACGACGCCATGTAGAGGTCCGGGTATCGTTCGCGTACATCGTTTATGATCTTACGCGTCGGTACAAGCGGGATTGATGTGATGGCGCCGCCCGACGGTATCTTACCTTGTGCGACGGTCTCCGGCGAGTAATCGGCGACGGCCGCCGAGAAGATGCCTATGTCTTGTCCCTTCGCGAGCGCATCGAACACGTTGCGCGTATATTCATCGTAATCGTTATGGAATATCGTCGGTACATATTCCGGGGGGCGTAATCCCGTCTTTCCGAGCAGAAGCGTCACATTGGCGCCAGCGTAGTGCGCCTCCTGCGCGATAAGCGTGCCGAGCCGTCCACTGAACACATTAGTGATGCGCCGCACATCATCGATTTTCACCGGCGTAGGACCAGCAGTGATGAGTATGTCCTTGCCGCGTAGCGGGTGCGTCGAGAGCGTTCTGATGCTCGCAGCGACTAACGTATCGAGATGGGGTAACTTCGCTTTATGCTCTCCGATGCGTGGAGCAATGATCGTGAGGTTATTGCATTCTGATGCACGCGCGAGATTCTGCCGCAAGAACGGATTATTGTACAATGACTCGTGCATCGTCGGTGCTATGAGCAGGGGCGTATGATTTCCGAGTGCGCTCGCAACGAGTGTGGTCACAGGGTTATCGGCGATGCCGGCGTATACCTTGTTGATGGTATTGAGCGTTGCCGGTGCGACAAGTACGAGGTCGTCCATGCAGATATGCTCTGCCATGCCGCTGAGATGCGTAATGACTTCGCGCCCCGTACCCCATTCAAGCGCTGCTTGACCGACAAATTTGAGCGCGTCGGGTGTGGTGTATGCTGTCACTCGCGCGCCATGTCGTCGCAGTTGTCGCGCGAGCTTCGGCGTTTCGATGGCCGCAATGCCTCCTGATACGCATAGCGCGATGTGTTTTCCTAGCAGATGATCATCGATGCTCTCGACTTGCAGATCCTGATTATCGATGTCTGATGTGTTGTGCGTAATGTCCATGGGTATCCCCTCGCTGCTTGTTCGGTATTGTCCGTTTGTATTGTCCTATTGCGTTGTCTTCCGTCCAGTTGTATTCTATGTGCCGGTCTTCTTTTGCCGGTCACTCGTACAGCCGGGTCTGGTTCTCAGGCATCGGTCGAGGTACGAATCGATATCCTTCGAGAGCAGCTGCGCTGTCGCTGCCTATGATGCAACCGTGTCCTGCGAGATTGATCGCAAAACGTGTCGTGTCGCTCGGCACAACCGCGAGTATCTCTCTCGCCTCTTCGATCGCGCCGCAAGGGAGCACTTTCGTGGTGTATGGCGCATCTTGCACGTATACGTGGCCGTGCAGCATGTAATTGATCTTCGGCAATGCTTCGTAAAGCGAAAGTTGTATCGGTGTATCGACCGACGGCTTCGCATCGCCGTAGTACTTCACCGGAATTCCCGGCTCGCACGCGACAAACCCTTCGACGCCGATATCGCGACTGTCGATGTTCCGTCGTGAGACGTAGATGCTGCCGGTGCCGCTTTCACGCATCGAAGGGAATCCGTGCGCGCAACGAAACGACGCGTTGCCAATCATGCGTTCCTTGTACGCGATTCCATCGATAATTCCATGAAACTTGTCCGCGCTCGACCGCACGACGCGGTAGAACTCTTTATCGTCAGGAGGCGGTATCTCATCACCAACGCATTCGCTTTGCGAACGCGTTGTGCGAAACATTAGGTCGTCAGTCCTCCGTCGCAATACCGTTCCCGCTTTCTCAAAATCGCTTCCTTCATAGTAGAGGTTGCCGAGCGGATCCAATACGCGAGCGCGGTACGGTGTGGTGCCGGTCTTGATCTCGAGCATGAGATTCGCGTGGTTGCGCAATCCGTGCGCGATGATATCGTCGATGGTGTATCGTCCTTCGTTGCGCTTGCTTGTTACGAGTGTGCACGCAGGATTGCGTGCTTTGATCCTCGGCGCAAGTTTCTCGATATCGTTGGTGACATCAGGGAACCAGAAGACGATGTCGTGATCCGCCGTATCAATGATGGCTTGTTCAAGTGCGTCCAAGCTTCCGCCGTTATGCGTAGTGGTCCATGCGTCGTCTCGGGGCGTCGTTATCCAGGTATCATACCATCCCGGCAGGTCATCGAGCCGTTTATCCATGCAGATGCTTTTGGCGATTGACCGCATTATTTTTGACGATCGTCCGCCGCTATTATCAAAGCGCCCGCCTATGAACAGTAGCTTCTTATGTTGTTGTATCATTGTCTTCCTCCGAGTAATTTCAGTGCGTTGCCGTGGTAGAACAATCGTTTTTCGTCGGTGCTGAACTCGCGCAATGCCTGATCCGCGATCTTGATGGCGTCATCATGAGTCTCTACGGGGAAATCCGTGCCGAAGAGGACCTTGTGCGGCCCGGCTTCGTGCAGCACGCGTCTGAGCGATTCCGCGCATGCAGGGATGTCGTTTTGCTCGTATCTGCTGTCTAGAAGCCCCGATGCGTCCGTCCAGACGTTGGGGTGCGCGCGCAGTGTNNAGTTCGCGTTCACCGCCAGTCTCGCGATCGCTTGTGTTTTCGCATCCTGCAGATCGATCTCTTGGTATCCGGTGTAGACTTTTATGCCTTTAAGCGCATGCATCGATGCGAGCTCTTCGAGTTCGCTCATGCCTTGATAGAAATAGGTTCTGATATCGAGACTTCCGACCATATCGAAACTACAGTCTGGACTCCGGCAGTATCCGCTTCTCGATTGTTGTTCCCTACGGTCTTGTATCCATTGATGGATTCTGAAATTCGATATGCCTGATCCGCGATGCGGGAAGTATGACGCAAAGACAAGCGTGCGCTCGATGTTGTGTTCTTGCATTTTCGTCGCTATTGCGTCGAGTGTCGCATCGGCCGAGACTGTGCCTTCAAGCGGTCGCTTCGTCGCGTGGCAGTGAATGTCGATCTTCTCCATCCATTCTGTGATGCCGCGCGTATGCTTAAAGATTATCTGTAAATATTTATAGACATTTATATTTTTAGCAAACGTTAAATATCGGGATATCTTCTCTTATCGTATGGATGTCACCGAACGCAGCGTGCAGGAGATAGGCAAATCGCTCCTTATAACGCTACCCAAGCCGTGGGCCAACGCTATGCGCGTGACTCGTGGCACGAAGCTCAAGATCATAACTGACGAACGAGGCAATCTCCTCATCGCACCCGAATTCATCGCGAAAGAAGAGCTGCATGAGGCCAGTATCCATTACGATGAGCATATACGACGCCACTTTTTCCGAGAGTATTTCGGCGGGAACACCCGTATCACCATCCGCTTCGGCAAACGACCTCCCGAACGCGACCTGCAATCGCTCTACACATTCCTGCGCCGCTTCATGAACGCGCAGGTGATCGAAGAGGCGCGCGACCGCATAGTGGTCAAGTGCTTCCGTATCGACGATCTCACAATAGAAGAATGCCTACAGCGAGTGCATTTCCTCTTCTTGAGCATGCTCGATGAAACGATTGCCGGCGCAGATATCCTGCGGTTGCAGGAGATGGAAGAGTCGCTTTCGCGGTTCTACTATATGCTCGTCATGCAGATACGGCGATTCCTCTCGGAGGGGAAATTCACGCAGCAGAACCAGATATCGCTTATCCGTGCGCTCGATATCCGCATGGTGGCGGAACGCATAGAGCGCATGGCGGATATTATGCTCAAGATCGCACGCCCGTTGGACCTTGAGACTATGCATCTGCTCGGACGCGTCAGAGAGTACTACGGGCGATCATTCGGTAGCTTCTTTGAGCAACGTTACGACCGAGCATCCACGCTCATGGCGGAAGAACGCGCAGAGCGCGCCGCCGGCGAGACGCTACGCACGAAAGCAATGGCTCGGAAAGATATCCCCCTCTATGATCGGACGAATGCAGTCTTGCAGCTCTTCGCGTACGCAAAAGAGATATCGATGCTCGTGCGTTAATGCCGCTTGAATTGCTCCTTGAAGCGCACCAAGAGGTCCTCTTTTCTGAGAAGATCCTCGGTGCCAGTCTTCATGTCGCGCAGTTTCAGCATGCCTGCATCGAGCTCTTTTCGGCCGACGAAAACGACGTAGGGAATGCCGGAGAGGCTCGCGTACTCGAGGTTCTTGCTGATGCCGCGGCCCATGATGTCGATGTCAGTGTTGATTCCCGCGGCACGTAGTTCGCGCGCCACCTCATTGCTCTCAAGCGGCGTCTTGATAGGTATGACGAACACATCGACGACGCTGCTGCGTCCCGTAATACCCGTCGTTCTCTGCGCCTCTTTGAGCGCCTCGGTGATGGGTTCGAGGCCGAAACTTATCCCTACCGCTGGGAACTCGCCCGGGCGGCCGCAATAATCGCCTATCATGCCGTCCCATCTGCCGCCTCCGGAGACGCTGCTCGTCACGGGCGAATCGATCATATAGGTCTCGAAGACGACGCCGGTGTAGTACGAAAGGCCGCGCGAGAGGCTGGGGTCGAACACGACTTCAGGTTCATCGACGAGCGAGAGCACCTCTTGCGTGCGCGCGAGTTCAGGCGTGCTGCCGTATCCTTCGAGTATCGCGGTGAACCTCTCGCTGTTTGACGCGAGCTGGGCGATGGCGATGACGCGTCGAGCCGCGCTCCCCTGTATGCCCGCGGCTTCGAGGTCGGCGATGACGCCCTCCTCGCCGACTTTCTTGAGCTTGTCGAGTATAAGCATCGCGGCGGTGGTCTTTTCCTCAGGCACGCCGTCCTGCATAAGCATGCGGCGCAGGAGCCCCACATGGTTCACTGTTATGCGAAATGGCTGCCCTATGCGGCGGAAGACTGCGAGGCCGAGCTGGATGCACTGCGCGTCCGCGGCCGGCGAGTCAGCGCCGACGATGTCGCAGTCGCAC
>DUGD01000074.1 GCA_013331575.1 Candidatus Woesearchaeota archaeon
GATAGCGCGGCGATAGGCAACCCGTCATTCTCTGGCAACGATAGCGTCATCAGTGCGTCGGTGCACAGCGGCGCCCGGGAGAATATCTTCGTGCAATCAAAAGACAAGACTGTCTCGGTCGGGTATGATGAACGGATCATACTGCGCATCCCGAGCAGCACTGCCAATATGACCGACCTCTGTGTGGAGGCGCGCAGCGGCACGTTCCGGTTCCGCGCGCAAGGGTTCGGGCGTTACATACAACTCTCAGGTGTGACGCGGTGACTCTCTCGATGAGGCGAGGGCAGCTGGAGGTATCATTCCAGTGGATCTATGTCCTTATCGCGGGTGGCGCGTTCCTCTTCCTCTTCCTCTTTCTCATTAAGGGGTGTTCAGATTCCGAGACTGCCGCCGCAAGCGCAGGTAGCTTGAAGAATGCTGCGACAGCTCTCGCCGGCATCGCATGGCAGACCGGTGCCAGGATGAATATGACGATGCCGGACGCCCAAGTCATCTGTCCCGCGAGTTCGCTCTCGCTCTCGAACGGGGATAATGTCGCCAGCATGGACCGACTTCCTGCATTCCTCCCGCCAAGTGTTGGCGGTCGAACGCGTATCATCACGACCGAAGTGATGCTCGCAAGATCGCAGACCCCCGCGATACCGCTTGGCAGCGTGCTCTATGGCATCGATGAGAACACGAGGTATCTCCTTGTGACTGATGGCAGTGGGAGCGGGGCCGCTGCCGCTATGGCCACGCGCATCGGCGTATTGCTCTCGCACCCGAATGTGCGCGTGGGCGATGCCGCGACACTCACCGCGTCACAATTGCCTCGCACCACGAAAACTATCATTGTCGCGAGGTTCGATGGTGGGGCATCATCGTCTTTACCGGTATTACCTTCCATTCCTTCCAATGCGAACGTGTACGGCGTTGTGATAAACCAAGTTACCCAGACGGTCGAATTCTCAACATGGAACGGCGCGACGTATGTCGCTACTGCTGTTGCTGGAGCGGATGGTTCGGGTAATGGCGTAAGCGTCCACTCTGGCGATACTCTCGCGGCAGGAGCTATTGTCGCAGGCAGGAAACCGACGTATGATTGCGGCAAGACTGCGCTTGTCGATCGCATGCACCGCTTGACGGCCATCTATGAATCGCGCGCCTCCACGCTCAAGAGCGATCCCGGTGTATCGGCCGAATGCCGGATCAAGATGGGCGAGGGGCATGCTACGCTCCGAACGTTGAATGCTATGACGAGTGCCGATTCCTATCTCGAAGCTCTGCTCGAACAAGGGGTGCCGGGAGGGCCGGCGCAAGGCATGTCGCTCCTGAACGCGCAAGACGGTCTCTATATCATGAACTGCCCGGTGATAGCATGATGGTGACTGCATGACCTTTGGCGGTATAGCTCGTGGCGGCATGGCCGACGTAATCGATAGGGCGGATAGCGTGAATTGTGCGGTTGTAGACGTTGTCCCTAGCATCGTTTCGCGGCCGCGGCCAGAGTGCGCATCCCGCAAGCGACCGATGTCCGATTCTCCTTTGTGTCGTAGTACGAAAGCCAAAGCCCGGCCAAGGCGGCCGCAGGCACAGTTATCATCCGAGTCATCATCTATCAACTCTTCAAAAAGCTTCTCTGTCGCGTCTTCACGCAAAGGCCAGTTACAAGCGATGGAACCAATCATCATCGTCATCGTCCTCGCGATCATCATAGGACTTGTGCTCCTCTATTATGTCCGCATCAACGCGCACGAGGTGAAGACCGATACCGCCAACTATCAAGCGAAGGAGGATCTTGCGATGCTTGGGCGGCTCACCACGCTCCCCGAACTCGCATGCCCGCGCTCGGAGACGGTCAAAACATACTGTATCGACCTTCTCAAGGCACAGGCGTTCGCAAGCATGATGGGCGATGCAAGGAGCGGTCCCGCGAGCAAAGTCTACTACAATCCCGTCCTCGGCGCCACGAATATAACGCTACGTTGGTACGATCTTGCGAAACCCCCCGGCCAGATGGCGCAGCAGCTCACCATCTATTCCAACCTGCGCGATAGCACACGAGTAAGGACGACAACGACGTACTTCACCGCTTTTGAACCGGTCAATAGCACCCGGCAGTTCGCGATGCTTATCGTGGAGCGACAATCATGATACCACACGATAGGCAATGGCTTTGTCTCCGGGACGGGCACCTTGGCGTGCGACCAGAGGTCCGAGCGCGAGCTTCGCGTTGCGAGGACCGAAACTCTGCCGCGAGGGACGTAGCGGTGCATCCGCCGTGCCCGGAGTCCGCAGTATCGCATCACAAGACATACACTATCCCTCACCATCATGGGAGAAGAGGCCAGATGGAGATGATAGGCCTCGTCTTCATCGTTGTCATCATCATCATCGGGATGGTGCTCTACCTTTCGCTCAGCGGCAAAGATGACAGCGGTGCGAGAGCGAATCGGGCCGCGAACGCGCAGAAAAGCAGTTCCTTCCTCACCGCGATAGCCGAGACCGATATCGTGGGCTGCGGCGTGCCGTTGTCACGCGTGGCGCAAGCATGCGTCCGCAGAGAGGTGTTCTGCGACAACGGCGACCCATGCATCACGCTCGAGCGCGCTATGACCAAGATAGCGAATGAGACGCTCTATGCGCAAGGGATGAAGTACAACCTTAGTTTGGAAGGGACCCGTGTGCAAGCCGAAAGCGATTGCGATAGCGCGAACCTGAGCGTCTCTCTCATCGCCGCACCGCGGCAGCCGATACCGCTTGGCAACGGCCAAACGGTCGATTTGATACTTAGTATTTGCCGATAGACGATCAACACATAGTTACAGTTCCGATAGTCACACAGATACTCACACCGTTACCGACAGTCACAGCATATCACTACTATTACTGCGTTTACAGAAATAGTAACTGACTCAATAAGTGGCCCAACATCGTGAGAATAACCTCCCCAACTCAAGGGGAGGACTTCCTCCTACAACTCGAGGAACGCGGAGCATATACTGCTCCCTCATTGCAGGTTTGTCTCGTCGCTCGCCTGGCCGCGTCGGCTGCTGCCTCGCGGGCGCTCGCGACTCGTGATTTACTCCAAGGCGTTCCTCCTCGGCTGCCTAGAGAACTAAGATAAGGAAGATATAATAAACGCAAAGGCAAAAATCTATATGACAACAGAGTCCAACAGATTCACGATCAATGCAAAACTCGGCACGGTGATATTATGATGCGTAAAACCACATTTACCCGACATGGCATGCTCACGAAGACCATGATATACATAGCGATAGGCGTCATCCTCTTCATCATCATCATGGTGAAAGGTCGTAGCGTGCTCAGCAGCCTGACATAACGATGGCTTGAAGATGGCTTGAAGATGCAGGCTTAACCAGATATAACTCCCAAGGTGTAATCTTGACCCGTACAATCCGCCGAAAGCGTAGAGGAGCCGATCTTTCCGGCACGATAGTGCGTCTTGTCGTCTTCGCAGCGGTCTTCCTCGTGCTCCTCCTACTCCTCAAGGAGTTCCTGACGGTTGGGAAGAATTCGTTCAGCGAAAAGCAATGCCAGACTTCGCTCCTACTCACAAAAGCGATCTCGCCGCCGTCCCCGGCGTGCTTCATGGGAACACCCGATGTCATACCGCTCATGTGCAATAGGAACTTCATCGCAGTCAGCCCCACTGCCGCGGTGGTAAACGGCAAAGAGGTGACGAAGCTCTACGACGCGTCATGCCCGGCGCCCGGTTTCCAATCGGCAGGCGGCAGCTACGGCCAGGATACTCTCTCCGAGACAGAGATCAAGGAACGCGCGAAGAACGCGCAGAAGACGCTCCAGAAGCCGCAACCCTCCGCGCAAAACGTCTGTCTGCAGAACAACGTGCTCGCCGATGAGATGGCGCGTTGCTGGCGGACGTTCTTCAACGGCGAGCAGATAGTCCTGCAACAACTGGATATCCCCGCGAAGAACTTCTTCACGAAGAAAGACAAGAATATCGCCTGCTACATCTGCAGCGAGGTGACGCTCAAAGACGCCGATGTCAAGGACCTCATCCCTTACCTGCAGAACAAACCGACAAGCGACGGCAAGACGTCGTATTACGACCTGCTCGCGAACAACACGAAAGCATGGTGCGACCCCGATCTCGCGCGCGAGCATGGCTCCTGCTGGGACGCGATGCAGCACGATGATGACGATGGCAACGACCATGTGGCTGTGCCGTACACCGTGCTGCCCAAAAACCGCAAGTATGCCGTCGTTTTCCTCCGTCGAGGACTGGGCAGCTGTGACAATGAGAAAGACGCCGATACCACGTTCACGAACCAATACCTCACCAACACCGTCCAAGTCGTGCCGGTAGAGTTGCTTCCTGACCTCTGTGATAAGGTGGCGGGATGAATGATTGCAACATGATTGGCCGCAAGATGAATAACGGCAGGATGAAGGCGGGACGAGATGGCAAGATGAACAGTGCGCCGCAAAGCGGTCAACGCCGCGCCCAGCACCCAGTCAACTTCATTCTAGAGATGGTCGTCATGGTCATCGTCATACTGGCTCTTGTCATGCTTTTCATCGCGCTACGCGACACCACTGATTCAGCGGAGAAAGACGCCGTCTGCGCAGCGCAGATAGTAGCGCATAGCACGGCGATACGGGCATCGGGCGGCATCGCGGATCTCCCCATTGTCTGCCCGACGAAATACTCTGTCATCGATGGTGAGAGCGGCGCGCGCAAGAAGATCGCCGCGGAGATGAAGCGTTGCTGGGGGATGTGGGGCAAAGGGAGAATACCGCTCTTTGGCGATAAAGAGGGGGCGTACTGCCACATCTGCAGCATGATAACGGTGGAAGGAGCACCGCAGGTAACTGGGTTGCCAGAATACCTGCGCACTACGAAAGCGACCGCGAACGAGACATACCTCGAATACTTGGCGGGCGCGAAGACTGGCGAGGAGTTCGAAGGGGACGCGTTCAAAGAGGGAGCGCAGCCGATCATCGGGACCACCGCGCCCGTGGCAGTCATATTCTATTACGCGAAGGGATACTCGTTCATGGAAGGGGTGACGAATACGATCTCGAAGAACCCAGCGCTCGGAGGCATGGGCATGCTAGTGGGCGTTGTAGGAGGGCCTGTCTTGATGCCATTGACCGCGGCAGGCGGAGTCGCGCTGGCAGCAGTCACCCCGCGGGAGAAAGGGAGCACTATGTCGTTCATCGCCGTCCGACCGCTTGAAGCATCGCAACTGACGACGCTCGGATGCCAGTACGTGCCGGTACGCAACGAGTGAATAGACAAAACACCCTTCATAGCTTTCGAATAGCATCATGTGGATGGTTAGGTTTTCTGTTTGCCGCCTTGGCACCCATCCCGAGGGCGCCGTGTCGGGTACGGTCCGCAGGACCGGGGGACCCGACGGCAACGCGGCGCCCGAGACCGGTTCGAGAGTATCTCCGCCGCGGCAAAAGAATGATATCGTCGCGAGGGCAGTCCCCTGTCATGCGCGCTACCGACCAGCGCTATCGTGCGGTCTTATGCTAACAGTGCAACTTTTCTATCGATACCCGAAACGGTCCTGTAGAAATCGTCGTTGCGGAGCGTCTACCAGCACCTGCTGGCACTTACGACCACCGAGGCCTCCAGCACCTCGGTGGTCTGGTT
>DUGD01000060.1 GCA_013331575.1 Candidatus Woesearchaeota archaeon
GGCGCCGTGGTGCGGACCGTGCAAGATCATGCTGCCGATATTCGAAGAGGTATCGAAAACCCACAAGACAGTCGTCTTCGCGAAAGTCAACGTCGATGAGAACCCTGAAGTCGCCCAAGAGCTCGGCGTACGCGGCATCCCTACGCTCGTCTTCTTCAAAGACGGCGAAGAGGCCAGCCGCTCGGTAGGCGCGAGCAGCAAAGCGGCCCTCGAAGCGAAGATCAAAGAGACCTTCTAGATACTCTTTTTCTTAGCAGTCACCGATAATACCTGACAGTGCGCTATACACAACAGCACAGCCAACACCACGGGCGTCGCCTTGGAGCTATCCAGGAGACGAGGAAAGCAGAGCTTTCCTGTCGCAGGATTCGTGTTCGAATCCTCGCGACGAGAGGCAGCAGCCCTCGTCGACGAAAGACATGCGCACAGCATAGTTGCTCCGCGACGCCCCGGTAACATAGAGAGCGATGTCACCGCAGCAGCGTCAAAGAACAACCAATAAATAGCCGAACACGAGTGGGAGTGATATGATACCCTGGGATGCAAGCCCCATAGCGTTCTCGCTCGGCCCCCTCGCAGTACGATGGTACGGCCTCGTCTACGCGCTCGGATTCCTGCTTGGCTATTGGGTGCTGCGCAAGGCGGCGAGACAAAAGCTCATTCCGAACCTGACGGAGAAGCTCGCCGAAGACTACATCCTGTTCCTGATGCTCGGCAGCATCATTATGGCACGGCTAGCCCAAGTCATCATCTATGATCCGGCCTATTACGCGCACAACCTCCTTGAGATTCCCGCGGTGTGGCACGGCGGACTGAGCATCCACGGCGGACTGCTGGGCGCGATCATCGTGACCATGTACTTCTGCAAGAAGCACAATATCAAGTTCTACCACATAGCAGACATCGCCATCGTGCCGCTCGCACTCGCATTCGTATTCGGCAAGCTCGCGAACTACGCGAACGCAGAGTTATACGGGACGAAGACCGACGCGCCGTGGTGCGTCGTTTTCCCGAATATCGACGGATGCAGGCATCCAATGCAAATCTACGAAGCGTTCTACGGCTACGCAATCTTCGTCATGCTCGTAGTTCTGCAGGAGAGCAAGCGATTCGCCGATGGCGTCATCTTCTGGAGCTATCTTCTCATCTACGGAGTATCCCGCTTCATCGTCAATTTCTGGCGCGTACCGGAACCGGGAGAAACGGTCCTTTTCGGCATCAGCACAGGCCAGTGGCTTTCGCTTCTCACGGTATTCGCCGCGCTCATCTGGTTCGGGATGATGCTCAGTAGCCACCGCTCATTGATGCGCAGAGCGAAAGCATAAAAACCCCGAACGCGGAAGCGAGAGCAGGATAGCAAGCACATAACAACCATATCACGCGAGGAGCATGAGACATGAGCAAACCCATCATCATCGTTAACTGCAAGACCTACCCGCAAGCGACAGGAAAAGCAGCCGTCGAACTCGCGAAACACTGCGAGAAGGCCGCGCACGCGTACAAAGCGGACATCCGCATCGCGGTGCAAGCGACAGACATCGCTATCGTCGCGAAAGCGGTGAAGATACCCGTCTACGCACAGCACGTCGATCACACAGCCCCCGGACAGAGCACCGGCTGGATAACGGCGCACGCCATCAAGACCGCGGGCGCCAGGGGGTCGCTTCTCAACCACGCAGAACACCGCCTCGGAGTGCATGATATCGCGAAAGCGGTGGATGCGCTACGCCACGAAAGACTCGATTCTATCGTCATCGCCGAAGACGTCCACCGACTGCACGAGATAGATCTCGCAGTGCCAGGCGCGACACTCCTCTCCATCGAACCGCCAGAACTCATCGGCGGAAATGTCTCAGTCTCGGTCGCGCGGCCAGAGATCATAACGCATGCGGTCGTAGCGACCACGAAACCGCTCATCATCGGCGCAGGAGTGAAGACACGACAAGACCTCGACATCGCGCTGCGATTGGGCGCAAAGGGCGTGCTTCTCGCATCAGGAGTAGTGCTCGCAAAAGACCAGACAGCGGCGCTCAAGAACCTACTATCATAGATGACATTCTTACGCAATACCGCACTCAACGGCACGTCAATACTTGCCGCCTTGGCGTGGTTTCTGAGGCGCGAGTGCGGGGATAAAGGGCCCCCGCTACTGCGAGCGCCGAAACACTGTTGCACAAGCAATACGCTCGAAAACGAAGTTTTCGGCGTCCCAGGAGTAAGCTCCTTAGGATATCCGCCGCGGCAAGGAAGCCATACAGGACTTATCAGTACCGCAAACGAAAGACAACACCATAATCTTTAGCGATATGCTCACCGTGAGGGACCGAGCGGTACGACCTCCGCGGCAAGGAAACAAAAAGAAGCGCCTTCGTAAAGTAGACACGAACTACTTGACCGTCACCGTGAAGAAACGCACAGAATCATAGACCTGCGCCGGAGTACCGTACGTCACATTGACAATGAACGTGTAGATGCCGGGAGGGACGGTCTTACCGCTCGTTTTCTGCACCGCGACCACAGCGGTATCGCGCGCGTTCGCTGGAATGGCCAACGATGGCAACACCAAGACGCTAAGATTGCCAACACCAGGAGGATTATCGCCTGACTTTGTGACAGCGATACGGAATGTCGTATCCGCGCCAAGCCTGTTATCAATACCGATACCGAACGAAACACCCTTGCCGTTGAGCGAGACTTGATTCTGCGGCGTCAGCGCGACAAGCTGTCCTGATGCCATCATGCGCTCAAGCGTGTTCTTCTGCTGCGTCGAAAGCTCTGCGACAGAGGACTCCCCCCCGCCCAAGAGCTTCGTGACCATGACAATACCGCCGCCGACGATGATCACGCCGAGTATCATGACGACAACAGTGTTGATGGCGATCTCCATGCCTTTGCGTGACGAGAACAATGAAGAGAGCGGAGAATGGGACTGCGAAGAGGAATTGGAATGATGAGAAGAAAGAGAAAAAGAAGAATTCTTTCGCCGCGCCATGTTCAATGCTTCGCGTAGTCGTACTCCTTCATGAGCACCCACACGAAGAGCAGCAGGAGGAGGACACCGCCGGCAAGGATGGACATCCCGAACCAGAAGCTCTCATCGAGGCTGACGATGCGGTAGAACCCATAGCCCATGATGAAGACCCCGAGCCACAGGAACTTATCGAGCACGAGTTTCAGTATCTCGAACTCCTCTTGCTTGGTTACGGTTCGTTTCATAGGGAACACCTCAAGTTACTGCAATGGTAATCTGTGCAGTCTCGACTTCATTGACAGAGCCGGTCGATGTGGCCGAACCCTTGATGGCAACAGTGCAAATATAGTTCGCAGGAGTCAAATCGGCACCGTCAACAGCCTTCAGGAACGAGTCGAATTTCCCAATATCGGCTCTATCTATATGAGGCACTTCTGGGGCGATAAGCGTCGGTTTCTTGTTCATGCACGCTGCTTCAGTACAGACACAATTCTTGAATTCTACCTTCGCCTTGTACAATTCTTGAGACGTATAGTAGCAGAACCTCACCTTCTGCTGATCACCGGCCTTGACGCTAATCTGAGAAGGTGTAGTCTTTAGGGGATCGGTAGCGGTGGGACTGCAGCCGAACTGGATGTCATCAAATGGTTCCATCAACTTCGTCGTCCCCGTCTTGAAGAATCCGCTGATGAACGCGATGCCCAAGCCTAGGAGGACCATGGCGATAACCAGGATGATGATCGCTTCGATCGAGAGCTGCATTGAACCTTTCTTGGAGAACTTCACGATTGCCACCTCGTTTTTATCGCTACCAGGATTATTGGATTTCCTGCGGCATCGAGGGTATTTAAATGTTCTCTTGGCTGCGACGGAAGAATCAGGAGAACGTTTATGAATCTCACCGCAACCCCTAGAGTATGAACATATACTCACTAGAGAGCACGATTACCGCCGCGCCGCGCATCAACGCCGCCACGATCACATACGAGAAGCTCGGACAGCTCGAGACAGCAATGCTCCTCTCCGGCAACAGGATGACGATAGGAATGCTGCGGTACGAAGCGCGCATCCGCGGCATCAACGAGAGTGCGCTGCAAGATCTCGCTGAGCGTGCGACGCACGAACCCATCATGACGTCCGCAGAGCGTACCATCGGCGACACGTATCGCGCACTCATCCAGCGAGCGAATCCGCCCGCCACACCGAGCAGGATAATACCGCTCGATCTCGATGCTCGCTACGAAGAGCGCAAACGCATCGTGGCAACAAGATATCGCGCAGAACAGCAAGAATACCTTCGCCGGCACCGCACTTTGATCACGCCGCAAGCACCGCAGAAGCAAAGCCTGTGGACGAAAGTCAAAGCATTCTTCGGCACGAACTACGCGTATTGATCCGACTTCCGAAGGCCACGACTGCCGCCTTGGCACAACACCTTCGGCGCGAGTGCGGGGAGAAAGGGCCCCCGCCACTACGAGCGCCGAAACACATGTTGCACCGGCAATGTGTCCGCCGCGGCAGAAGAGGGAACTAGACGAACACCTACGAATAATACTAACGGTTGCTGCGGAGGACGTGCTCTCGGACGGTTTCGGGCGCCGTGTTGCCGTNNCGGACCCGACACGGCGCCCTCAGATGCGCAGTCACTTCACACTCACTCCATACTCTACTCCGTTCGTTGGTTCGTCTACTTCGTATCCGAACCGTTCCGCGGTTTGCATTCTCCGAACGCAAACTGTTCCAAGGCAGCAACCGCTGACCGCCCGTTCTCTAAACCACCCATTCCCTAAACGCTCTCGTCAGCGCACAATTTATATAACGCGGATACCGCGATGCGCGCATGGACAAGACCACATATACCATACTCGGCATCGTTCTCATCGTAGCAGTTGTCGGTCTTGTGACGGTTCTTCCCGCGCCGCAGTTCGAACCGCTAGATGATGACGCGATCACGGGCAATGTTGTCGCATCGCAAGAGAGGGCTACCGATTGCGCAGCATGCCAAGGCAAGCCAGTATGCGCAACGAAAGGCACGACTGCGTACAACTACGCAAGCGCGTGCGGTGCTGAGTGCGATAGTGCGCGCATCATCTACGATGACGTGTGCGAGCGCATCCCCGTCGCTCAGAAGCGATAACGGAACAAAACTCTCGAATAGACCACTAGACAGTAGATACAAAAAGGGAATATTTATATAGTTGCTTCTCCAAAGTGGTGTAAGATAGCGAGATGACAGATTCCTGGAATGCCGCAGTATAGAAAAAGTTTAAATAGTCAGCACCCCGGGGGATATGAGGTCATTTCAGATACGGTGTGCGCGCTTCCGGCAAGCACACAACTGAAAGCAACGGGGGNNCTCAGACATGACACAAGGCACCTATATCCGAGCCACACACGGAGGAAATCACATGCAAATCACGAAAATGAACACACAGTACGACCTTGATGAGCACACCGTCTTCGTAGTGAACGAACTCGTGGGAGCCCATGCACTGCCCATCATCGATTTCCTCAAGGACAAGGAGAAGATCTCCGAGTTCATCATCGCAGAAGAGCTGGGTCTTGAAATCAACGAGACCCGCAACGTACTCTACAAGCTCCTTGAACACAACATCGTGATGTTCCTGCGTAAGAAGGATCGCATCAAGGGTTGGTATATCTGCTATTGGGACTTCAACCCCACCATGGTACCGCACCTCAAGCACAAGATTCTCGTTGAGAAGCGCGCCAAACTCCAAGACCGCCTGTCGGCCGAGGAAGAAGGACAATACTTCATCTGCCGCAACGCGTGCAGCCGCATGACCTTTGAGACAGCAGTAGAGCAGAATTTCAAGTGCTCAGAATGCGGTCAGATCATGCAGGAGCAGGACAACGCTCGCACCAAGGAGTTCTTACGCGAGCGCATCAACGAGCTCGACAAGCAAGTCAAGGCAGCGGAGCCGAAACGCAAAGTGGCGCTCGAAGCACCAGTTGTTGTGAAGGCCGCACCGAAAGTCGTGAAAGCGACGGCTGCGAAGAAAAAACCCGCGGCGAAGAAGCGCAAGTGATACTATGACTGCGACACTCACATCCGTAGCTGAAGGCATACTCCATTATGGAAGACCCTCCTCAGGAGTAGTTACTGAAAGAGCGATGGTGATCGTCCACCCGTTCTTCGCGAAAAAGGATTTGAAGATGCGTAAAGAATGGCAGCAGCGAACGCATAGATGGGATCCGCGCCTCGAACTGGATCTCAAGCAACACGAGAACTACCTCGCCCACGTCAAAGCAGTCATCGCGACAGTAAACGCCCCTGTGATCACCTTCGAAGAGGAGAGCAGACTTGAGAAGACACTCTTACGCTATCGCAAATATGCAGGCGAAGAGCGCGGCGATACCAATTGGTACTTCATCCCCACAAAACCGGCAGACGCCACACCAGCACACCCTGCATCGTGGGACTCGGCAATCAAGCTCATCCGCGATCTCAATCCGAGAACGGTCTTTATGGGCGGCGGTATACTCGGGAATTATCCGGGACCGGTTGACAGATACACCGGATGCTTAGGCGACACGATACAACGATTCGCCAGCGCAAAAATACCCTACAGAATCGTGCCGAAGATGACGTTCGGCTAACACGCCTTCATTTTTTCTTCATAGTTTATATCCGACGGATACCATCCAGCGCCTATGGAACCGCTCAAGCTCGATAATCTCTGGCTCTGCGAGAACGCAGTCTTTCTCCCGGTAAGTAAGACGCTCGTCGTCTCTGACTTGCAGCTCGGCTACGAGCAACAGCTGCGCGCGATGGGGCACAACATCAAATATGAGCAACTGGAGTCGATGCTCGCGCTCCTCGAATCGCTCATAGCGCAGACCGGAGCGACGCATCTCATCATCAACGGCGATCTCAAGCACGAATTCGGCCGTATCAACGGACAGGAACGCCGGGAGGTCAGTCTGCTCCTCTCTCGTTTGAAAAGAAGAGTACACATCACAGTTGTCAAGGGCAACCACGATACTATCACCAAGCCACTAACCGACGAACTCGAAATAGAATTAGTAGAGAACTACGAAACGGACGGATTCTACTGCATCCACGGCCATAAGGAGCCGGACGCCAAAGATCCCGCACTCAAGGCGGCGCATACACTCATCATCGGCCACGAGCACCCGGCGGTGACGCTCAACGACGGTATCAGGAAAGAGCGCTACAAATGCTTCCTCATCGGAACATACAAGGGCAAACGGCTCGTGGTGTTGCCGAGTTTCTCGACCATTGTAGAAGGGACGGATATCCTGAAGGGGGAGGGCTTTTCGCCGCTCCTTCAGGTGAAGTCCTGCAGCGTCTATGTCATCGCGGATGCGATACGCCCTTTCGGGCGCGTCCCCGCTTTGCGTCGGCTGCTGGACAGCATGGCGCACGGTTGATAACCGCACGCTTATGGCAGACACCCTTCAAAAGGATGCCTGCGTGGATATCGGCCTTATCTGGCCGCGTCAGTTATGACGTCTTGGCGTCTGTTGTCACGGGCGTTGTGATGTGCCGTCGCTGGTGTGCGCGGCACGTGAAATATCACTCCTTGAATTGCGCGAGGAGCATCATTGTTATGATGGGCGCATTGTCTTCGATGTCGCTCGGCTCTTCGAGCAGTTCTGGGACGCGGTGCTCTCCTTCGAAGGTGCAACCGTCGCACGGCACCCCTAGACCCGCCCCATCACTGCGCACCGGATGGAAGCAAATGCCATGATAGCAATGAGCGCATGAGCAATCTTCCACGGTGGTCACCTTCTCGGTATGGGATGGGTAGTTCTATATCGAAGGGCATAAGCATGCTCCGAGTATTCCTGTTTGGTAAAGAGTATACTGGGATAGCAAATATATAAAGCTTGCTATTTTGCAGAGATGGGTTCGACGAGAAGTTCGCATAATGTTGACGACACCGTTGCGAAAGGGAAGGTTTAAATATAATCACCACTTATTAATAGTGAATATTTGTATCGGGGTGAATCATGACATACAAATTCAGCGATTTCCGCAAGAACCTCAACGAGAAGGGACTGCAATACGCACTGCGCGAAGACGCGAAGGCAACACGCGAACGCCACCCGCATCTCAGCGCCATCCATGACTATGGCACCGCGCCTGCGCGCATATTCAATACCATGGCACGTGAAGCACCGCAAGAGGCAAAGGGAATGTTCTACCTCTGTGGGCTTGCATCGACTGCATTCTACCCTGCACTACTCACAGTAGGCGCTACCGGATATGCATTCGACAAGACGTGCCTCGACAAGTTCAAGCGCGACTAAGAGATAGCAACCACACACTGAACATCACGCGGAGGAGAACCATGACCAACTACAAGCTCAGCGATTTCCGCAAGAACCTCAACGAGAAGGGACTGCAATACGCACTGCGCGAAGACGCGAAGGCAACACGCGAACGCCACCCCACACTCTACGGCATACACGAGGCATGCAAAGGCCCAGGACAGATCTTAGGACAGACAGCAGCAAGAACCAAAGATCCGACTGAAAAGGCAGTGTACACATTTGTCAAAGCAGCAGGATATGTCCTCGGCTACCCCCTGACAATGCCCATAGCTATTTACAGCGCGACGCTCCACGATCGCATCTTCCCGAGCGACAACACGTTCCTTGACAGAGTGGAATCATGCAAGGAGATAGTCAAGTCACGGAAGTGAATCGCAATACATGAGGCAACCCATGATCGCACAAACGACATCCTACACTCCACGCGCGCAGACAAGCGATCTTGAGGCCAAGACATTGGAAACGCCGGTTGCGCAGTCGAAGCGCATAACTCCTGAAGAGTTTTCTCAACTCTTCTCGCAAGTCGATGCGCTCGCGGCGATACAGAACAAAGACTACACCGATATGCCGAAGACGCAGGACTTGAGTGTCGACGGCTTCCGCACGTTCGCGATCGAGATGGGCTATGAACCATCGCTCGTCGAACGCGTGCTCGCGATCAACCATCCGACGTCGAAGGAGAAACGCGACGCGCTTGCACTGCTCGATTCCCAGCCAAGTATTCAAGCAGTGAAAGAAGCGTATATTAGCACCATCATGGAAGCGCTCGCCGCAGCATATCCTAGTGAGACGTTCATGCACTCCAGCACAGCCTCGTCCACCATAGCGATACAGCACGTAACAAAAAAGCCAGTGGCACACGAGGAACGCTACGGATTCCTCGGAAGAAAAAAGAGAACAATCACCCGACATGAGGAGAACAAACAGTGCATCATGATGATCGAAGTAGATACTAAATCAACCCCGAGAACCATCGAGGTTGAACTCTACAATGAACGCGCACTCGCAATCAAAGAGACCATCGCACAACTCGACAATGCGTTTGGTAGAGACTACACGGTGAAGAAGACACACTACTTCTCCCACCCAGTACACACAACTGCATGAGGCACACACCATGAATCTCATTGATAAACTCAAGACGTACACGGGCAGGCAGCTCTCGCAGGAAGAGATCGCGAAGGCAGAAAGAGTCCTGCGAGAGGTGCAAGCACTCAGTTCACGACAACCAATCATACACTCGTACGACGTCACCGACGAACGCATCGTCATCGAAGAGCGCGTCCTCATCGCGAACCTACCACCACAACCTGCGAATCCTCGAGAAAAGAGATGGGATACTCGCACCTACACGCCGGACGGCAAGCTCATTATGCGCGAGATGACCAGATTCTATCCAGACCTCGGCGGCGTGGAGGCACTAAGCATCACCACGCGTTACGACCCGCCAGGATCGTTTTTCGGCACAACGACAAGAGCGTTAGTGAAGAAAGCATAATCGGAGTGATACCATGACGTTCACAGATGCACTCAAAAGACTCATCGGCAGGCACCTTTACAGCCAGGAGATAGAACTGGCGATGAATGCCAACAAAAACGGTGAAGGATACTTCCAAGGTCTGAACAACCTACCGTTCCGCCCCGGCATGAGCACACATAGGGTGCTCGGCAAGTACATCGTCATCGATGACGTGACATACACCATCGCGGCGGGCGCGCTGCAGGAGAAGGAACGTGGCACAAGAGTGTGCACACTCGATGGCAGGCTCATCGTTGAGGACAAGATAGTATACCATCCCAAAAAATCCGATGCCGCGGAACGCGTCATGACAAAATATGATCCGCCTGGAGCGTTCTTCGGCAAGACTTCGAAAACACCAGTGGCAGACGAATAAACCAATCACGGACGTGATACTATGGGATTAACCAACCATCTCAGAATACTCGCAGGGCGTCAGCTCTCGCAAAGCGAGATAGCGAAGGCAAAGATAGGGACGAACGATGAGACGGAAGAGGTCTCATGCTCGTACATGAGACTCGATGATAAGCTCGTGGTCAAGGAGACGCAGCGCATCCACACGACCACTCCGGATGTCTCAGAAGGATGGCAACGCATATACACCGGGTGGTATGACAAGAGATACACTGCAAGCACGTACACGCTCGATGGCAAGCTCATCGAACGCACAGACATAACGCTTTTTCCTGAAGAGGGATGGTCTCCCGCGCAGCGCAAGACTGTGCGTTACGACCCGCCAGGATCGTTCTTCGGCACAGAGAAGCGATAACAGCGACCTATCGCCGTCTTCTCAGCCAGCGATTTCCCGTCGTGACTACACCTAACTAGCACTACGTCTAAGCATCAGTAGCAGACTGACTGAAGAAGTACCAGACAGTGATGTATCGTCGTTAACTACTTCTAACTATCACTACGTCTAATTGCCAGTAGTAGACTGACTAATTGAAGATGTACCAACCACAGGGTTTACCATCGTAACTACGTCCAATCATTACTACATCTAACTATTAGTTATTAGTAGTAGACTACTAAGTCGAAGACAACGCAGACAACGACCAACATAACTGCAGGGAACGACGAGCATAATCACGAAGAGCAAAGAAACATAACGCGAAGAGAAACTGAAAGAAATAGTAAAGAGAAAAGATACTTACTCGAGGACTTCGAGCACGCGGTTGACCGGCTTGGTCTTGCCGCCCGTCGATTCTGCGAGGAGCTCCTGGCACACGTGGCACAGGATCTTCGTGGCGGTCTTGCCGAAGGCAATCTGCTCGTTCTTGCATTTCGGGCAGCGGATCTTGATGAACTTGCTTGATGGTTCGGTTTTCATGATTGGCACCTTTTTGATTCTTGCCGCGGGGGCCTTGACTCACTCCGTTCCGTGGTTTTACGTCGGCGACCCTGCATAAATCGGGTCGCCTCCTGAGTTGTCCCAAGGCGGCGTATGAAAATATTCTTGTTATCTATACCAGCTCGACTTTCTTGGCACGAATGCCTTTCTTCTGGGTCGTGGTGTAGCCGCACACGCTGCATGCGTAGCGGAAATCGGTCTTCTTCGTCATCTTCTTGCCTGTCATCTTCGGTTTCGGCGGCTTACTGTACTTACCGAGGTTGCCGTGGCCGCGCCTTTCGCCGCGCAGGCGAAGGCGTGCTGTGGCGCCGCGCGACATGGTGTGTGCGGTCGAACGGCCTCTTGCCTTGTTCAGGCTGACCTTCATAGGAGTGTGCTTGTTGCAGCGCGGGCAGTGGCGCTTCGTCTGTTTAGGTATGTTCATGAGAGTCACCTATTGACCAGGGTGTATGACGGACGGAACAACAGGGCGTTTATAAACGTTGCGGCGGTGGAACAATCGGCCATCCGGGCACTTCCGTCGAGCAGCGAGGGGCAGAACATTTAAAAACACCGGTGTCGGGCGAAAAGGCATGGATACGGTCAAGGGCGTGCTTATCATCCTCACCATATTGCTTGCAGGGGCGTCGTTTCTGCTCTACATCCAGCTTGCGGCATCCGAGAGCCAGCTCGAGAAGGCAGATGCCGCGAGCGTCTTCGTGCTACAGTACCTCCAGGCGCAGAATGTGCCCAAATGCGGCGCCGACCCGAAGGATTACCTGACGATAGCGGCATGCGTCAAGCCGCAGCTCGCGCAGAAGGACTTCAAGGAGGACGGGTTCTCGCCCGGCGATAAGAAGAGCGGCGCAGGCGGATATATCATCATCAAGAACGTGAACCGGCGCTCGTACGAATCGGCACGATTCTCATTCTACAAGAACCGCGTCCTCGAACAGAGCGGTTGCACCATACCCGGTACCATCGATTACAACGTCGCATGCAGGTTCAACTTCGGCACATACTGCCAAGACGGCGATGTGCTCGAGATACTGTACACGACGAATAGCACCAGCGCGCCGGCAGAGACAAAAGTCTTCACGAAGAACTGCTAGCGAGGATCGCGCTGCAAAAGTCTATTGCGCGTAACAATACGCTCACGCAATCGCACTCATGCTGCCTGGGCGCGTCCCTTCTTGATGAGCACACGGGCGATATCCTCGGGAACCTCCGCATCGACGCCGACAGCGTACGGACCGTAGACCTTGCCGTCCGCGGACATGACTTTCGGCACCGTGCCGAGCACGCGGACGCGCACGAGCGAAATCGTCGTGACGGCCTGCTCGTCGCGCTCTGGCGGGATGTCACCAGCATCATTGAAAGAGCCCATATGCTGCCCCGTAGGCGAGGATAATGGTTCTTCATATGTCGAGGGAAGCGATGCGTTGGATTGTCCATCCGCCGAGCCGGAGTCATCGAACTTCCGGTCGTCATCGACGGCCGCCATCGAGGGACGGAATGCCGCTGTCGCGGTGCCGGTCACGCCTATCGCGGCGAATACCTGCTCACGCGTCTGTGAGAGGAGATCGACGAGAGCGTCAAAGAGGATGCGCTCCTCGGGCAGGAGCGCGGAGATATCGACGACAGTCGCATCGGTGCGCGATCGATGCATGGCAAGCGTCACTATCTTGCGTTCACGGCGATCGTAGAGTTCGCGGAGGATGCGCTTCGCGTTCTGGTACTCTATCCCTGCGCGTTGCGCCCCCAATCCGCCGAGACCGCTAGCGCTTTGCGCAATCATCGCATCGTGCTTGCCGGCGAGAAAGAGCCTGGAGAGACGATAGAATCCTTCATCTATTTTCTGCAGCTCATCACGGCTTTTCTCGCGGCGCAGCGCATCGAAGAGCTGCTCATATGTTATCTGCGCGTCCGTCATGCTTGCCCCACAACTACTACCCTCATCGGAAGGGGATGTTCTTTAAAAAAACATCGGCGGTCAAGGAGGATCGCAAGGAGCCGGAAAGCCCCTGCACATTTATAAGGGATTGCGGATTCTCCCGTCGGATGGACGCTGACGGACATAACGACGGCAAGGAGAACAGCGGGAACGCCGCTCGCATCTCATTCCAGGACATCCGTTTCGGGCGATTACCGTCGGGGGATGTGAGAGCCACATTCCTCACAAGGTATATCTTCGATATCCCCGCCGACGATCTGCGCGAGCGTATCGGCGAATTCTCCATCGAGGATGGCGCGCTTGTCTTCCCGGGCGTCGATGAGAACCGCGCTTGGAAACGCTTCGATCCGTTGCTCGACGAGGGATTTCGCGGGCTACGGCACCTCCTCTACGATAAACCGGCGGTCTACATCCACCAGAACAGCAGCATACCGCTCATCGGAACGAACGAGTTCGGCATCATGGACCGCGGCAGCAATATCCTCGAAGTGAAGCCGCTCACAGGATGCAACTTCCAATGCCCCTATTGCAGCGTAGACGAGGGAAAGAACGACAAGACGCACGACTACATCGTCGAGTGCGATTATCTCGTGCAGGAGGCCGCGAAGCTCGCCGCGAAGAAAGCCCACCCGGTGGAATTCAACATCGGTCCGCAGGGCGAACCGCTCCTCTACCCCCGCACCATCGAATTGGTCCGCGGCCTCAAAAGCATCCCGAATTGCGCAGTCATCAGCATCAACACGAACGGGTCGCTCCTCACGACGCAGCTCATCGACGATCTCGCGGCCGCGGGGCTCACGCGCATCAATCTTTCGCTTAACGCACTCACGCAGGACGCGGCCGACCGGCTTGCCGGGAAAAAGTATCCGCTCGAGAAGACGCTGCGCATGGTCGAGTACTGCCGCGGGAAGATAGCGGTGCTCATCGCGCCGACCGTGGTACCTGGCTTCAACGATGATGAGATAGACGGACTGGTCCAGCTCTCGACGACGATAGAGAAACGAGGTTTCCCGACCATAGGACTCCAGAACTACCTCGAGTACCCGAAAGGGAGAGCGCCGGCCAAAGCGCGTGAATTCCCCGATTTCTTCGCGATGCTAAAGCCTATCGAGGAGAAATACGGCGTGAATCTCACGGAGATGCGCAAGGGGGATTTCGCCATCTTCGACGAACCGGAACCGCCGAAACCGTTCTTCAAGAATGATATCGTGCGCATGCGAGTGATGCTTCCGGCGCGCTACAAGAACGAGATCGTCGCTGTCGCCCAAGGAAGATGCATCACTGTCGTCGGGAAAGACGCGCATCTCCTGCCGATCGGCAAGGACATCAAGGCGAGGATTATCCGCGACAAGCACAATATCTTCAAAGCGGCGATCTGAAAGGGCAGTTTGATGCATCGCACATTATTGCGCTTAACACATCACATATACGATACGCATGAGAATTCCGCACAACTCCCGTCGATCGAACGAGAGCGATGCCAGAACGCGGAACGCTCCGACGAATAGAGTGAAAAGCAAATAGACAAGGATCGAATCGCATACATCAGTTTATTGCGAGCGGGCTAAAAAATCAAGCTCCATCGCCAGACGAACTCCAATCTTCTTTAAAGTCTTTTTCAAACGTGCTATAATCATCCGTAATCTCATCTCCGCATTGTATATCCTTTATCGCTCTTGTTACGACTTCGTCTTCATCTTCATAGTACGCACTTAAAGAATTAGGATGCTCAGAATGATTGAAGTACTTACCATTGTCGGAAGAAAAGCAGTACGCGCCACTTTTTTTGCTGAGCCAACTGTAAACGTGCAGATACTCGCGGACCTGTTCAGGAAATCCTGCTATCTGTTCTTTTGTGAATTTCAAGTCGAAACCGGGAGTGAATTTCCAGATCACCGTCCCTTTCGGAATAAATTCATCGGCAAACAGACCCATTCCGTGAATGTTGCTTGGAAGCACTTTTGTGTTCACGAGTAGCATACATCAGGCATACACGAACGGATACAAAAAGTTTTCCGTTTACAGTCTTAGCTGAATATCCCTTTGAGGAAATCCCATATCGATGCGAAGAACCCGAGATTTTTTTTATCGGCCGTGGCAGGCGTATCAGCACCATCCTCAGTCGTTCTGTTCGATGATTGGTTGCTGTTGCCATCTTGTGTCGTGTTCGCAACAGCAGCCTCTGTCGGGACCGGCGGCGCTCCTGAGACCGGAATGACGCTCGAGTAACGCGCCGGGACCACCTCATCTTTCACGAGAATGACGGTGGTGAGATTGATATTCGCAGTGTAATTCTCAGGAACGGTGAGCTGGTAGATGTAGAGGTCTTCACTCTTGTCGCGCTCAAGCGATACTTCCGCGAACGTGATACCGCTCGACCTGACAAGCGACGGATCATAAGTCTCGTGAGCGCTGAAGGTGAGGTACTCGTTGTACACGTTTTTCGCGTTGACCGTCACAGTGATATTCCCGCCCGGTGTCGCGTTCTTCGGAGTCACGGTACGCGTCAAGACGACATACTCCTTGATCGGCTCGACGCGTAAGGATTTATTCGTCTCGAACGCTATGATGTCTCCCGTGGGAGTAGAGTATTTCCCGCGGAGCGTGATGATAAACGATGTCGCGTTCATGACGGGTGGAGTGATGAACTGCACCTCGGCCTCAGTGAGGTTCCGGCCCGGTCCGAACGAATCATGCGAGAAGGTCTTCGGGTCGAAGAGCCCTTTCCCCTCGAGCGACCCGCTTATCTCCTGGAACGTGGTCTTGGCGTTCGCGTTCTGGAGTATACCGCTCGCGGTTATCTGCTCACCGGGTTTGAACGTCGTCCGTCCGGTGCTCACGCGGATGACGGGGTTGATCTTGTCCGATTTGACAGTAGCAGTATCCTCGTAGTATTTGTTGAACGTCGTGTCGCCGCTCGTGATGGTCGCGTTGATGGGGATGCGGAGCGCGCCGCCCAAGCTCGTCGTGAAGTTGAGAGTGTACGTCGAATTCTTGCCGGGTTGCAGCGTGACGTTGATTATGCCGACACTCGCATTGTGAATAATGAATCCGGATGATGAGTCAGTGGGGCGTATGCCATCGGAGAATCGTATCACGAGTCTCGCGATGAGAGGGAGATCCGGATCCTTGTTCGTGAGATTGAGCGAATAGGTGCCGCGCTCCCCCATACTGAGCGACGACGTTATGTGCCGGTCGATGCGATAAGGAGTGTCGACCACGAACGATATCGCAGGCACCGTCATGTTGTATTTGGCCGTGCCATATTGGTACGTGATGCGTGGTTGCAGGTTCGCGCTCACGTAGTCGGTCGCTTGCAAACGATACGTGAATCGGTCGGTGTCACCGACGGCAAGCGTTTTTTGCGTATGGAGGAATGTGCGTGCAGAGCTTCCATCGACGAGAATCCCTTCCGGCACGCTCTCATTGTACAGGAAATAATTCACGCTATACTCGCCGGTGTTCTCGACCGTGACTTCGACATCGACGCTCTCGCCCAAACGAGGACTGTTCTTACTCATGATGCGTTTGATGGTGAGCTTGGGAGCGAGCTCTTCGACGCTTATCTGGTACCCGTAGTATTGCTCGCCTGCCGCGTATTTGATATGATCCTTATCACCAGGATATGCGCTCTGCACATAACAATATTTGCTCAAACCCTGCTCTTTGCACTCGCCCAAGTTGATGACGTAGAGCGTGCTCCCGACACCGAGGAGGACTCTTTCGTGATCGGTTCCTTCGACGCTGAAAACTGTGCTACCGACGTTGAAGGTGTCGCCTGAGTAGTACCATGCCGTCGTCGCCGCGGCATAGGCCGTCGATGCGCACATAAGCGCAAGGACTATCATGACGAGAGATCGCGCGTACACCACGATTCAGGCCAGGAGAATCTGGTTTATAAAAGTAATGCTGATGATTCTTAGGCAATAGGGGGCTAGGTTGTGGCCTTGGAGTAATGCCAGACTGCCGTCATTGGCCGCAGCCGACGGCAGTCGTCTATGGACTGCTGTCGTACGAACGCCGCCACAACAGGCAAGTATAGTTATCAAAAAGAATGCTACTATTGCATTGGCCGCCGACAGAGGATGGACTGAACAGCCAGACACAGTCTTGCTAGATGAGGGGAGAAAAGATGGCTTATTACGTGAGAACCTTGACATCTAGTCCGGGTATCTTCGTGAAGTCATGGTCGAATGTTGCGAGCGTCGCATCGTTTGCGATGCACACACCAGCGATGAGGATGTCGGCTTTGTTTACCATCCGTCCTTTGTCTCGGAGCGTTCGTTCTATCGCAGCGCTGTGCTTCGCCGCTCGTGCATCGTAGTCGAGGATGGCGAGATCGATCTTCGTGTCTGCCTTACCGACTAGTAGTTCGTGGACGGTTATCGCGGTCATCGATAGCGGTTCGTCTCCAAGCGCCTCTGCGGCACGGATGCCCTGTTGTGTGCGTTTGAGGATCTCTATTAGCACGGATGTGTCAATGACTATCATGAAGAACCCCAAACTTGTTTGTGACGTTTTTCGAGGTCGCGATTGAGCGACTCCCGGTTTTTCTTGATATCGAGCTTTATCGTTTCGAACTCTTTGTCGGAGATAGTCCATGATCCGAGCATGGATTTCGCAGTCACGCGTTTTGGCGATATGCGGAGGAAGAGCTCGCTGAAGCTCTCATCGCTTGCCTTGAGTCGCTTGATGGCGGTGTAGGCATCCTCAGTGATGGTGATTGTCTTGAAAGGCATATTATGTTT
>DUGD01000069.1 GCA_013331575.1 Candidatus Woesearchaeota archaeon
CTTCAACGACCTCAAGAACGACCGTATCCTCGATATCCTCTTCGACTGGGACGAGATACTGGATTTCGAAGGGGAGAGCGGACCGTACCTCATGTACACGCATGCGAGACTGCGCAGCATCATGCGAAAGAGCGGACAAGCACCACTCCTCGACCCGACCATGATTGTTGATGATGAAGCGCTCGCGGTCGCCCGCCATCTCCTCCTGTTCGAGCACGTCATCGATCAGGTCGTGGAGACGAACAAGCCGCACACACTCGCCCGATGGCTCCTGGACATGGCGTCGCTAATCAACAGCTACTACCAAAAGCACCGCGTCATCCAAGAGGACAAGATGCTCGAACAGGCACGTCTTGCGCTCATCGAACGCGTAGCGGACCGTCTCAAACTAGGCCTCGAACTCCTCGGCCTCTGGGCACCAAGCGAGATGTAGGACAACATGCAACAGCCCGCATACCACACCTTAGAAGAGTACATCGAGTTGTTACCCGAACCGAATCGGGATGCCGCATCAAGGTTATGGCACGACCACGAAGAGCTCTTTGAGAACGCAAAAGGATCAGGTAGCAAACACCAAGCATGGCAGGGAGGTTATCGCGACCACGTAACAGAGGCTTGCAACATCGCACAACTACTCTACACCCCGATGCAGAGTACAGGACGACCGCTGTCGTTCAGTCTTGAAGACGCAGTGCTCGTGCTATTTCTCCATGACATCGAGAAACCGTTCAAACAGGCAAAAATCGTCCCGAGACTCGAACACAATGGTGCGAAAGATAAGACTGTCATCGCAGCGTTCAAGGAAGACCTCATCAAGAAGTATAATTTCGCGCTCAATGAGCAGCACTGGAACGCCTTGCACTANNCTATGCGGAAGGAGAGGGTGACGATTACGATCCACAAAAGCGTGTGATGGGGCCTCTTGCGGCGTTCGTACACACATGCGACGTCATCTCGGCGCGCATCTACCATGAGCATCCGGGAGTCCACGATATGTGGGAAGGAGCTCATCGCCGCACAGTAGAGAGACGTCAATAACGGAGATTGCATGAACCTCGCCAAACACAAATCGAAGATACCGGAGAAGGTCTACGACCTCCTGGAGCGGCGCGGTTTCACAGAGTTACGCCCTTGCCAGATAAAATCCATCGATGCAGGGCTCTTCGAAGACAAGAACCTCCTTGTTTGCACGCCGACAGCATCGGGCAAGACCCTTGTGGGCGAGCTCGCAGCGCTCAATGGCATCCTGCATGATAGGGGGAAGGCAGTCTACATCGTCCCATTGCGGGCGCTCGCATCGGAGAAATTCAGGCAGTTCCGCAAGGACTATCCGAACCTCAAAGTCGCGATGAGCACAGGAGATCTTGACGAGGTCGAAGGGAACTTGGGGCATAGCGATGTCATCATCGTCACATCGGAGAAGTTCGACTCGCTCTTGCGCCACCGCGTGGAATGGCTCAAACGAGTCAAGACGGTGGTGGTGGATGAGATACACCTACTTAACGATCCTAGCCGCGGCCCGACACTCGAGATAGTGCTGACCATCCTCAAACGGGTGCTACCACACGCGCAGATAGTCGGCCTCTCAGCGACCATCGGCAACAAGGAAGACCTGGCCGCATGGCTCAACGCAGAGCTCGTAGAGGACTCGTGGCGACCAGTCAAACTCGAGAAAGGAGTCTACTTGAACGGCAAAATAGAGTTCGTATAATCAAGTATCATAACGTTCGAGAATATCATATTGCTCCGGATGCGCTTCGAGAAATGTATTGTACTCAGATTGCAATCCCTCCCAGAATGAGAGCAATGGTGCGAGGGTCCCTGTGGGCTTCTTCGCGGTGTAATCGAAATGGCGTTGCGATACAAGCCTGAAAAGTTCCCGAAGGTTACGAGCGTTGAAGAACGTGACATAGGCATCGTCGAACTGCCCCTTGAACTGAGTCTGTACAACACCGAAAGCGTCTTTTGGAGACGCTATCGCCAACACCTCATCGATAACATATCGACAAGTATTGACAACAGAGTCAAGGTTTTTCTCTCGTCCGAGCTTCGTCATAACACGGACATACTTTTTCTCTTCTTTCGATATTCCAACAAGATCGACACCAACAGAATCTGTAGCGCATTTCACTACGGCGCGAATATTGCCTATCGCATGAGGACAGGAGTCTGAGAAGAAATAGATTGGATGCGGGACCAAAAGACCGGAATCCAACTGCATATATGTATTCTTCAATCCATGCGTCTTCGCAGCAAGGTGTCTGACAAGCTCTGCCATATAATTGGGAATCGTCGGACGTTTTTAAAGGTAACACCGCTCGGACGCGAGGAATGAGAAGAAAAACAGGATGAAAAGAGAGAACTGTTCAGAAGCTGAATTTGTCACCGATGCTGCCGATGAGGAACAACTTGTTCTGCTTACCGGTGAGCGCGTTAACGAGGCCTTGGACGAACCATACGAGACTCAGGATCCAGACAACGAACCACAGCACGCTGAGGAGACCGAGGCTCACCAGCGTCAATATTGTAGCCGCGATGTACAGCACGAACACCACGATGGCGTAGGCCAAGCTCTGGTAGACGTGGAACGCCGCGAACTTGTTCTTCTTCATGTTCGCGTCAACGAGGTACCAGATGAGCCCGATAGGGAACAGGTACGCGAGGGCCGCGCATGCTTTACCATTCTCAACATCATTTGCCATGTATAACACCCCCTAGGTGTACTAACGCAAGCCCTCAGAATTATTGTATATAAAGGTTATGGGAAAAAAGAGAAGAAAATAAAGTCTCTCAACCACCCAACGCAGAATATAAAAAACACTACTTTAAAGTAGTTATTAATAGACAAATTTATAAACTCAGAGAGCTATTGAGAACAACCATGAACGCGCAAACGGCAAAATCAATAGCGAAAGTATGTCTTGTAACCACACTCGGCGTAGTTGGACTCACATACGCAAACAATCCGAATATCTACAAAGAAATCGAAGAACGACAAGCATACAAAGAAGAGATTCGAGAACAAGGACTGAATATCAGACCATCGTTCGAACAAGAACTCGCAGAAAGTATCAAGAGTATCAAGACAAAAAACAAGTATACAGTCATCAGAAGTGCTGATTGGTGCATTCCATGTAAAGAGCTAGAACGTCAATTAAAACAACGAAATGCACTCGACGACGTAGTCATCCTCGAGGCCAACGGCAGATTAGAAGAGATCAAATCAAGACTTGCATTCGAGAGTCTGGGAATAAAAACACCCGCTATGCCGACGATAATTATCAAAGAAAACAACAAAATCGCCGTCTACATCGGCGCACGATATTCTGCATCAGATCCGCGAAAATACGTGACGTTCGACACATCAGGAAATGAAATCGGCATCGATGAAGTAATAAAAAAATAAGGACCTCAGTTGCAATCGCCCAGGTTACCACCAGCCCACGCTTTGACAGTGGCAGACGCATCGTCACTGTTGATAATATAGTTCAACACTCTACAACTATATCGCGCTCCACCTACAACATTCTGTACAGCCGCCGCAGACTCTGCAGCAGAGATATCAGTCAACGCATCCGCGCTCGCAAGTTGATTTCCCGTCGCTATCTGCGTCTTCACGCCCGCTGCATTCATCACCAATGCGACAAGGCCGACTATCGCGACCAAAGCCACCAAGGCGACGACAGTGAGATTGAGCTGGTTGCTCGCATCATTTTTGTGTTCGTCTTTCGCCATTGTTCACCTGCTTATCAGTAGTTTAATGATCGATACTATGGAGTTGAGACTCCGCAGACGCCGTTGCAGTGTTCGAGACAGGATATCTCAGTCCCTGGTTTGTCGACGCATGGCAGCATGCATGATTGCATGCACAAGTTGATCTCCTGCTGGGTCTTAGGCGTCGTCGGCACGGCGCCGGCAAGGGTGCTGTGCGGCAAGTTCAAGTTCTGGGCCACGCCCAGTCCTACCATGCCGATGATGAGCACTGCCGCTATCCATGTCGCTGCTGACGCCATTGTACACCTTTGTCGCACTAAAAACGGGGAATCAGACGAATCCTGTTGTAATGAATACAACAAACCCGACTATCGCGAGTATCGCGACGAAAAATACCATGTTGAGCGAGAATCTGTGCAGATGCTCTTCGTCCAAAGTGATACCTCACGCGAACTCAAATATACTTTATCGTATACTAGATGTCTATTAGATATACTTGTTTATATATGTTTCGCAAAAAGGAATTCAGAAAACGCAGTCCTGTAGTTGCTGCGGAGTATATTCTATCGGGCGGTTTCGGGCGCCGTGTTGCCGTCGGGTCCCCCGGCCTGATGGCCGGACCCGACATGGCGCCCTCAGACCGGCTCCAAGGCAGCAACCTCTATCGACTAGTCATCCAATAACCGCAAAGACAACACAACAACACTCTACCCACGAGAAGACATCGCCATCAACACAGGAGATAACTCCTAAGAATCACAATAGCGCAACAATCAATCTACCTGGAATGACTCAGCCGAAACCCGCCGCGGCGAAGTAGACTCCGCGCAGCAGCGTCGCATTATACAACACGAACGTCTCAATCAACGCGCCGAGCGCGAACACACCGATGGAGAGCGCGAAAAGATGGATGTTGAACGTGAACACATCCACATCGAAACGATCATCGAAGACAAAACGCATGGCGTACAGGATGCCGAACGCTGCCAAGATGATCAATACACTCGATACGAAGTCGAACGACGGCATGATGACGACGAATAACGCATACACCATCGCTGCGCACAAGAAATAGATGACGAACTTCGCCATTTCGCTTGGCTTATCCACCTCATCGGAGATGACGCCGCCGGCGATGGCCGCCAAGATGTACGCGCCTGCCTCAAGCAAAAGATGCGGTAGCGTAACAACCACTATGACGATAAGCGCGAGGAACGGACTACCCCACCCGTGCGCGCCTGCCTCGATGGCACGGTAGCCGAAGATTGTGCCCCACGTGCTCGCGTTCCACGCGATGAAAAAGACCGCGCCATCCCCCGCCACAAGAGCGATGAGGAAGCACGCAAGAAGCACCCACCAGTTGTTGAAGAGGATGCTTGTGAATGTGCTCACGTTGAACGTCGCGCCGCCACGGATGCTCTCAAGCGATAGTTGCTCGCGGAATACGACGCCGATATCGAATCCAAAATACGGTGCGATAAATGCGTAGGCCATGTAGGTGAGGTATATGCCAAAGAAGAGGAAGAAGTACACCCTGATAGCGTCGGCATTCCCCCGCAGCAAGTCGAGGAACGACCTCTTTGATGACGCTTCACGCGCCTCTTGATCAGCCTCGCGTTTCAGTATAGTCTCGAAATAGGGTATGAGGAATATGGAGAGAAACGCGACAGAGACGATGCCGCTGTTCGCAGGGAAGAGGAGCCGTGCGATGATGATGCTCAGCGTGGAGTAGATAGCGGCAAGGAAGAACGCGCTCCACTCCTTGCGCTCGAGTAGACCGGCCGGGAAGAGATGCTCGAAGACCACAGTCAATCATTCGACGAGCGGTATTTAAAGGTTTGTCGCGATTTATGAGGAGAAAAAAGGCGACCCGACGGCAAGCTCATAAAGATACCCCTCAATAGTAATTAAAATCAACACCTATTTAAATGAGAAATAGCCACCCTCCACCATGAACGATGAAACCGTACGATCGCTATACAGTGCACTTTTCTCACAGATACGACGACNNCGACGAGCCTCTCCAGATGTCGATGTAAAAACTGTCGTGACACTCAAAGAGACAGATGAAAACGGTGAAATAGCGAGCGTAGGAAGCGGCGTGCTGCTGACCGACGAAGGCTACATCCTTACCGCTGCACATTGCACAGAACGATTCATCTATCGCGAGAACGACACGCACAAGTATGTCGCAATCATCGCAAAAAAAGAGTATCCTCTAAATAGCACATTCCTCCGCAACCCCGTTTGTGATCACAACCTTGACGTCTCACTCATAAAAGCAGAAACGAACGGATCACCTGCTCCAAACAGATTGGGAGCGCTCTGCCGCACACCGGATCTCGGCGAAATGATGTATTTCATCGACCCCGTCGCAAAAAAAGCTCGCGCCGGACCAGTAGTTCCATTCTCAGGACTCAATTGGAGACATCTGAAGGAAGAGACACACTACATGATAGATACGCCGTGTCTTACAGGGAGCTCTGGCGGCCCTGTGTTTACGGAAGATGGCCGCTTCGCAGGCATTGTTAACGCAATCAAGATCGACGACAACCCCGCCTCGATATTGGCGTATTTTAGTGGCCGAGAGGTCCAGGGAATGACTGGCCCGACAGTAGCTATCCGACCCGAAGCGATACTTCAATGGTTCTCGGACACGATGAAGAGCATCGCAAATAGTCCTGACTACTAAGTACCGGTCGAAAAATATCGATCGCAAAGGTCCACGCTCGTTTGAAGCATCACGGGCCCAGCCGGATAAATCAGCCCACCACAACAATTAAGTACTTCTGCAAGCCAGCCGCCCTCGATAGGCATTAAGCGAAAAGTGACAATGATGACGCCCACAACACCACCGGTTGACGGTTTAGAACGTCATCTCGGAGTGTACGTCGATACGAACACAACAGAAGGACAAGACCTTCTTGCAGCACTCGACGAGAGACGCATATCGTATGTATACGTGCCGACTCACGGGACACCGCCGAAATTGCAGTACGGTTTGCGACGCATATGGGGTACAGAGAAAATTCTCGAGTACGTAGACTCTATCCGCCCAAAACAAGAATAACGAGGCCGGCTGGATTCCTCAGGTTCGAAGAAGCCGAAGTCCGAAGATGTTCGAATCCGATAAAATAAAGTAAGAACGAGCCCGGCCGGATTTGAACCGACGTCTCGGGGTGTCTTCGGCTTTGACGAAGACCTCGCGATCTTCAATCGCCGCCGCCGAAGCCCCGCGTTCTGTCCAAGCTATACTACGGGCCCACTGCTGTGGCCCCTATGTTGGCTTCTGCGAACCCAACATACGGGCCCCTCGCTTCGCTCAGGGCCCTACTTTGTCTTTTTCAAAGACAAAGTACGTGCCCTTCGATATAGGATATGCTCCTGAACTTCTCCCGCCTATAAAAAGGTATTCTCTGGCACGAAGAGAGGATGTCTCATTCTCCGGCCCAGTCAACTACTCCTCGTTCGTCATTGGCTTCGCTACGGAACGAAAGACTATCGCTGCGGAGAACACACTGCTCGTCCCTCACAGCATTGTCTCGCCGCTCGCAAGGTCGCTTTCAGCGACACTCGCGGCTCAACATTACTCCAAGGCAGCGATACTCTCGAGAATGCCAAAGAAATAGCTCTATCTTGCAGACAATGTCAACGGCGAATGCCCCTCAGGGACGCCGAACTGTTCGCGCGCGAACGTAGCGATATCGCTCCACGATCGGAAGACGACATCGGCGCCGCTCGGCAGCACGACGCGCTTCACGCTGCACGACGGCAAGCACGCTGTGTTGCAGTGCAAGAACCACTCATCGCCCTTGCGGTAGACCGTCACATCACGATGCGCGACATACCACCAGAAATCATCGAGGTCAGCAGGCGACGTCGGAGTATCGAGGCCGATAGTGATGCAGTCCGCAACACCCGCGTAAGGTATGATAGCGATGTCTTTCTCACGGCAGTACGCATCGACATCCTCGATAGTCTTGAAGAGTATCTGCCACCAATCCCCCTCTTCATTCATCACGCAGGTGTTCATCTCGTACTCACCGCAGACACGAGGGTACTCCTTACCACCGTAGACACTGCACCGGTTACCGACGAGATTGCCGCACTTCGTCTGAAACTCGACGACCCAATCATCCTCGTTGTCTTTGTACACGATGACGTTCTCGTGCGAGAGCCATAGGCGCACCGCAGCGAAATCCTCGGGCGTCACAGGCTCTTCAAAGGGCACTGCGATGTGCTTGCAGCAGACGGCGGTGCAGTCTTTGCAGTTCACCTTGACCGCTGCATCGTGCACCCAAGTAGGAGATTGCGACATAAGACCCTCATGAATATCGATAGAGGAAGTCAGATCTTCTCGAGAGTGATGTCTATCGCGCTCACGCGGACATCCTTCCCCTCTTTGTTCTTGAATTCCTCAGAACTGATACTGATGTCCTTGATGCGGACCTGCTCTTGCAAGAATCTGTGGCGCACCACTTCGACGATGTCGACCGCGCGCGAGATGAATTTCCCCCGTGCCTTGACGACGACTTCGGTTGCGCCTTGCGTGGTGAACTGTATGACGACGCCCGTCACATAGTTCATGAAGGGCTTCTCCCCTACGAAGATGCTGTTGTCCTCGTTCACAGTACCGCCTTCAAGGCCACGGATGGCCTCTAATCGCCAGCTTGCTGGACCTTGCGCGCTTTGCGCGTCATGAAGCCCGCAAGCACGTTGCGCAGCTTCTTTGATTGGATAGTCGCGTGTTTGTCCACGAGTTCCTTATTCTTCACGAAGTCAGGCGTGTACACCTTTCCGTGGAGCGTGTAGAGCTCCTCGCCCTTGGATTTTATCTGTTGTGTCTTGATGCGACCCATAGTAGTATCACCATTATCTACTCTGAGAAGCCCCAAGGGGTATTTAAAGATATTGGTCAATACCAAGGTCCGACCGACGATGGAGCAAGGCACGGCGGAACGCTCCAGAACAGCCGTATACCCAACGGCGAGAGGAGTATCGCAGTCAAGTCATCGCAGCTCGGCGAGCAGTCTTGCGAGGATGCCTGCAGTAGCGGTATCAGCGACATCCACGCGGGCGATGACCTCTACGCCGGCCAACGTCTTGATGAGCCGCAATCGCTGCGCGATATACAGCAACTCCCGAGAGGAGAGACCGCCAGGCACCGGACCTGCGAGACCTGGTGCGAACGCAGGATCAAGCACATCGAGGTCGATGACCAGCAAGAACGCCGGCCATTGGCGCACGAACGCCATCACCGCATCAGTCATATCAGTCAGTCCTTCGCGCGATATCTCGACCATGGAATAACACTGCACGCCTAGCGATGAGACAAGCGCCGCATCGTCAGGAGACCAAGCGTGCGTGCAAAAGAGCGCTATCCGGCGCGATGGCAACTGTGCTGATGCGAGTAGCGCGCGTAGCGCCGAACCGGGAGCGAGCTGTGAACGGGCGCTCACGATGAGGATGCCTCCTTCAGGTGCATCATCGAGGAACCGCCCCGCTTCGTGCGGACCGTCTTCAGACACGAGTACACGCAACCCGCCATCGGAATGGAACTGCACGCGTTCTCCGCGTTCATTGACCGATATGCCGGCGAGCTCTTGACGCACGAAAGGAGATAGCGGCATACCATCGACGAATACGATACCCATGCGCAGAGGAGGTCAACGCCCGTATAAAAGCGTGGTGGCAGGCGACACCGCCACCTATGACGCATACACCGCGATTACACGATGTTTAGAA
>DUGD01000062.1 GCA_013331575.1 Candidatus Woesearchaeota archaeon
CGAGCACATGTTCTTCGAAGGCGAGAGGATCAAGGCGATGCGCGAGATGATATTATCAAAGACTCCGGAGCAGCGGGCCAAGGCGCTCGCGAAAGTCTTGCCGTTCCAGCGCGCGGACTTCCTCGCGATATTCACGTCGATGAATGGGCTGCCCGTGACGATACGTCTTCTCGACCCGCCGCTGCACGAGTTCNNAGATCATGATCCCCTTGGTCGGGAACGTGGCGGAGCTCGCGCACCAGAAGAAGATCGTCGTCGATACTGCTACCGCGGTGATCGCGGAGCGCAAGGCGACGCTCTCCTACTCAGTCGGTACGATGATCGAAGTGCCGCGCGCAGCGCTCACTGCGGATGAGGTCGCCCGCGAGGCGGATTTCTTCAGCTTCGGCACGAACGACNNGCTCAAGCTAGGAGTATGTGGCGAACACGGCGGCGATCCTGCATCGATCGACTTCTTCCACCGCGCGGGATTGGATTATGTGTCCTGCTCGCCGTACCGCGTGCCTATCGCGCGCCTTGCGGCCGCACATGCCGCTATCAAGGCGAAGAACGCCAGTGCGAAGTCGAGCGCGACCAAGCCTGCTGTGAAGAAAGGGAAGAAGTAAGTGTCTAGGATTATTTTTTTCTTTTTTTCTATTAGTTTTTCTATCAGTATTTATTTATAGTCAACATATTGACATCAGTTCTTAAATCAATTGCAATACTAATATAAACGACGAGACGAACCCTAAGCACGAGGGAACGCATGACAATAAACTTGACACAGTCGTTCAATTTCGAAACCGATTCGCTCAAGAGCTTCGAGACGATGCTTGAAGCATTTGTCCGCAGCGCATACCGCCGCGATGCACTATCAGGCATACCTTCGCAAAAGAAAGGAGAGCTTGCCAACCTCTACTTCAGTACAGTCAGACCCGGCGCATTCTACGACGGAAAAAAACGGATGCAACATCCGGCCGACGAACATGGCAAGATCGAGTCATACTCCGAATCACAATTCTTCCATGTCTGCTCGATAGGTAGCGACGATTTCGGCAGATACAACGGCAGCAAAAGCGTGGATGATGAACGCACACTCGTGCAGCTCGCGATGGAGCACATGCGAAACGCTGACGTCGATGCGTTCTTCAGTGAGTGCGGCGATGGGTACGATTACTCATTCAACCACATGGACGGCAGTATCAAGGAAGGGTATCGCATGTCGGCGGAATCAAACTCCATGTATCCGAGACTCGATCTTTCGTTATGCCACATCTACTACGGAAAGTAGGATAGAATAGACAATCAAATAATAGACAATAGAATTCTTGAATACCATACTGCCAAGACCGCGAAAGAATCACAAGACGGTCTTCGCAACGTACAATCCGTCGGAACTCTTCTCCAATTCGAACAAGCGAGGTTGTTTGGGTCCGCTTACGTTGTGGACCTTGAGCAATCCGACAGACCACGCATCAGAACGGTGGGTATGCCCCGTGAACCCGAGCACGACCTTCTCCCGAAGATAATGCTCGGCGTGCGCTTGCGAGCCCATATACCAATTCAAGTACGCGAATTTCGGAGTATCACCCATAACGAACTGGGTGCTAGGGACGAAGTGCACTCCAAGGACCACCGCCGACACCGCAGTATCGGCATGCACGGCATCGAGGTGGTTGGACAATCGCTCTGTGCAGTGCGCGAAGAGATCATCGGGCGAGTAGTTCTTCAATAAACGCCCCTTGAATTCTTGTCCACAAAAGTACGCAGTCGCACGAGCACGGATTGCCGCAGGATCATTAGGATACCCAAAAACGTCGTCCATACAATGCTTCGTCCAAAGAGTACCGTCATACCAGCCCACATTGCCGACGAATGCAACATCACCCACCACTTTCGGCACAGCATCGAGCAACGAAAATCCGTACGCGCCGACACGAGACGCCATCTCATCGTAATGCTCCGATACAAATGAGTTCCTAATCTGTTCCAGATCATTGTTGCCTAAGGTGAAAAGTTTCACCGGCGCAGGTGATGCGGCAAGCATCTCAAGTCCGCGTTCGAAACGGTCCCATCCACGCTGCGGAGTATCATGATCCGGTTCCGCCAAATCACCGCCGAAATAGAGCACGTCAGCGTCCAAGCGCGATACTTCGCGCAATGTGTTCATACCAAAATCTCCCCATTTTCCGATATGCAGATCAGAGAGTGTGACAATTCTCATGCAGGCAAGGAACGACGATACATATAAAAAAGTATTTATTTACACCACCACGTAGTAGTTAATAATATAAATGACGACGTGCCCCGCACCCCTGAAGCCACATGCCCTCAGTAACCCTAGAGCAGCTAAGGCAATACTACGATAACAGCGTAGATATATCTGCAGCAATAGTGCACGATATCGACCCCACGATGGAGTATGTGCGCAGGCTCACACCCTCCAGCGTTTACGTGTTCCAAGTACGAAAACGCAAAAACATATTTGTGTTGAAAGTAGCAATAGAAGGCATCGGCGATACCAAATGGAAAATACAGCACTTAGCTAAAGAAAAAAAGACATTGACACTAGCGCACGACATCCCAGGCATCACTCACCTCGTCAAGGCATATCGGGATAACGGGCCATACAGAAACGCAATACTCAAAGAGTTCTTCGAAGGCAATACGCTCAGAACAGTGTACTCAAGATACTACGGGGACCGCGCACGATTCAACGGAAGTAGGCTACGACCTCAACTCGAACGCACAGTGCGGGAACTGCACGCGCGCGGCGTCGCGAACTTAGACCTCACGCCTAACAACATAGCCATCTCGGGAAAAGAAGAAGACATCTGTCTGATCGATGCAGGATATGGCGAGTTCAAACGTGGAATGACAGCAGAACAATTCAACAGGTACAGACAAGATGATCTCGACGATGTCGAACGCGTGTTAAGACAATAACGAACACCACCCTCAAACACAAATATCACACACAAACATTAAAAACCGCCACTCCAATTCTGGCAAAAGAATAACTGGAGGGGTATTCCATGAAGAAACTCAAAGAAGCTGCTGCCTCAGTGAAAGGCGGCTCCGACAAGATAACGGGAGGGTTCATCGCCTTCTTGAAGAATTACGGCGTCATCGGTCTTGCCATCGCAGTCATCATCGGCGCGGCAGTGGGCAAACTCGTCTCAGCGCTCGTCGCGGACATCATCATGCCCATCGTGACGCCATTCATCCCCGGCGGCAACTGGCGTGAGGCCGTCGTGAACATCGGCCCGATCGTGCTGAAACTCGGCGACTTCGTCGGCGCAGTGCTCGACTTCGTCATCATCGCCTTGGTGGTCTACCTCATCGCGAAGTGGATCCTCAAAGAGGAGACAGTCACGAAGAAGTGAAGTTTCTTTCTTTTCATCCTTCTATTTTTGTTTTCATTCTTAGACTCTTCACGCGTAATACCGCAGATGTATATTGTGTTGGCATTCGGATTAGTCGTAGACGTAGTAGATAACTGAACGAGTGCTGCCTTGGCGGGGCCTTGGGTTCGAAGTTCGCGTTCCCATAACTCGGAAATCACATTGCGAACGACTGCACCCTCTCGCCGCAGCACAAAAGAGAAACAGTAAAGAAAAAAAGGAGTTCAGAACAGCTTGAGCTCAAGACCAACAAAGGCTTTGCTCGTGGTGCTCTCCGCAAGCATACTCTCCATCGTACTCTCGACATCACCCGCGCTGCAGCGGCGCGCGTCATAAGTGGTCAGACGCTCGGTCTCCCCCATGCATGACGAGGAGAATTTACCACAGTGCTTCACCGCGACGAGATACGGTCTTGTCTCATCGTGCAAGAGCGCGCGGTCTGCATCGGAATAGGGTGCGCGTTTGCCGAGCTGCGCAGGCATCTCTCTCATGGCGAAATTGCGCGCGCTCGAAAGGTCGCCGAACGTGCACAACGCATCGTAAAGACGCATCTCACCATAGCTCTTCCAACGTTCCGCCTTGACATCTCGCTTGAAGAGTACGAAGTACTCACCGCCCTGTGCATTCTCCCTATATTCGCCGTACATGTTGCTCCTCCTTCGTGCGCGAGCACGAACTACTTCAGGGAAGACATACCGATATAAATAGTTTGTGTATTTACTACAATTACTCGCCGTTGAATACAAAAGCCGCATACAAATACTACCAAGCAAGACTACAACGAACGAGAACTACAAGTAGTAGACGAAAACTAAATATTCAGAAAAGAGAACTTACAGCTTCTCGAACGCCGCGAGGAAATCCTTGTTGCGCTTCTGCAGTCGCGAGCTCGCACCGAGGAGCGCCTCTTTGGCATCGGCCGAGGATTCGACGACGAACTTCGGGACGCCGACAAGCGGGTGGTCGATATTGTACGCCGCGATCTTGACAGACTCGTCATTCCACAATTCCTGCTTGAGCGCGTTGCAGAACGTGTGATCCGCGCCGCGCAACTCGAAGACGATCCGGTGCTTCTTGCTCTCAAGGATGGTGATTTCCATAGAGTGCGAGAACAAGGACCCCTTTATAAATATTGTGGGCTCATCGACGAGGCGGAAAGAGCACCTGCAACAACACCATCGCAACCCTTATAAAAAGACCCTGCTGCTATACGAGCATGACACCATTACGGTACAGAGGCAGCTTCAAACTCGAGATAGTGAGAAAATCGGTCCACGTGCTCGTCGGCATCCTCATCACACTCCTCTTCGGCGCGCGCATACTCGACCTGCCCGTCTTCTTCCTTCTCATCATGCTCTTTGCAGCAGTCATGCTCTACAACGCGAAAGCCGAACGCGAACTCCTCACGAAAATACTGAGCATCAATCGCGCCGACGCAAGCATCCCGGGGATAGACATCCTCTTCTACCTGCTCGGGTGCTTCATCGTGCTCTGGATATTCCCGGAGAATATCGCGAGCGCCGCGATCATGATCCTCGCGTTCGGCGATGCGGTCGCGCACCTCATCAGCCGCAGCTTCGGCGCGACCCAGACCGCACTGACGAAAACGACATATCTAGAAGGGACCATCCTGGGCGGCGCGGCAGGAGCGATAGCAGCATGGCTCTACGTACCACTACTCCCCGCCATAATCGCGAGCTCCGCGGCGATGATAGTCGAGGCAGGCGAGTTACGCATCGCCAACCACCACATCGATGACAATATCATCATCCCGATCGTCGCGGCAGTCACCCTGTGGATACTGCACATCATTTTCCCGACGATACTCATCTAGACCACTGCAGAGCACACACATTAAATTCGTATGTAAGCACGCTGTGGAAGAAAGGAATATAAACTAAGACACCACCCCACAGTAATGACGTTTAGTCGCAAAGCAAGGATTCTCGTGACGAAAGCATGCCACAGACAGTGCGCTGGGTGTTGCAACACATACACCACCATCATGAAACACGCCAGTTACATAGAACGCATAGCGGATTTACCGACAGAACTGGATGAGATAATGATCACCGGAGGAGAGCCGATGCTTGTGCCGGAGAGAACACAACGACTCAGCACGCAAATAAGGAATAGATACCCTGCATCGAAACTCTATTTGTATTCCGCAGAATACAATGAAGCGATGAAGAACACCATACCAATCGTCGACGGTCTTCATTACACAGTACATGAAGGCGCAACGCTTCAAGACATAACATCACTCAACAGACTCCAAGAGTTGCTACAGTCTCATAAAGCACAATGGAGAGAAAAATCATTTAGGTTATACATCGACAACCGCGTAATACTGCCCGTGACCATTAACCCCGATATCTGGAGCCAAGTAAACATATCCAAATGGTTCACAGAACAAGAGTTGCTGGACAAACAACCGACCGGGCTACCAGTCGGAGAATCGCTCTTTATCTATATCGGGACATAGCAGCACCGCACAAGCGACAAAAGATCACTCTTCTTCATCCAAGACCGGCTCCTGACCGAGCGGCTTGCGATGCTCCTCACGCAAACGATACGCATCGGCGAACGTATCGAAGAGTTGCGGTTGGACACGCAAGATGTCTTTCACCGTCACGAACCCAACGAACTTCCCATCATCGAGCACGGGAAGATGGCGGACATCAGAGTCTTTCATGATGAGAAGCGCATCCATGATATCGGTGCCCGGCCCGACGGTTATCAGATCCTTCGTCATGATACGATGCACCGGAGTGTTACGCACGTCGTACCCTTCGAGAATGGCACGCTGGACAAAATCAGTCTCCGTCACGATACCCACGAGCTCGTGACCGCGTTTGAGAACGACAGAACCGACATCGAACTTCTCCATGAGCGCCGCGACATCGCGGATAGTGAGTTCAGGCGACGCTACGACAGGCTTGATGGTCATCACATCCAGCACTCTCAAGCCCGAATCCACATCCTCACCGACGAGCAGGCAACGACGGATGGTTTAAAAAAGTATTGGCGCGAAAAAAACATAGATTACGACAATACAACGTCGTTTTGACAAAAAAACGGCATTCTGCGACCGACAAAACCTTGAGAACAACACACCGCAGGATACAATATATAGAATCAACAGCCTCCTGAGCAACAAAAGAGAGAAACAAAAAAAGAATGCTGACCAGACCCGATCAGCGCACATACAGGACTAGCCCATCAGTATCTCGACATTGTTGCCGAAGATCTTCTTGACATCCTCGAAGAGACGTTCATGCAAGAAGACGCGCGGCGGTATCTTGACGGTCGCAAGCGAATGCTCGAGCGCCTCGAGCGAACTCGCGGCCAAATTCACGATACGGCCTTCGTGCGTGAGGTCTCCTTTGAGAACCTCCTTCTCCTGCGCATCGAGGTCCATGATGATGAACGCGATGCTGTCAAGCAGCACGACCTCGCCGAAACGCTCGCCGTACTTCACGCGCACACGCGCGCGCTCAAGCTCCTTGCCGCGCTTGCGCTGCACATGCTCGATGACGTGCTTGAGGAACTCCCCAGCATCCTTATGGAGCTGCGAGACTTCGGCGCGCGAGAGTTTCCCCGCGTCGTAATCGCGCTTCGCCTTGTGCACCTCTTTGAGGATACGCAAGTACCGCTCGGGAATGATGCCCTTATGCACGATCTCTTTCTCGAAGAGCTTTACGCACTCGTCATCGCTCGCGCGCTCGATGCCTTCGAGCTTGAGGACATCACGGATGACCGTGATGACCGATTCGTAGATGTGGACCGTGCTCTCGAGCTCCTTGCGCTCCTCGATGGCCTGGTACAGTTTAGAGAGCGCCTTGAGGTACTTCTCGGCCTTCTCGAGCATATCCTGGACCTCGTGGCCGGTGATGTTCTTCTTGATACCATACTCGACATCCTTATGCGTCTTGAGCACGTGCTCCCAGAACACCACGTGCTCTTCGCTGAAGAGCTTCTCTTTCTTCACGAAAATCTCACGCATGACCTCCGCGAGCTCGCGGGGAGCGGGAGGCGGCAGGCCGTAGAGCATGAGCGCCGCCTGGCTAGGCGTGAGGACAGTATACCAGATGTCCTCTACCGCGATATCCTTGAGCTTGAAACGGATGCGATCGAGCATCTGGTCGCCCGTGGAACGGTAGAGGTCGATGGCTTCGCTCGAAGGGCGTATCTTGCCCATCTTAAGTAAGTGCTTCCACGGCATGAAGATACCACGGTCGTAGAGCGGTACGCCATCGCGCAGGAAGGTGAAGATGATAGGGTTGGCCTCCTTGATATTATCCCAGAAGTCGGTCAGGATATAGACTTGGATGGAGAGCTTGTTCTGCACACCCGTCATCTGACCAGCCTGGATCGCCATATCGTTGATGATACCGCGCAGCTTGTCCTTGAGTTCAGTGCGCGTCATCTTCTTGACATCGGTATCATCGATGACGATGTAGACGTCGATATCCGAGTTCGGATTCGCCTTGCCGCGCACCAGGCTTCCGCCGAGCACGTAGCACGCGATGTACTTCTCGAACTTCTTGATGACCATAGACCTGTGGATCTCGCAGATCTTGATCGCGGCGAGCATACCGGTATCGTAGACAGGCGCGCTCACGGCGAGGACCTGCAAGAGATCGTACTTCGCATCGTAGCAGGATTGCCAGAGCTCCGTGATAAGGAGGACATCGATCGCCATCTGCTCATCCACGTCCTTCGCGACTTGGCCCATGGCGGCAGTGAGCTTCTCATGCAGCTCGTCTTTGGACATCTTCGTGCTGTCTTGATCATCCACGAGGATGATGACATTGACCTTATCCTTGCGCTCCCCTTCCTGTTCGGGCGGTGCGAGCGCGATACCCATGACGTACCCTTCGAATTTAGCGAGGAGTTTCTCCTTGAATTTGTCGAGCATGACTTTCATATTCTCCATACGCTCCTTGACTTCCGGAGACATCGGCGGAGGAACATCGGCAATCGACGTTTCCACACCAGCAGGTTCAGAAACAGCGGGCGCGGTGTTGCTCTCATGCGAAGAATTCTTTTTTGCCATCAAAGATCACAGTTCTTCGGTGCCGACGGGAGTTTATAAAGGTTTGGGGATGAGAAATAGAAGTAAGCAACACCGGAAACCCGATCGCTGCCTTGGCGTGCATCCTGAGGGGTGAGTTCGCGAGACGAAATCGAAGCGACAATGCGAACCCCGAGGCACGGAGGATTCGGACTGTTATCCGAATCCTTGTACCGGGATACCGCGTATCCTCGGCAATTCGAGAGTAGATGCGCCGCAGCGATAGGATGAGACGAAATAGTTGATGACTCACAACAAGAAGCAGTTGACAGTGAGCGATGCACTCGAGATCAGGGATGTTAGCACACTCTTGCCGCGGCGGAAGTCAACAATTAAATGACTACAGACAACTCATCGCCGCGCGTGCCAGGTAGCATAGCTCGACCGTGCCTCACGCGCCTGCAGAAGTTCGAGCGCAGACCGCGCGAGACGAACGTATGACTCCACCTCAGTCCGAGAGAACGAGCGATTGTTCAGGCTATCGGTCGCATAGCGGTCGTCATCGCCAAGCGATGCTGCAGGAATAATAGCAGAGAACAGAGTGCCATGCAATCGGCGAGCGTCGTTTGCGTAGATACTGAAGAAGGTCGGACGATACGACTCGTCGAAGAACACCGTTGTGCGCCGATACGCGGAATGAGTATCCTGTTGCTCCACGGTGACCTGCCAATGACGCTTCTCCAAGGAATATCTCGCATCCATATCAGTGATAACACTCAAACGGTTATTGGTTGTATCACGCGATGGTATAAGCGCATCATCAATAGACAATGCCATCCCATCAGGGTACTGCCGTTTTGAATAGGTGCCGTAATCGAGCTTTTCGCTCTCGAACGCGACGCCGATCTCGCGCTGCAAGTCGACGTTATTACGGGTAGTCGTCTGAAGCGTTATCTGCGGGCCTGCCGCGAGCAATCTATCATCGAACGCGACGTTTCGCACTGTTGCCTTGGTCCACAAGTGCTGTAGCGCGACTTCGGATGCGACGGCATCGATAGTCGAGTACACCGGCATCGTGAAATCGCCGTTGCTGATGCCCGCGGTGCCATACTTGTTCGTCGTGCGGTCACGGTACACCGCGATGATATGGCCATCGCCCTGCTCTGGCATGAGCGCGAGACCGGAGACATCATAACCGAGATTGCGTAATAGACCGGCCATCAGCACGAATCCCTCCTTGCAGTTTCCGGCTCGTTTCTCCAAGATGGCGGGGACGCGGTTGTACAGATTGTCGCTTCCGCGACCAAAGACGAGCGAAGAACGACGCACATAATCGATGTTGCGGCTCACCCATTGCTGTGCCTGCTCTGGAGAGCCGATCTCGCCAAGAATCGCCTCCAACCCCTTTGATCGAACAGATATTCCGACAGGACGCTGCACCGGTGCATCAGAGTATCGCGGTACAGTTGAGTACACCCGATGTTCAGGCGACGTCGGAACGGGAGTGCGCGTTGGCGCGACCTCACGCTTCACAATGATAGGTACAGTAGCGATAGGCACCGTAGCGATGGCTGGAGTACGGGCGGCGACAGGTGTTGAGCCGGTAGGCGTTGGAGCAACGTAGCCAGTGGCCCGCAACGGCCTCTTCGTCTGCGCCATCATCGGCGTCGTGGCAAGAGTGGCTGCGAGTACCGCTGCCGAAAGGTTTCTGAAACGCATAGTCTCAGGAATCCGGATGATTTGTTAAAGTTGATGGTGTGCAAAAAGAGGCCGCCTTGGAGTAAACCCACGACGCGAGTATTTTCTGAAGGAAAATCTTGCGAGCGGCGTGATAATCCTGCGAGGGACCGAGCAGTACGAACTCCGCGGCGAGAGTACAGTCGTCGTCATCGAAGGAATACCTTTATAAACCATCGGCGGTTTCTTCGTCATATACCAGAGATGTGGCGGATTGCTTCGCTGAATCTGGCCGGAAATATGTTCCGGAGAAAATAACGGAGGCACCAACATGGGATATCTCAAATACGTCAAGCAAGCTTTCAACGCTCCTTCTGAAGAGATTAAAGCGGTCCAGCGCGAGCGCTTACTCGAGATGCGCCGCGAGCCGGTCGTCCACCGCATCGAGCGCCCCACGCGCATCGATCGCGCGCGCAGCTTAGGCTACAAGGCAAAGCCCGGTGTTCTCATCGCACGTGTGCGCGTCCGCCGCGGTAAGCACGTCCGCCCCGATATCAAGGGCGGCCGCAGACCTTCGCGATTCCACCAGGACAAGAACCTGCACAAGAACTACCAGCAGATAGCTGAGGAGCGCGCAGCGACGAACTACCTCAACTGCGAAGTCTTAGGCAGCTACCAGGCGGGCCAAGACGGTTACTCATACTGGTTCGAGGTCATCCTCGTCGATCGATCGCACCCCGTTGTGCTTGCTGACAAGCGTCTCATCGGCATCGCAGCCCAGACGGGCCGCGTCTTCCGCGGAGTCACATCGGCAGGTCGCCGTGGCCGTGGTCTGCGCAGCAAGGGACAAGGTGCCGAGAAGGTGCGCCCGAGCCGCCAGGCGAACGGATACTAGACAGAGTTTTTCTTTCTTTTTTTCATAGTTTTTCTTATCATTCAAAAACTGCTAGAGAGATCGCTACGCAATCAGCGTCGTCAGTTCAGCAACAGTACGACTCGCTGCCTTGGCGTGCAGTCTGAGGGCGGAGCGTGGCTAGGCAGCAGCCGACGCCACCATGCGACGCCCGAAACAACCCTCAAGTATATCCGCCGCAGCGATAGGATTAGACGCAATAGTTGACTACAGACGAGAAGGTGTAGTTGACGACTACACAACTAACGATGCAGCGAGAAAAGGATTGTTGTGTTAGCTTATCGCGCGAAGCTTCTTGTGCTTTCGCAATTGTGCCTCAAACTGTGCGTTGTACGTGCCGAGAAACCATTGGCGAGTAGACTGTAATTCTCTTTCCTTCGTAAGTGCGTCCCAGTATTCTTTGTGCGCTTCGCGTTCTGGTTCGCCTTCCCAATTGAATTCAACGAGTGCCCTCGCCGCATCAGGGTCGTTTCTTTCAAGAGCATCTTTCCACGTATTGAGCGTCGCTATCGCGTCATCGCAGTGCGCGCTGCAAGGAGTGAATGCCGGAGGTCGATAATCAAAGACTGCAGGATAACTACCATGCTCCGCAATCATCGCCCCTAGCTCTCTTCTAAAAGGGTGTTTCGTATCGCTTTTTTTCGCACCGAAAGGTCGTATCATGCTTTGGTGAGAGTATTCTTTGACGCAACATTGAGGATACCCTAAGAATTTTCCATCAATGCGATGGATATCTGCAACAGTTTTGTTGGTTAGTGGCTGTAGTTTGTCCCTGAAGAACTCTCTAAGTCGTTCTGGTGCAGCGACGCACGCGTGGAGGTGGATGTCATACTGCGACGATCTGGAGGTGCATTCAAGATCGCTCTCTCTGATAATGCGCTGGAAAGGCCCCCAATCGCCTGCGATAAACGCGCCGGGTTTCACATCTTCAATTACTAGTAATAACTCTGCGCGTAGGAATGGATCTATAGACCGCCAATCCTCCGATGCATAAAGCGGATTCACGCGCTATGTTATGAGAAGGCTATTTATTAATGTTGCCATTATTAACTACTGATTAGTAGTTTAATACTGCAATTTTGGCAGACATAGAGAGTATACCTGAATAACTCATCAACGTAAATGCACTGTAGCGAGAAGAATCAAAAGAGATAGAAAAACAGGATTGAAAAAATCTAATAGCACGTATCCTTGAAGCCCGTGTGGCGTTCGACGCGGGCCTTGTACAGATCCCGCATCGAGTTGACATAGACGCGCTTCATCTGCTGGCGACGGGCATATGCGACCGCAGGATTCTCGGGCGCGGCCTTGACAGGAGTAGCGACGGACGACTCAAGTGAATCGCCCTGCGATGCACCATCCTTCACCATTGAACGCAGCTGACGCACCGCGGCGTGTGCATTCTCATAACGAACGAACTCCTGCCACCCAGGGGAGAGGAGATCATAGTCACTTTTCGCAGCCTTAAGCTGGTTCCAGCCCGCTTTGGCAGCCTTGACATCACCGAAGGCGAGGACAGGATAGAGGCACTCGGCAACGAAGAAATTCTGCTCTTTCACAGTGGGTAAACGTATACTCATGGTATCACCTTGCAGCCTATCTAGACTCAAAAGTATATAAATATTACTATTTTTTAACTATTTGTTAGTAGTAAAAATACTAACCTTTATAAATGATTCTTCGTCCCTACAAGCAGGAAGTATACAGGAGGAGACCTATATGAGCTCAATCATCGAACTTGAAACTGTAGTCGCGAAACTCAGCGCGATAAACGACGGCACTCAATGGAATGATATTGCGTCCCCGAAAACAAGGTGCTGGAATAGCCGCATCCTTGCCGAATTCTCGAGCAGATTGGCTCGCAAATTCACCGGCCCCATCATCGCTGAAACATTTCTCCTCGTTGGGTGCGATAGCATCTCCCGCATGATGCAAGGAGAGACGATGCAACCGTACGACCCGAAAAAGAGTTTCGACCCAATCTACGGTCTTCGATGCAACGAGTACGCAGAATTACGCGACAGCCTTCCAGCCATTGCAGCTCAGATCGATCCAGCATTCGGCATAGAGGTCAAGACAGTGTACGACGAGATGCTGGCATCCATGACACCTACGCAGCAGAAGATGTACAAGGTCGGGTTGTTCTAGGCCAAAATACAGGATTATTTTTTCATAATCTTCATCTACCGTGAAAACGTATGCCGCCGCACATCCAAAACCTCGACCTGGACGCGAGAGTCGCAGACCAATCCAGCGATCAATGTCCACAAGCGACGAGGTCTGTAGCGATTGGCACAACAAGGACGTTCAAAGAGACCATCGTCGATGCAATCAAGGCATACTACACCCCGACCGCACTCGAACGCAAGAACGACGCCCAAGTCTACCGCTATGTTGGCGCGCACATCTTCAGGAAATTCCTCCCGACTGGAGGGGATTACGCGCAAAGATTTTTTGGAAACGCAATGCGCGGATGGTCAATAAAGGATAGCATCAAACAATTCAAGGACAAAAAGAAAGGACTAGAGGCATACATCGACTCAACGTGTGTGGTAGAGACGTCACACGTCATAGCAGGAGCAGCATTGGCCGCGATAACGTTATCTCTATACGCCGTCAACCATAACAAGACATCGCTGGCAATAATGACCAGCATCAACATAATCGGCAACCTATACCCTAGTCTTGTCCAGCGCTACAACAGAGCGCGACTGACGAACACACTCGAGAAGCTTGAGAGCAGAACACCTTCTCAAGCATCGCCAGCAAGTTATTAGCAAATCCTTAGAAATTCCTGTTCGAATGGATCTCAGCGTGCTTCTGCACCTGCTCGAAGACGCGCTTAAGCGCGGCATCAAGAGCCATGTAGAGATTGAGCTCAGTCACTTCAGCAGCGAACTCATGACCATCGACATTGACCTTAACGATGATCTCAGATTTACCATGCCCCCCTTCGTGATGGTGGACTTCCTTGAACGTCACCGCAAGACGCGAGAACCCAGGGATGCCGTCCGTGAACTTACGAGCGTATTGACCGACCATCTTCTTCACGACGATGACTTCGGTGAAATCACGACCAGAGAACCCTGATAAGACTATGTTACCACCGAGTTCCATCGACTCTTCCATCGTTACCCACACTGTCTAGGGAATCACTATCCCAACACTATACCGCACTCTTAGATACTGTAGTATATAATAATTTCCCCGGGAAGACTCCTAGAAAGGAGATACAAGAAACTATCTATACCCGAGTCTGAAATCCAAACTCTTTGTTTGCAAAGGTTGAACATTGGCCAATACACGCTCAAGTTTTCCAATAAATGCAGTATCGGGTTTTGTTCCAATTTGATGAGTGTATTGCGACGGACCAAGCCTCTCAACATACAGGACCATCAACACAGGAGGCTGCGGAGCGCCTCTTGTTGAAATGAATTGCCCCGTGGCATGTGCCGGATCAGCAGCCAGTATGACCGCCCGCTCTTCTGCAGTAGGTTGAACGAGGTGATCCACCATATAGTGCAACCACATCGAAGGCACATTTATGCGTCGGTTCAGATCGGGCAAGTACACATGCCACTCTTGACTCCCCATCCGAGCACAACCTTCATCAGCATTAAACCTACATATCGCGAAACCCATCTTAGGCATCGGTACTGCAACATAACATAATAACGTACCGGTTTGTACGGAACAACACCAATATACATGCGAACCTAATTGCTCACACTAAGAACTTAAGAATATAGAGAAAAAGAAAGAAAAAAAGTTCACTCCTCGACGTTGCTCGGCTGCTTCGCGACCTTGGGGAGCGGTGCCTTGGCCTTCTTCTCAGCCTTCTTAGGCGCCTCTTCCGCGGCCGGCTCAGCAGGAGCCTCAGCAGA
>DUGD01000019.1 GCA_013331575.1 Candidatus Woesearchaeota archaeon
GTTGGCCGGACCCGACACGGCGCCCTCAGTAATACTCCAAGGCAGCAACTTTCTGTATGCTGTTTGCTTAAGAGTCGAAAGTGCAATGTGGCTCGCGACAGAATTCCTAATCGCTCTTGAGGCTCATGATGGCCTCTGCGAGGTCGCCCTTGGACTCCTTGATGGTCTGCAACGCCTTCTCGCGGCTCACGCCCGTCTGATCGACGACAGTCTGGATGTCATCATCGCTGATATCGGGAAGGATGTTGTTGCGCTCCTCATGAGCCGCCCCGACGACTTGCCACGTCTGCTGGCCCATCATATTCACTTTGCTTACTTGAGGGCGATCGATGATGATGCGCTTGTCGGGCGTGATGATAATCACTTGGGTCGCAGGGACTTCCACCTGCTGGATGCCCATCTGTTTCATCATTTGCTGCATCTGTCGCGCGTTCATACCAGGTATCATGCTATGCGGACACCGCGCGCTGTTTAAAAATAGTTCGGTGCTTCGGGTTCGTAGGCAGCCCACCGACAGCGCGTGCTAGCGGTTGCTGCGGAGGATATACTCTCGGACGAGTTTCGGGCGCCGTGTTGCCGTCNNGTTGCCGTCGGGTCCCCCGGCCAGCGGGCCGTACCCGACACGGCGCCCTCAGATTCATTCCAAGGCAGCAACCTGATATCTATCTTCACCCAAGGACCCTATTGAGCAGAACTTTTTTATAGAGTGGTGCTGTGACCATCCGCTAAGAGTTACATGACGGTGCCGTATCGCGCACTGCATGGCTGGTGTATCAATGGCAAACAGACTCAAGGCACTCACCGCAAAGCTAGGACTTATCGGACTTCTCGCAACTCCTGGTGTCGCATACGCGCAAGATGCGCCTGCGCAAGACTCCGCCCAGACAGTAGCATCGCCTGTGGAGTCAATGCCGATCCTATACTTGCCGCAGGGAAGGCCGAGCGAGCTTTTCATCAGTAATAGTTTCTGGGCATTACCCGCAGAGATCAAGCTGACGCCGCAATGCGAACGCGCGACGCCCATTGTCGCTAGCGTCGCACCGAAAGGATCGACAAGAATCGTGCCCCCCAACTACTGGATGGGCTGCCCGATCGATGCGCGCGCCGGCGGTGCGCTCACCATCACAGCGGACATCGATGATGCATGGTTGCACTTCGCAAGCAGGAACCCGGTCTTCACGCCATCCGACGCGATCACTGATTGCGACAAGGCGTATTTGGCGAGCCCCGGTACCTACAATGTGCCGTTCGGCCCTCGAGAGTGGACGACAATCAGTCTGTTCGCGCCCGAAAAAACACTCGTGTACGTCACTGCATACGATGCGCTCGGACACGCGTTGGGCAACGATATGCATCAGATAGACCGCGGTTATACCGAGATGTCGCTCGATCAATTCGTGCGCTCAGGCAGGGCGATAGGTGCGAACGGACAGCTTGAGATAACCGTCTCCGGACCGACCTATGTCGGCAGCACGCGCCACAGCACGTTCCAACCGTCGGTCTTCGAGAAAGCGAAACCGGTGCGTGAGCCGGGACCGGGCATCTTCGGCTGCGACTATTAACATTAAATTCTCTTTCTTTTTTTATTAATTTATGTTCTCATTCGCGTCAAGGCCACAACAAAGGATTCTGTTGCATAAGACTCCGTTGCGCAACGCATATATTCTCCGTATCGCACTCTACCACGATGTTCTTCTGTGAACGGTGCGGATCCATCATCGCGACAGCAAAAAACGGCATCGGTATGTGCGCGTGCGGCCACAAGCAACCGGTCGATAGCAAGACCCCTGAACGTGCCGTGAAATCAGCAAACCTAGGCATCCTAGATAGCGCGCTGGACCCGATAGCCGCGTTTGACCACATCTGCTCTAAATGCGGCTTCGGCAAAGCGAGGCTCTACAGCAAAGGAACGATGGTCACTGACGAAGACGAGCACATGGCGTATGTGTGCGGGAGATGCGGTCATCACGACCGCTGCGACGGGCTCAAGATCACCTGAAGATCGTCGTGTATTCGAGAAGGATAACGACCAGGCTGACGAGCACGCACAGGATGACGACATGCGCCGGCTTGATGCGGATCTTGCTGCGCTCCTCATCGTAAAAGCTCATGACGCCGGCGCTAGAACTCGGCATGCGGATGTTATTATCGCGTGGCATGGCCTTGAGTATCCTCCGGGGATTTATATATCTTTACTCTGCGTCGGGTGCTTGGGTAGATTGTGCTCAAATAGTGGTGCGACTGCCGCAGTCACTATCGTTCCTGCACCGCGTCGTATCACTCGCGGCGCCTTGGTACATCCCCTGAGGCGCGAGTGCGGGGATAAGGGCCCCCGCCTTGCGAGCGCCGAAACACTTGTTGCACAAGCAACACGTCCACCGCGGCAGGAGAAACAGTTCTACTCCTCGTTCCAATAATCTCAGTATCGGCTATACAGAACCTATCATCACCGCGCGAGCAGGCATCGACTTCCAGTAAGACAGCGTTACCTATGAGACGACTAATAGACCACTAATCCTGACAGCGGATCATTCCGATTTCGTCACGATAGCGTTCTTGAAGAGGACTGCGCGCGGACCGTAATAACCGCCCGACTGCATGACCTCCTTGGAGAGGCGCGCCGCCAAGATGTTCGTGAACACGTTGCCCGTGAACATGCCGCCGCGCACAGGAACCTTGCGTCCGTTCTGCCAGCGATACGCAAGCCGTATCTCAGCGGAGAAATCACCCGATAATGGATTGGGGTTGAACCATGAGAACGAGACTATCTCGAGGTAGTTGTTGCCTCGCAAGTGCTCTTCGCGCGTCGCGCCATGGCTCACCATGACATTCGTGATATTGCCTGTCACAGGCACATGCAGGTATTGCGAGTAACGGGCGGTCGCGAGGTAACTCGCGAAAAGGCCGTTGCGCACGAGCTCTACCGGGCGCAATGGCGTTCCTTCTTCATCCACGGGCATGGTGTACAATCCCATGGGGAGCGAAGGATTCGTCGTGATGGTTATCGGCTCGCCGCTCGTGAAGACGCCGATGGGCTGTCCGATCTTGAATGATGACAATCCCATGTGCTGGAGCTTCGCGGATGTGTGCAGCACGAGCGGGTTGAGATCGTGATGCGGCGCGAAGAACTCGGTGACGCTGCTCCCGGCAAGAAGCACATCGCCTGTGAATCCCTGGTTCGGCTCGGCGTTCGTCGCATCGCGGGCTATCTGCGTCTGTTGCAGGAAAATACCTTGGATGTCGAGCTGTTCGGGACTGACCGCGGTGCGGCTGAAGCTGAACTCCCGTTCACTCGTCTTCTCGCTCGGTTTCGTGCCCTGTCTTTTGCAGGTGAGCACCGCCTCGAGGTAGATAGCGGTCTTGTGGAAGCTGATATCCACTCCCGTGCTCGTGATGACCCGCACCGCGCTCGCATGGACATGGAACTCGCAGCAGTTCATCTTGACGTCAGTGGCGTGTTGTACGCTCGTCCTGGCTTGCGCGAGCATCGCGCGGGGTACTTGTCCGCCGTTGCCTT
>DUGD01000025.1 GCA_013331575.1 Candidatus Woesearchaeota archaeon
TACCAGCCGTCGTCCGATTTCTGCGTTATGACGAACTATTCCACCGGCAACTACACGTGCCAACCGCGATATGCGGATATCGCGGGCAACGCGCCTACCATCGTTCCTATCACGTTCACCGCAAGCGATGGGCAGAACGTCGGTGGAAGGACTGTGCAGTTCAATGTGACCCCGGTGAATGATCCTCCTAACTTCACCAATATCGCCAATAAGACTACTCCGCTCAACGTCTCATTGCAGATGGACTTCGCGGTATCCGATGAGGAGGGCAATTATCCCATCGCGTACTCCCTTTCTGCACCATACCCGGTGAACAACTCGCTCACCTTGCAGTTGCTCAACGCGCAAGGAACCTCTGTGCGAATCCTATACAATTCATCAGGCTACAGCTTCGCTAATGTGGGGTCTTGGCGGATAAACCTTACTGCTATCGACAATAGCACTAATTACACCGGTGGCAATGACAGTCGGAGCACGAATGCATCGTTCCTGCTCAATATCACTACGATCGGACGGCCCCCGAACTACATCAACTACGCGGTAAACCTCACAGGGTGGGCTGGCGGGACGATCAACCTATCCCAAGGGCAATCGGTACTTCTCAACTACACCGCGAACGATAGCGATAACTCCACCANNACTTCGCGGTCGCAGACCCTGGGAATTCCATCTATTTCATAACGAACACCACAAAGAATAACACCGATGATGGCCAGTACGCGCGCGGGTTCACGGTGTGGACCCCGACGAACGAGGAGGTCGGCGTGTACAACGTGTCTGTCTCCGCCATCAACGATCCGCAGGGGCATGCCAACACGACCGTCTTGCGATTTGTCATCAACAACACGAACGACGCGCCGCTCATCTACGCAAATAGCTACAACGGCTCCAACACGCTCGGCCAGACTGATGCCACCGCCCTCCAGGCGTACGCAAACACCCCTTTCTGGTACCGTGTCAACGCGACGGACCCTGATCTACAATGGGGTGACTCCATCAATTTCACGAGCAATATGAGCGCTTTGTTCACCATCAATCGGACGACGGGCATCGTATCATTCACACCCGATGACAGCATGATCGGAGGACCGTACTTAGTCAATATAACGGTGACTGACAACGGCAGCGGAGTCGCCGCTCCTGCAAGCGCTTCGCTCGGATTGCAGATCACTGTGAATGCGAACACCCCGCCAGGATTCAATGCCACGATGCCAATCATCTATTGTACTACGAAGGCAGCGTGCGGTTACAACTTCGCGAACTCCACATATGATACTGAGGATGTGAACGTCACCTCCTACAACCTCGCGATTACATCCGGGGTCACTGCCATCAACACATCGCTCAATTTCACGTACAATGCCACGACAGGATTGTTCAATTTCACAACCCGGAAGACTGATGTGGGCAATTATACGCTCTTGCTGACGCTCTATGATAGCTTCGGTGCGAGCAACTCGACCAGCATCAATCTTTCCATCAACAACACTATTGAAGCGCCCACGTTCATCGACTACGATATTGCGCTCTACAGGATAGTCGTGTCGCACCCGTTAAACAACGCTACGCCGCCGTTGAGCGCCATGGATGACGATCTCTCGTTGCCGTATTTGGGCGAAGAGATAACTTTCACGACGAATCTTTCGGGCAAGACTACTGGCGTGCTACCTACTATTGTCCCGCTCGCGAATCTCACGGTGAACGTGAGCAGAGCGCGTGTTCTCTTCACACCCGGACCCGGCGATGACGGTGCCTACTCCATCGAGATCAACGCGAGCGATACTTTCGGGAATACGATCACCGAGATCATCTCCTTCACGGTGTATCCTGAAGCGGAGGCTCCCAATATAACCATGATTACGCCGTGGGGTAATGCATCTGATGGTTATGCTCTTGTGGAGTTATGGGCGAACACGAGCGAGGCGCAGTTACAGGACAACATCGCCGACATCAACGTTACTGAGAACACTACTGTCCGGTTCAACATCACTGTCGATGATATCATGCCGATGGCGAGTTATCGCTGGACTGTCGATGATATCGCGCAAGCCTTTCCCGGGACCAACTCAACGAATATGACGTATTATTTCGATTTCTTCAGCGCGGGGAACCATACTGTGCGGGTGAATGTGACCAACGATTACTACGAGAGCGCCGTGTTCTCCTGGATTGTGATCGTGAGGGACGTCAACCGTCCGCCGGTGCTGCTCCGCAACCTTACCGATATCTCCGTCAACCGCTCCGAATTCATAAGCGGGTATTTCCAGGATCACCGGACCGACATGGCTGAGATCCCTCCGTATACGCGTTTCCTCGATCCTGACGACGATGTCGATAGCGATAACCAGATAGACGCTGGCAGCGAGAACAACACTCTCAATTTCAGCAGCAACAGCGTGTGCTCCTTCGCCGATCTCTCCGTCTCCGGAGTGGGTCTCGACGTCGACATCAATGACGTCGGTTACTGCATCGTGTACTTCAACGCAACAGATATGGGTGGGGCGGTGCTCCAGAGCAATCCGGTAATAGTGAATGTTACCTCCATCCAGAACGGATCGTCTCCTTTGCCGGAGACTGGTGGTGGCGGCGGAAGCTCGTCGATACCAACCGTGGTGCCTATAACGAAGAAATACGAGATCCCCAAAGCGTTCAGCCTGCTCGCGCCGAAGATAACGACCATATACAACAACAAGAGCGTTGATATACCAATAACCATCAACAACAGCTGGATAGCGCCGCTCAAGATGGTGCGTCTCTCCGCGATATCGAACACCTCGGGTGTGAATGCAACCTTCGATACCGATTTCTTCGAGGAGATCCCTGCGAATCAATCCCGTGAGGTGATACTCACCGTTGCGAATTATCGTCTTGGTCAGAATTACGAGGTGAAGGTGGTGGCCAACACGACCGATCCGGCATTTGAGGACTCCGCACTCATCATGCTCAATAGTATCGAAGCGACAAGCGAAGGCGACGAAGTCAACGTGAAGGTCACATTCGCGAACGACCTCGTAAATGAGCACCCGGAATGCCTGGAGCTCAACGAAGTGCTCGACCAGGCGAAGAAGCGCATCGCTGACGGAAATCTCGCCGAGGGTAAACAGCTCGTGGAGAGTGTGATTAACGGCTGCAAATATCTCGTTGGCGTGCAGCAGAATATCCGAGAGAAGCCTTCACGGCTCAATCCGTTCATATCATTCGATGAGATGTCGGTGAAGTCCATCATGGTCGGCGTGCTGGTCTTCGCGGTGCTATCGACTATCGCCTTCATTGTATACTATCACTATACTCACAAGATAGAGGACGACATATGATTGAGTGCACTCATCGCGTTACTGATATGGCGTATAACGTGTATTGCATGGTCCTACCAGTTTGCGTTGTCGTATCATCCAATGCCGATATGCTCTCGCATAAGATGGTGTCGCATGGTGCGTATCGAGTGTTGTGCCGAGAGGTGTTTATATGAACTTGAGAAATCCGCACGGAGGATCCGCAGCCATCGGCATGATAGCAACTATCCTGCTTGCGATACTTCTCTCTGTTGCTGTAGCGATAGCCCTCCCTCCGGCCGCACCTGCCGTCCCAGGCGATTCTCTTCCACAAGCGAATACCGTCTCCATTGTCTTTCCCGCTTCGGGCGCGATAGTGAACTCCAGCACAACTATCCAATACCAGCACACCGTGTTCTCCGCGCTCAATTGCTCTCTCTATATCGATGGCAACGCGCCCATCAATGCCACGGTTACAGGCGGGGTTATCCGTTCTGAGAGCGTGGTGCTACCAAACGGTACGCATGTCGTCGTTGTGAATTGCTCGAACGCATCCATCGCCCTCTCTTCTGGCGGTGTGTCATTTAGCGTCGTGAATTCGACACCCGATACTGCAGGCGTGGTGAGCATAANNATTCCGCATCGCGCATCAAACGCGCTGTCGTCGCGGGCGTCGATACTGTCGAGGCATACACCGGTCTTCCAACAGGCACGCATATCTTCGACGTGAATTGCACGAACGGTACCTGGCGTGGCAGCGCTAGACTCAGTGTGAACATCAGCAACACCACTGCGGTAGCTACAATTCCGGTGAACATCACCATTCTACCTAAACTGATCTTCCAAGGGACCACTGCGCAATTCAACGCCACATTCAGCCCGTATTCGACTGTCGAGGTGACTGTGGAGGATCCTGACGGCCGGTGGAATATCACAGCGTATACGGTTGGGTCGAGCGGTATGCTGCGTGCGCAGTATATAGTTCCGTCTAACGCTCCGACTGGGATGCATGTAGTGGTCGCCGCGAGCGATGATGAAGACCCTGTTGTCAAGGAAGGATGGTTCAATGTCACTCGACGAGTCCCTAATATTATTCTGGCAGGTAATAAAACGAGCGTACCTGTGGGGACGCCTGTTGTTGTGCAAGGCGAGCAGTTCTTGCAATCGGACAATATTTCGCTCACGCTCGTAGGCGGCGGTACGAACCTGACCTACGCATCAACTGATGCCGAAGGAAGGTTCACATTCACATTTTATAATCTCAGCGTCAGAGCGTATGACTTGACGGTGAAGAGCGTCGCTCGTCCGACTGTGATGGATACGTTGTCGTTCAACGTCACACCTGTGAATGTCACTGGCACGAATCGCACCAACGCGACGAATGCGACTAATACGACGGTGAATATCACCGTCATAGGCGCATGGAACTCATCTAACGCGTCGGGTGATGTGTATGCCGATCTCGGCTATGCTGACATCGAGCTCGAGTCGGAGACCGGCGGCGACTATTACGCAGATTACGAACCGACGCCGGTTTCGACAGTTGACGGCAGCGATGTCGATCAGGATATTATCGTGGATGATGATGCGTCATCTTCATCAAGCGGTGGATTGCGGTGGTTGATCGCGTTAGTGGTGCTTGTGGTTGTCGTCGGGGGAACGGCCGGGTATCTGGTCTACAACGGGACTCTCGACCTCTCGAGCGCGGACGCATTTAAGGAGAGTGTCGGCGCGCTCTTTTCAGGCGGTCACGCTCCACGCCAACAAGCATCATCCTCGATATCGGGCGGCCCGATCAATGCTTTCGGCGAGCCTGTGCGCACGTCTCCAGGTATCGGCAGCGCCGAGTCCGAGACCATAAAATCGTTCGTGTACACCGAACGAGCGAAGGGGTTCGATGATCTCACTATCCGCAGTGGGCTCATCAGCCACGGTTGGGACAAGACGCAGGTGGATGCCACGTTCGACGAGATATACAAAGAGCAGAACGGTCCTTGAACCATTGAACTGAGGAATTTTTTTGTCTGTTAATTTAGGAGTACCTAGTGCTTCAGCTCGAGGGTGAACGCGAAGGAGAGCAAAGCTCTCCTTGCGCAAGAAACGGCGAAAGTGTCTTCCGCGTTCAAGAATTCGACTCGAATTCTTTGAATCTCTGATTTCTTCGCGCCTTGGAGTATGACCAGAAATCGTGCCGATTCGCTCGGAAGCAGCGGCTTCCGGCGCAAAGGAATCATAGATTCCTTGCGCGAGAATTCATGATTAAATTCTCAGCGCCCCGACAACAAGTTGTCGTGGGTATGCAGGCACGATTTCGTATGTTCACGGAACGGAGTCCTCGGGAACGAAGTTCCCGGGACGCAAAGAATTCGCCTGAGCGAATTCTTGCGCACGAATTCTCGGAATTCGTCGCGCCGGAAACGCAAAGGCGTTTCCGAGCGTGAGTTGAATGCTCCGCGTTCATCGAGTTGAAGCATAGGATACAAAGGAAAGCGGAGCTTTCCTTGTACGAGAATTCCGTAGAATTCTCCGTACCCCGCCCTTTAGGGCGGGGTTATTCATTTGTGTCTTTTAAGCAATGGCTGTTTTGGTTGTGGCCTTGGGGCGGTACGCAGACTGCCGTCATTAGCCGCAGCCGACGGCACTCGCATGTGGACGACGCGATATAGGAGCAGTCACAACTGCGAGAAGTAATGAGCGGTCTGAACTACTTTTGTACTGTTGTTCCTATCGCTCGCCGTTTTGCATCTTCGCCCGATTCACGATGTCGTTGTATGTCTGCTCGATGATGGCGTAATACTCTTTCTTCCGTTCTTGGTCGAGCAGATTGTACTCGTCGAGAAGCGCCTCGTATGCTTTCTTCGCTTGATGCATGCGATGGCGGTCGAGCGCGATATAGCACCGCTCGATGAGCGTGTAGATGCGTACGTGGTACGCATCGTTCTCCTCGATCGCTGGCAGATCGGCGATGATGCTCATCGCATCCGCATCCTCTCCGCGCAGGATGGTGCGGACGCGGTCCCAGAATGATTTCGTGGCCGCGTGCACCCGCACGAGATCTCGTACGACGTGCTCGAACTCCTCGAGTATCGCGAGGAGACGTTCGCGCGGATAGTGGACGTTCGCGTACTCTATCGCCTCGAGATCATCGAGCAATTTCGCTATCTGCGTGCGCGTGCCGTTCGAGATGTAGACTTTTTTCAGTTCGGCGCGTAGCTCATTCGTGGTGAATTCGTAGCGCTGCTCAAGAAACTCCTTGAAGAACTCCCTGATGATGGAGTAGACTTCTTTATGCTCTATGATTGCCTTCTTGCGCACGAACTCGATCTTGCGCGTGGTGTCGCGGCGCAGCGCAGCGAGACGCTGACGTTTCGTCTTCTCCTGCAGGAGCAGACTCATACGCTCCTTGACGGCCTCACCTCCTGTCATACGGTGGTTCCCCGCACGGCGGTATTTAAAGCTTCTTCTGGGTGCTATCACTGTGCATTATTGATTGCTGTGCAGTATTGATTGCTGTGCAGATATCATCTCGGCCGACGGTCTTTTACTCTGGCTTTGATCATTGTCTCTTTTCTCATCGGTGTAATCGATTCGTAGCGGACCAAATGGCTGCGATGTCGGTGGCTGCGCGTGTGATTGGTGTATCGTGGTCGTGCATCGTTGTATCCATTGCGGAGTGGGACTATAAACTATTTAAACTTCAATGCGGGCTGTGCACTCTAGTGAGTTGAGGGGTCGATGGCTATATCTGATGCGGTGGTGGATGAGCAGTTCAAGATGCTCCAGGACAAGCCGTTCCAACGCAAGATACTCTTCTACACGCAGCAGTTCACCCGTGTCCGCACCGAGATGAAGAAACTCGTGGTGGGTCAGGATAAGGTCGTGGACGCGCTCCTCGAGGCGCTCATTGCCAACGGCCACGTCCTTGTCGAAGGTATTCCTGGCGTTGGCAAGACGCTCGTCATCAGGACCTTGGCGAAGATAACCGGTTGCCAGTTCAGCCGTATCCAATTCACGCCCGACCTCTTGCCGACCGATATCGTGGGTATCACGACGTACGAAGAGGGCAAGGGCTTCTTCACCGTCAAGGGTCCTATCTTCAGCAACTTCGTCCTTGCAGACGAGATCAACCGTTCACCGCCCAAAGTGCAGTCCGCGCTCCTCGAGAGCATGCAGGAGCACCAGGCGACGATCGGCAAGGAGACGTTCCAGCTCCCCTCGCCCTTCTTCGTCATGGCGACGCAGAACCCGGTCGAGCAGCTCGGTACGTACAAGCTGCCCGAAGCCCAGGTCGACCGTTTCCTCTTCAAGATCCTCATCAGCTATCCGAACATGGATGACGAGCTCAAGATCCTCAACCAGAACATCTCGATCCACGAGTTCGCGGATTACGACCTCTCGCCAGTCCTCTCGCAGATGGACATCATGGACGCGCAGAAATTCGTGCGTCGCATCTACTCGAACCCGAAGATAGAGCGTTACATCATCCGCATCGTCGACGCGACACGCCACCCCGACAAGTACGGTCTCACCATGGGCAAATACATCGGCTACGGCGGCAGTCCGCGTGCCGGCATCAGCCTGCACATCGCATCGAAAGCGCACGCCCTCATCAGGGGCCGCGGTTACGTCATTCCTGACGACGTCAAGGAGGTGGCCTATAACGTCCTGCGCCATCGCATCCTGCTCAATTTCGAAGGCGAGGCCGAGGAGATAAAACCGGACGCCATCATCAAGGAGATCCTCGAGAAAGTGCCGATACTCTGATTGCGCTGGATATCCGGCGAAATTCTTTGCGTTCGCAATTTACCATTCATACGTAGAACGAATAGTTGAACGAGCAGTTGACTAGTCGTAGTTAGAATCTATCGCCGCCTTGGAGTGGGTGCCGAGCCGCGAGTATTTCGAGCGTTAGCGAAGAAATCTTGCGAGCGGCGAGACAATCCGAGAGTGCTTTCTCCGCGGCGAGGGGATGATTTCTGCAGAGTCTGATTCTCCACTAAATATTTAAACTGCCTGTGTGTGCGCCGGTAGTATGAAAACGAACAACCCTGCTCTCAAACGCTTCGCGCGTCTCGCGGAGCACAATACAGGCCCCGTCCTGACAGTTGACGGTGTCGTTGACAAGACCTTGATGATGCTCCTCTTGCTCATCGCCACAGCGCTCGGCGCGTGGTACTTGCAATCAGCAGGCTATGGCGCGGTTGTCATGGTTCTCTTTTTCATCGCGCTCATCGCAGGGCTTGTCATCGCGCTTGTCGTCTCGTTCGTGCCCAAGACCGCGCCGTACCTCGTGCCGGTCTATGCCGCGCTCGAAGGCGTGGTCATCGGCGCGATATCATTATTCGCGGAGAGCATGTATCCCGGCATCGTCTTGCAGGCGGTCGGCCTGACATTCGGCGTCGCGGCGGTCATGCTCGGCCTCTACCGCGCTCGCATCATCAAGGTGACGCGTGGTTTCCGCATCGGCATGCTGATAGCGATCGGTTCTATCGTGCTCATCTACTTGATCAGCATGATCCTGGGATTCTTCGGTATGACCATCCCGCTCATCCACGAGAGCGGTCCGGTCGGCATCATCTTCAGCATCATCGTGGTAGCCATCGCCGCGTTCTCGCTCATGCTCGATTTCGACTTCATCGAGCAGGCGGCGCAGGAGCGCGCTCCCAAGACGCTCGAGTGGTTCGCGACATTCGGCCTCCTCGTGACGCTGGTCTGGCTCTACATCGAGATCCTGAACCTGCTCATGAAGACGCGGGACTAGTTCTTTTTTCTTCTCGTTTTTCTCGTTGTTTTTTCTCTTCCGTTCTCTTTCTCATCCAGTGTGGGAGTCTGCTTTGCGTAGTCGTTATCTTCTTGTTCGTAGTAGTCCCTTATGTTTGTCCTCTCACTTCGCTGCGGCAAGAGCGCGCACAATGTTGGCGCCTGCATCACCTATTGAGTGTTAGCACCCACGAAGCGAGGGAACAAAGTTCCCTGCTCCAGGAAACCTGCAGTTTCCTCGGACTTCAAAACCCTGCCAAGGCAGCGATACTAACTATTTTGCCTCTTTCCCCGTCTAAACCTTTATAAACCGTACTCGCTGTGGTGCAGCAAGAAGTGGTGGGCATGACTATCAAGAAACTCGATCTGGATCTCATCCCGCAACTGAAATCCAAAGAGGTCCGTGCTAAACGCAAGGTGCTCGCGAGGATCCTCGAGGGCAGTTGGACCGCTCTTCTCAAAGGCAGGGGTATGGAGTTTGCCGGTTTCCGGAAGTACACCTACGGTGACGACGCTAGCCGTATCGATTGGGGCGCCTCTTTGCGCGCGAAAGACACACTCATCCGCGAGTTCGAGGAGTACAAGAGCGTCAATGTCCTTTTCGTGCTCGATCTCTCGAATACGATGCTGTTCTCCAGCCAGAAGAAGATGAAGGCGGAATATGCGGCGGAAGTCGTGTTCAACCTCGCAGTCGCCATCCTTGATAACGGCGATAGCGTCGGTTATGTGCTCTTCAACACGCAAGTCGTCGCCAAGAGCATGCCGAATATCGGCAAGGAGGCTATCTATGATCTCGCGAATTCGCTCTCCAATCCCAAGAACTACGGCGGCGGGAAAGACCTCAAACGCGTCGTGAGCAGCATTGACATCATGCTCAAGCAGCGGGCGCTCATCATCCTGGTCAGCGACTTCATCGGCATGCAGCCGGGGTGGGAGAGCTATATCAAGATGCTCGCGGAGAAATTCGACCTCATCGGTATCATGATCCGCGATCCCCGCGATAGGCAATTCCCCGAACAGGGCAGCCAGTTCCTCCTGGAGGACCCATTCAGCCAAGAACGCATGTACGTCGACGTGAATGAGTACCGGCATCTCTTTGAGAAGGCCGTGCGGGAGGAGGAGCGGGCGATAAAAGGCGTCTTCGACGCCGCGAAAGCGGGGTTCATCAGCATCTCTACCGGCGACGATATGCTCCGTCCTATCCTCGACTACTTCAAACGGCGTAGCAACATTGTTAAATCATGAATGCGGAAACGAGACGAAGGAGACAAAGACGCGCGAAGATACTGCGATATTGCAATGACATAAGCTACATAAGCTATTTTTCGGTGATATGCGATGGCACTGTTTAGCATGACGTTCGAGAACCCGGATTACTTGTGGTTCCTCTTCGCTATACCTTTCCTCGTCATCACGCATTTCTTCCTCTTGCGTCATGCGAAGCGGAAGGCGATGAAATTCGCCAACTTCATGATCATCAAGCGTGTCACGGGCGAGCGGCTCATAACGAAGAACTATACCATCCTCTTCTTGCGTATCGCGATCATCACGTGCGCCATCCTCGCGGTCGCCCAGACACACCTCTGGTACGAGGGACGCACGAATATAGATGAGTATGTCATCGCTATCGACACAAGCGCGAGCATGACTGCTGAGGATTTCGACCCGACGCGCCTTGAAGTCGCGAAACGGTATGCGTTACAATTCACGGACGCGCTCGATAAAGACACCCGCGCGGCCGTCGTGAGCTTCTCCGGTCTCACATTCATAGAGCAGGCGCTCACAGATGATCGCGCCGCGATAAAGGACGCGCTTCTCCGGCTCGAGCCTGTAGCGTCCGGAACGGACATCCCCGGCGCGATCATCACGAGCACGAATGTCCTCATCAATTCGGAGAAGGGGCGCGCGATCATCATCATCACCGACGGTAGCAATACCATCGAGGACTATCACAGCAAGAGCATACAGCGCGCGATAACCTATGCGAAGATGAACCGCGCGAAAGTCTATACTGTCGGTGTGGGCCGCGATATACAGTCGCCGCTCGGGTACTTGCCGCAGTACTACAACGTGAGCGCGCAGTTCAACCAGAACAATCTGGAGATCATCGCGAACGAGACTGGCGGAACGTACTATGCCGCACAGGATCCTGATGCGCTCGTGACGGCGTATAATGATATCAAATCGAATGATCGTACGAGCACGCTCAGCATGGATCTCACCGGCGGATTGATGCTCTTGACGCTCCTCCTCCTCATGATCGAGTGGGGTCTCATCAATACGCGCTTCAGGCTGTTGCCGTAGGCATCGTTTTCGCACTGTTGATCATCCAAGTATCAAATCATCCAAGAGGTCAATACCATGCTCTACCATACCGTCGCAGCAATCATCATCGCAGTCCTCCTCGGCGAGGCGATAAAGCTCATTGTCCAGAAGGCGGCGCACGTGCCGCTACGGCCATTCCACTACGGCGGGATGCTGAGTACGCATTCGGCGGCTATCGCCGCGCTCTGTACCGGCGTCCTCGCCGAGACCGGTATCAGCTTGCTCTTCGTGGCATGCGTCGTCTTCAGCACGATTGTCGCGCTAGATGCGTACAATGTCCGTTGGGAGGTGACGAAGCACAGTTTCGCGCTCAACGAGCGGTTCAAGACGAAAGAGTTCGAGATCGCAGGCCATACCCGCCCACAGGTGCTCGCGGGGTTGTGCCTCGGCATACTCGTGACGATACTCGTCTATATGCTGTTGTAGGCATGCCTTCTTGTCATATGCTGCATTCCGTGTTCTATCGCATAGTCGTCTACTCCTCAAGTTCCTAGTGGCAGACTAACTATTAGTGGACTATTTGGTAGCAGATTATTTAGTGGTAGACTATTGATTGCGCGAACTCACATTAATGAATAAGGTGTATGAGAAAGAAAAATAAGAAAAGAGTGTCTTGCTGTGCCTACTTCTTCTTGACTTTCGTGGCCTTCACATCCTCGGCTTTGGCGCCTGCCGCTTGAGGTGCGTTCACATGTACTTTGGGCAGCGGGACTGGCGAAGGCAAGTTGAGATCCTTCGAGAGGAGAAGCGCCTGGATGTTGCAGCGGTCCAACGTGTGGTTCATGATCTGGCCCGCGAGCTGCGTCGGAAGGTTCTTGTTCTTGTTCCAGCCGTCGATGATGCTTGCCGTCTGCTTGTTGTCCACGATGACGAGGACATCGCCTTCGAGGAGGAGCGTCGCATAGTTGGGCGAGTATGTGCTTGTGAATGCGAAGCTGACGCGCACTGCGCCGCGGTCGCCCATGCCTATCTTTGCCTCTTTGACGTCTTTGAGCGAGATGTTGTTGCTGATGCTGATATTGCCGACGACTGCCTGCTTGCGTTCGGCGCTGATCTTCGTGAAATTGAAACCTACGATGCTCATGGGGTCACCTTCGCGGCGTATGTTGCGCGCGTTTTGCATTGATTTACCGTAATCACCCGGCAGTGATTTATAAATATTGTGGGGGTTCGTCGTTGTGCTAGGTGGATAGTTGCGGTTGCGGGATTGCGGCGTCGCAGAACTCGTCGTGGTCTTAACACGTGTGCTTCCGCTCCGACAGTCCTATCATGGGTGCAGTTACATCATCGCAACAGCGGCCCACTCGCTATCGCTCGTGGTCCTGCGGCTCGCCTGTTGTTCTCTCAGCGTTGTCGCGTTACCTTTTTGCTGCTCGCCGGCTTCAAGCTGTTTGCGATGATATGGTCGTAGGGTGTGGCGTAGATATCAGTTACCCATGCGTTTTTTGTACGCGTCCTCTATGCTTATGGCCTTCTCCTTTGCGATGCGCAGCACATCCCGGCGGACGTTCTCCGGTAGTTGCGAGAATCCTTTGAACTCCTCGATGCGGTACTTCGCCTCGTCCTCGAGGTTAGGCCGCACTCTCTTGTCGAGGGTGGAAAGCTCCGATTGGATGCGCTTGAATGCTGCGCCTTGGAATACTTTCGCATCCATGCCGAGGTATCCTCGAGCATCGTTGGCGTAGAGCGTCGCGAGCACTGTATCGATAGCCTGTTTGGCGTGTTTTTTCGCGCCCGCGGTTTTCGAGTCTATCCCCATGTGTGCTGTCCATGCGCAGGAGAATTATAATGATTTCTATGCGACGTCACCGCTTATGGTCGCAATGCGGGCAGTAAGAATACTTTCGCTGCAGCAGAGAGCATGCCTAGGAGGAGGATGCAACCTATGATGATGAGCAGAATGGTGAGCGGTGTCGGTCCTTGTTGCGGTGCTTCCGTCGATCGTTCGTCTTTCTTGTCGCTTTTATGCTTTGTTGTCATCGGGCGTCTCCGCAGCGTCTATCATCTGCTAGCATCTATCTTTTGTCTTGTTNNGGCGTTCTGGAGCCGTTTCGCGCTTTTTGCGAGCGAGAAATACGTCTGCGGTTGGTTCACAGCGATACCATCGAGCATCTTGCGGACGTCGCTCTTCTCATCGTCAACTCTCTCGATACCGTGCTTTCGTGCGTATTCTTGCAGTGCGGTCTCCGGGATGCTGGATAGCAATGTGTGCGGGCTCGGTGGATTATGTTCTTCGAGAAAAGACTCCAAAAATGAAGCGCCGTACTGTTCCATGCTCATCAGCGCGATTGTTGTCTCTGCAGAATCATCGATGGTAATGTCAGGCGCGTGCACGGCGAGGAGGTGTCGTGCGATCTCTTGGAGCATTGTATTCCCTATGATCGCTACGCGCGGCGGAAGCCGTAGCGTTTTGAGTTCTCCGCGGAATCTGTCGTCGATGTCTATCTCTGTTCCCGGCTGCATGCGGTGCGGTTGCGCGCAGAAGTTTTTATCTTTGTGCTTTTGCATATATGAACCAATCCATTCTTCGTCAAATCGCGGTGACAAATCCTTTGCATTTTGTAACTATTATAGAATGGTGTCAAAACGCAAACTATAAATATCCCTTCATGCAAACCAAAAACTATCATCGGATAGCATCCGGTGGTTGTAACTCACCTCTTTTTCCCGGGAAGGTTCGTTGGAGGGCAACTTCCAACGGCCTTTCAGGGCCCTTCCTCAGAACGTGGTCCTGCGCTGTGGTTCCGCGCTGTGTGTCTGTATGCCGCTGATCCTGCGATTTCTCCATGATGCTCTATGGCCTTCCATGTCGCGTCCATGCCTCTGGCGCCGGTCTCAGATGTCCCGCCGTAGATATCGTGCACGAGTCGGCGTCGTGCTTCACTTCCTGCGTCGTGCAGGCCGCTTTCGGTCGTCGTCCACGCGTTTGGTGGCGCGTGATGACCTGATGGCTATCAGCGCGCCGATGCACACGCCGAATATCGTCCCGAGCACGAATGGCGTCGAGTGGGTGCGTATCGCGGGCGGGATGTGCCATGTTCGCTCTTCGGGGAAATAGATGTCTATCGTCGATAATTCGAGCGAGTACTCCGCGAACGTGAGCGCGCTGTAGGGTTGCGTCGAACGGAGGTTTCGGGCGTATTGCGCATAACTGTATCCTGTGATGGGGAATGCTCCTTCGGATTGCTGTATGCGCAAGCTGCGGTCGCTCGCGGCGAGTTTCTGTGCTATGAGCTCGTCGACGCGATGCGGCCCGACCGTGATCGCGCTGGTGAGGATATTCGCCTGTGCCTTCGCTTTCGACGCGGCGAATATGCAGAGTATGGGCTCTTCTCCTGCGAGAGCGCGTGCCTGCGATATCATTGCATCTGAATCTTCGACGAAATCCGGCGCGTAGAGCCGCGCATAATTCACCCGTTCCTCCGCTTCGGCGAGCTTCGCGAGGCATGCTCGTCGGAGGTGCCGTTCATCGAGCGGCACTGATGTTCCGTCCATGCCGAAGAATGCTCCCCAGCTCTCTGCCGATATGAGCCGCTCACGCGCGTAGCCGAGACTGTCTGTGTCGACGTCGTCGGTGCTGCCGTTGTCATCGTCGTCACCAGCGCCCCGAAGCACTTCTTTTGCTTCGAGTATGCGCTCCTGGACGATGGCGTACGTCTCGAGGTCGCCGATAGTGCTCACATTCCTTGCACGGGTCTCCATCTCGAGCTCTTCTGCGCGTGAGATGAGTGTTTCGCGTAACACTTTGTTATCTTCATCATCGTCGTGCCTGATCTCCAGCTTGCTGAGCTCGATGTTGCTCGAGAAGCACAGGCTCGCTCGGGTGTATGCGTTGTCATCGATGCCAAGGTCGTTGTGTTGGTCCTCTGCGCTATCCCGGTCTATCGCGGCGATGCGTGCCGTGTAATTGTTAGTGTCGTTGTATTCGATGTTTTTCGACCGGAGCTCCTCTTTGAGCTGCGAGTTGCGATCACAGATATCTTCTGCCACCGATTCCATCCGGGTCAAGTACTCTCTCGGCGGGACTATCGGTCGCAACGATCTCGTATAGTTCTTCCCGGTTAATTCGTACATCGCATCTTCGATAGTGGCGACGCCGATGACCTCGAAGCCGTCGCTCGAGAGCGACAGCACCCTGCCGCTGTACTCAAGCCCTGTCTCGACATCGGTCGCGGTCTCGTTCTTGCTGCCGTTCTCCGCCGATGTGCTTTCGACCGATGTGCTTTCGATTATGAGATCGTCCGTGCTCGTCAGCGCGGGGATGATGGCTTTCTTTATCCCTGCCTCTCTGGCGCCGCTCGTCTTAGCGGCAATCCCCGCGACCGGACCGATGATACCTCCGCTGTTGATGGTGCCTGTCATCGCGACATCCTCATCGATGTGCTGTTCATCGAGCACTGCTGCCGTGAGCGTGGCGATGGCTGCACCTGCGCTCGGTCCTCCGACGATAGCGCTATTCGCGCGTATAGTGTAGAAGAAATCGTACTGTGCGCAATCATAGTCGAGGAAATCGCACGCTATCTGGTTCGCATAACGTATGGAGCTCTGCGTGTCTATTCTGGTGAGCGGGAAACTGTCCAGGTAGATGGCGCCGTTGCCTGGACGCACGGTGAGATAGAGATCCGCTACGCCACCCTCGTCTTCCTCACCCTCGACAACTGTGAGGAGGGTGATGTGGCCTTTTCTCGTGCCGTCGCCTACGAGCCATGCCGTCACTATGATTAGGAGCACGATGATGCCGATGAATAGCGGGATGCGGTGCTTGTATTCGCGTTTCGTATGTTTTTCCATGCCGCTTAGCTCCCTTTGTTGCGTCCGCGTGCCTCGACTTTGCGCAGACGATCGATAACCTTATCGGCTTCGCTGCTCGTGTCGCGGTATCCTTTGAGGAAATGGCGCCATGCTATGGTGAGAATGGAGTGGTGCTTGCTTTCGAGCGCTCTATGGAATAGATGCAGGTCGACAGCCTTGTCTTCGTCGCGCGAGGAGGTGTAGCTCAACCCGAAATCGATGAGTGTGATGTGGTGATCGCTCGGGTCGTACATGATATTGCTCGTCGTGAGATCCGCGTGGATGATCTGGTTGTCGTGCAATCTCGCGACTATCCGTCCCACTTCGTGCGCGATGATGGGTTGCGCATCGAGATGCTGCTTGAGCGGTTGTCCTTTCGCTTCGTCGAGGAGAAGCGTCGTTCCGTCAACGGTTCGCACTCCGGGGACGCTGATTCCTGCTGCTTTCGCTTTCTCGAGCAGCCGCGCTTCATGCCGGGTGCGCGAAGTGCGTAATTGCACATCCAATGCAGGGTGGCGGTACGTTTTTTTCGGCCGTATCTTGAGGATTCCGTCCGAGCATCGTGTGATGATGGCTTCCGCACCTCTGCCTACATGCGTTCCGATATCCACCCCTGATGTAACGCTCTCTTGCGCGTTCTCTTGCGTCATGGTCGTGGTGGTGAGCAACAGCTTTTTAAATCAGCGGGATTTTCATCGTCATACCCTGTGCTTAAACTGGCAGAGTCCGCGCTCAGGCGCGATCGATGACCGCACAGCGAGTACACAGGGCCTTTATTCCTAGGAAGGTGCATGCATGGCAATGGTCAATGTAACCCCTCGCAAGATAAGCATCGTTGGCGTAGTCGTCGGTGCGGCTCTCCTCATCGTAGGTGTCTGGCTCATCTGGTCCGATTTCGAGACGCTGCTCAAGTTCCTCAAACTCTTCGCAGGGTTCTTCCTGGTGCTCTTCGGCCTTGGCGTGCTCACCGCGAGCGCAGCAAGACGATAGCATCTCGATATCTGCTTGTGTCCGGGTTTGGCGAGGTTTTGATATCTCACCGGTGTATTGCGTATGTCGCTCTCTGCTGCGCCTGTTTCGAGCATGACGTTGCGCGGCGGTTGGCCCTCAGTCGGTTCGTTGCCTATGCGCCCGAAGGTAAGATGAATGCGATGACGACTAAGATTGCCGCCGCGACGGTTATCGTCGTATATGCGGCCTTGCTCCAGCGTAGTATCTTCACACCGTCGAAATCCCCGAACGGTATCATGTTGAATGCGCCGAGCATCGCATTGATGAGGAGTCCGTAGATCGAGACCGCATGCAGAAGCGATTCGTTCGGGGTGAGCAGCACGCCTGCGAGGAATGCAGACGCTATAATGATGTTCGCGATAGGTCCTGCGGCGCTTATGATGCCGCTCTCTTTGCGGGTGACGTCGGCCGTCATATAGACTGCTCCGGGTGCCGCGAAGATGACGCCTAGGAATGCGATGATGATGCTGATGACGAGCATCTGGTCGTGGCTGCGGAACTCAGAATGCACGCCGAAACGGTTGGCGGTGAGTTTGTGCGCGAGCTCGTGCAGGATGAATCCCGCTCCGGCGGTTATCGCGGCGATGATGACGACGAATGCGAATGCGGTAATCGATGCGTTCTTGAGTCCCATCCCGGTGAGGAAGAAAACTCCGAACGCGAGCGATGTGGCGAGCCACGCCTTGAGGAGATCTACGCGCTCCCTGCTCGAGAAATAGAGATGGTGGTTGTACTGTCGCATATCGGAGAGGAAGAACTATGTGTTTTAAAAGGCATTCGTTGCATCGATGACGTTTATTGTCCTGTGCTGTGCCTGTATGTTGTATGGACTGGTGTGTTGTATCGTCTAAAACATCGTTACTACCGCAAACCTTTTAACCCGGCGCGCTTCGTGTCCACTCTCAAGGGGATACACAACTCGCGTCCCGTGATGTGTGCTGTGCATCCTGTGCATACTGTTGTGTGCTGTACTGCTCAATTGTACCGAGATTACCTGTGCCGAGATGCGCCCATGACACACCTACACCGCGATTGGATAGAAGAGATACTCATGTTTGTCGTCGCCTGCGGCATGCTCACGTTCCTTGGGCGCGCTAACCTCGCCCGTGACCTCAGTGTGATCGTCATGCTTGCGCTCGTGATGGTGCTGTTGCTCATAGTGCGCGGTTTCTCGTGGCATGAGGAGCGCATAACCCCTTACGACGGTCTTCTTATCGTAGGCATATTCTTGACGGCACTGTATCTTTTCTCGTTCATGCCGGTGCAGCGGATGCCATTCACTGCATTGACCGTCATCGTCGTCGCGATCTATTATGCCATCATGGCGGTTCTGCTCGCGATGCACCGTGGCCGGCTTTTTGTGCCCACACTCTCATCGAGAAATGATGCACATGATGATGTGTGCGATGACGGGCACCGCGATAGAACTCTTCGTCGTTCCAATGAGGGTTCCGTTCCGGCAAATGCTCAGGCGCATAGCGTACGCTCGATACGCCACATGCGGTTGATGTCCACGCCATCGCACGTATCGAGTGTATCGCATGTATCGCGTGCTGGATCGCACACTCCGAAATCGCATGCGACAGGCCATGATCGTCACAAGATCTTCCGGCGATGGCGCGGCAATTCATCCGCCGAGGATGGAGGCAACGCATCGTCTGTGAAACGACCATCGCTTANNGAGCCGATACCGCAGATGACGCCTGGCGATATCAGACGGCATGCGTCGTATCGAGATCGACATACGACAGAACAGACCTTGCAGGAGCATGGGTTGCATCAGGAGCATGGGTTGCACCGTGTGGAGGTCTATCATGATTCTCTGCAGAGCGACCTCTTCGTCGCGCTTCCAGGAAGTAATGTATTCCACGATGAGCGATGCGAGAGACTACGCTCCACGAGGCCTGGGATGCGATTCTTCATCAACAAGAGATCCGCGATGCTCAAGAGAATGGTTCCATGTCCAAAGTGCAAGCCGACATGGCCGTAGATTCTGATGATGAACGCGATTGGAGCATATGTATTGGCTGACTGTTGAAGATATTACATAGCAAAACATATGAACTGCCTTGTAATCTATGAATATTATGCCTGCCGCGGAGATTAGTCATATCGAGTTCTGGGTCGCAAACCTGCGAAAATCGCTGGAATTCTATGACGCGTTCTTCAGTATTCTTGGCTGGAGTAGGCTCAGCGAGAATTCGTTCAGTAATGGTACGACGAAAATCTATTTTTGTCAGATGGATATTGCGTCAAAAGATACTCTCGGACCGAGGCATATCTGTTTTCGGGTGCTCTCTTCAGAGGTGGTGGATGACGTTGGTGCTTTCTTGCGAAAGACCAATACGCGTGTTATCCGAGGACCTCTTGCAATGAACGAATATTCAAAAGACTATTACACAGTAGATTTTTGCGACCCAGACAACTATATACTAGAAGTCGCTTATTCTCCGCACAGCAAACGATAACGGCCGTGGCGTCCATCAGTATTCAAAAATCTTCTTCTGGTCGCGATGCCATCGCTCGAGACGCATCGGCGGTTGCACGTGCGCGTACCGGAAACCGTACGACTCAAGCATGTCGCGCGCGTTTGGCGTGATGGACGGCGCCGCGAGCACTCCGGTCACGACTTGCGTCCCCTTGATCTGCTTGACGCGCTCCACATACCGGCGTAGCTGGTCGACAGCCATGAGGCTCGCAGTGATGCGTTTGCACTCCACGACGACGAAGTGGCCTTGTTTGTCGTGGCCGAAGACATCGATGAAACCAACGTCCGTCTGCTCTTCGCGTGATATAGGATGGAAATCGTTGCCGATAAGCGTCGGATTATCGCGGATGTGGTCGCTCATGTCCCGCTCGCTTCCCGCCAGATCCTGTTTCTGTCCATCTTCAAGCTTGCGCGATGCGACATCGTACACCCGGAATATCTCGACATCGAGGAATGATTTGTCGCCGCTGTTCATCACATGCATCATCACGTGCTGGTCCACTTTTTCGAATGTCACAGCGCTCCCCGGACGCATGTAATTGATAGGGTTGCTGCCTTCCGGTTGATGGATGATGACTGTGGAGTCTGCTTTGATGAGCAATACGCGATCACCACGGCCTAAGAATGCCTCTGCGCGCCCGGAGTATGTTATCTGGCAGTGCACGAACGCGATGATCACCTCGCGGGCGGCGACCGCCGATTCCGCCATCGCCGAAAATTCACCGATATCCATGCTGCAGGTGTTGATATGGTACTTTTATGTTGTTCGGTCAGGAGAATCATCATGATCATTCGTTGTTGTCTGTGGTGCGAATCCTGGGCAAAAGACGGTGGGTTGTACAGTGGTGAGTGGACTAGTACGGCGGTATTGAGTTGGCTATTGAGTGGATAGAGGTTTGCTGCCTTGGAACAAATCTGAGGGCGCCGTGTCGGGTACGGCCTAATAGGTCGGGGGACCCGACGGCAACACGGCGCCCGAAACCATCCGCGAGTATATGCTCCGCAGCAACCGTTAGCGTGATCCGTATCTGTTCGGTTGCCTACTCGTTTAAGACGTTTAAGAGCACCGAAATACCGTATTGTTTTTATATCACCCGCCGTTCGGGCTATCATGCGTAGTTCATCTTCCAGCACGACATTGTTGGTTATGGCCTTATCATTGCTCCTTAGCACATCGCTTATCGCTTGCGATACCGAGCAGCCGGTGTGCTCCGCACCCTACATCGCGAACGGTAATACATGCTGTCTCGATAAGGATAATGATACTCGCTGCGATTCGTCGTCAGGCGCGGACAGCGAAAAGGCGGCCTTGCCGCCAGGACTTCTCGACTGCTCGCTCTGCCCGCCGCAATTCGTGACGCAACGTGAAGAGGTCATCGTGTACCGTTACGTCTGCCAGAACAAATCCGTGATGGACTCGGCAGAAGAATGCGGTACTGCAATTCTATCGAATGCCGCATCGCTGCGACCGAATACTGTGCAGGATGATGCGTATATCGTATCGTTCGATGCAGAACCGGCTTGCCGCGGCGCTTTGAAGGCGGCCGTGCTGCGCCTTGTGCTCGCGGAGGTCCCGATCAATATCACCTACGAAGTAGAAGACGCACCTGACGCGATGCCACGGCCTATCCACTTCTCGACCGGGAAAAGCAATTCTTATTTCTATGTCGGATTCTGCGATGGCGCCTGCGGCGACCTTGCCGATGCCAGTCTCGCGCCCACAAGCGCGTATCTCGTGCGTGCGGTGTTGCGCTACACAGACAAGACGGTGAGCACCCGTGATATCATCATAGATCCGACACCGGACGGCGCGTATGGCCAGAAACGCTGCGGATGACTGACTATGTTAGAGTATTGATCGTTCACTAGTATTCCGACAGTCTCTTTTGTCCCCATAGGTTCTTGACGAGCTTGCTCCGGCGCAATAGCGGATCGATATCGTATCCGAAACGCTCCATGGCGATTTTTCTCGCATAACCTATCGCCGCATCGCGATCAGAGAGCCGCACCGGTTCCGTAGCGAGTGCTTTTCTCACCGCTTCACGCACAACCCATACACCGAGCGGTGCGGTGTACTCCTCAGTTATGATGCGTATCGCGAGCACCGACGATTGGCGACGCCGGGCCGCTAGGTGCTCGAGGATGCCGATGCGTGCGGCATAATACCCGCCCGCGGTCTCCTGCACATATTCGTGCCGTCCTTCGAACGGTTCATAATCGGTCTCTACTGTGATCTGCCCTGTGACTTGTCGCTGGAGGTGCCGGCGTGGGACGAACTGCTCGAAAAGCTCGTACTGCCACACGCTATCGAGAAGTAGGATGATGTAGTGGTTACCGAGATGGCCTCCGACGTACGCGATGCAGTCGGATTCGGGATACCTGCGGATGTCGTTGAGGAGCTGCTTGCCACGGATGTCATCAACTGCGGTGATAGACCATCTCGTCGGGACCAGTTTGCGCTCGAGCGGAAGGCCGAAATTACCCATGCTGAACGCGCGCGTGAGGAAATGCTCGTCGAACCCTTTGCCCGCGAGCGCCGCGATAGCGTCGCCCGCGGTAAGGTCGTCCGCGCTCGCCACTTTATCCACCCGCGTATCGACAGGCGTGTTCTCCGTGATGGCTGCCGCGCGCAGCGGCACATTGGGGCCGTGCGGTGCAAGGTCGTTGTTGAATGAAAGCCGCGGGTGCGGAGCCTTCTCGAGACGTATCTCCATGTCGACGGGGCGCTTCGCGAGGCTGACCTCCCGAGCGACGGGGGAGAAGTTACTTCCTTTGCCTTTCACCGCAGAGAGGAAGTGCGAATTGACGAGCATGGAGCGCAACGCGATGATATCCGGTATGGATGTGCCTTCCGCCGACCACGCGAGCGGATCGTCGTTTTTATTGTACTCCTCCGTGCTGAGGATGCCGACGCGAATATGCGGGTAGCCGTGGCGCCCGATGAAGACGTTCGGTGCCTTGCCGAAGAAATCCTGCTTGAGTGTCGGCGCTATCTCGCGTTGCTTCTGCATACGGTACAGCACGATGCACGAACGGTAATCGTGGAGTGGACTTTTGCAGAAGATGCATGCCATTCCAGGGATGGCTTTTCGCGCAGTAGAAAAATCTTTGCGGTTGGCCGCGATGATATCTGCATAGATGATGTCTATATGATGTCTATACTGCCTGGTCGCATTCCGGCGTGTTCCTTGTCGCATTCACTGCGCTATTTTTCGTCGTAGTGCGTAGAGCATATATAAACTATTTAAATGGGCGCTCATTCCTCTCCTTGATGAGAACCCAAGCGCGCGCGCGATGCAAACGGATAGGTGAGAAGGGCGAGGCGAAGCTCCAGGAGAAGACCGTCGCCATCGCAGGCATCGGCGCTGTCGGGTCGACCATGGCGAGCATGCTCGCGCGCGAGGATATCAACCTCCGCATCATGGATATGGGGCGTGTCGAAGAGGAGGATATGCACCGCCTCACGATCTTCTACGAGGAGGATATCACCAAGTTCAAGGTGAAACAGGCGAAACTCCGTCTCAACGCCATCAATCCCACCGTCCAGATAAAGAGCTTCCATGAGGAGATCTCGGACCAGAATGTCTTCCTGCTTCAAGGTGACGTTATCGTCGACGCGACGAATAGCGATGAGATCAACAAGATTACGTTGCCGTACGCGACGAAGAAAAAACTTCCCTTCATCCTCATCCGGTACAGTGGTACCATCGCCCACGTCCTTGTTATGCAAAAGGCGCTGCCGTCCAAGGTGGTCGAGAAGATAAAGCTCCCGCCGCTCGAGAAGGAAGGGATCTTCGCACCTGTGACGACGATCGCGGGCAGCATCGCGGTGGCGAGCATCATGAAGATACTCCTCGGCGACAAGAATAGCTACCATATCGAGTGCGACGCCTGGGAGAACAAATTCAAAGTGACGAAGCTGTGAATAGTGTCAGTTCTTAGTGTACGAGTTAGCACACACGTTAACAGCACACTTTTTCGTACTAGTTACTTGTTTAGTAGTTGCTTTCGTTGTAGTTACGTTGTTGCCTTGGCGTAGCCCTGAAGCCCGAGTGCGGCCCAGAGGTCCGCCTTGCGAGGGCTGAAACAAATCGAGAGTACGTGCGCCGCGACAATAGATCGTGCGTCGACGTCAGTGTTTCTTGAGATACTTTAAGAATGCGATATCTGCATCATCGCCCCACGTGGCAGTGTCGAGTGCGAGATCTGCGATAGCAGCCGGCCGCGTCAAATGCCGACGCCTCACTTCATGTTCGAACCAGCGCGCCTCGTCGTTATTGCCAAGTCGCTTCGGAACAAATCCAAGATTGGGCATGGCCCGTCGTGCCATATACTCAGCGAATCCTTCATCGAGCACCATTGGCAAGTTGTCAACAAGCTCCGGTGAGAAGAAACGATGTCCAGAATAACGCGCAAGCGCGATATGATAGAGTTCATGGAGTAGTAATTGGACGCCGACTTCCGTCGAGAGATCATTCGTCCTATTCGGCGGGCCGTACCAATACACTCCTTTTGCGCCAGCCTTCGCTCCTACTGCGTGGTCGCCAAGGTCGCTTATCGCAGCATGAATCCCATCCTCTGCGTAGGAAACGATATCGTCAGTCCAATCTTTCGTGCTTTCGAACAGTGTCTCCAAGCGAGACTGCCCTGCAAAGTATCCTTCCGGATAGAATGCTGACGGTCGTTCGATGAGGCCATACAGCACGAGCGGATAGATGTGGAGTTTTCCGAGCGAGATTCGGAGGTCTGCTTCTACACGTTGTTGTGCAGATGGCAGATGTTCGCTCATCACGCGCCAAAGTGCTGGCATGTTTAGGGGGTGGATTATTGCATTAATATGCGTATCGCTATTCGTGTGCCATGCGATTCCGCAGTTGTTCGCGTAGTAATGCATCTAGATTGTGAGAAAGGGCAACACGGGGGGAAAGGGTGGTGGTGAGGTGGTAGAAGAAGAATGTGAGTTCTTCTTGCAGATTCCCCCCGATGTTGTTACTACTATAGAAGAGTTCATATATATAAAGGTTTCTGTTCAGGACCACTCGGGAGTAGAAAATTTACGAAACTATCGAATCATCGACGGAGTGGACGAAAAAACACGCCTGTGCGCCCAGAGGATAGATATTTAAAGAATAACGCGACCTCTGACGAGAACTACATTCGCGGGAGTACCAAAGTGGTCAAATGGGCAAGGTTCAGGGCCTTGTTGCCTCGTGCATTCGCAGGTTCGAATCCTGTCTCCCGCACTCAGTTTCTACAATGGTAAGATATCTTCTCCGCTGAGTGCGGGGACGGGGTCGGGAGTGAAACGACCGAATCCTGTCTCCCGCATGCATTCTTCCACATAAAATGCCTCTTCGATCCAGCATGCGGGAGCAGGATGGGAAGGAACTGACTAATCCTGTCTCCCGCATCATTTTTCTGCGCGGTATGTCTCGTTAATCTGCAGTGGGGGTGGGAACTGACTCCTCCCGTCTCTCGCGCGCTGTTCCTTCAGCAGCACTATCTCTTATGTGCTGGGTGTCTGGCCGGATTGAAGGGAACGAGTTCGGGAGTTATGATTCTCCGCGTCAGGATTCGATAGACCCCTCGGCGCATCGTATCCTCAGTATTTCGTACGTCGGACGACGGCACTCTGCCATTCTCCCGTCGATGTGCCTGCTCCGGTGACTGCTGCCGATCTCTTTCGAGCTACCCTGCTGAGAGGTAAGACCCTGTGGCGGTCGGATCAACGACATAGACGAAAATGGTCTTTCCCTCGCTATCGATGCGTTGACAGCTCACCTTTCCCCTGATGGCGAGGTTCTTGCGTAGTTGTCGCGGGATGAGGAAGTAACGTGTCGCGTCGTTTTTTCCTCTGAGCGAGACCCTGCTAGGCACATCCGCCACACGCTCCGAGAACAGATACACGTCATTGATCTCTCCTTGCAGTCGGAGCAACTCTTGATCAGCGATCGATAGTTCTACCAGCACGCGGCGACCTGCGGCGTCCTGTCGTCGAGAACTCAAGATACTACCCATATATTCACCTCGGTTGGGATAAATATCCCCCCGATTTCTTCAAATTACTTGGAAATTTATAGTTTATTCACAGTTAATGTAAATATACATATATATATGTATAAAACTTATTATAGTGCCATATCTGAGGTGTACTCATACCACACGCAGAAAACTGCGAACAATGGTCCGCTACTGCAAAAGAACTGTACTTTTGGTGCATCATGAAACGACGAGTAGTCCAACACGGTCCAAGCACGCTCACAGTATCGTTGCCCGCGCAATGGGTGAAAGAGAGGGGTATCGAGAAAGGTGACGACCTCGAGATAGAACACCATCGCAGAGGCCTGCTCATCAGCGCCAAACGCGCCAAGAAAAACGATGTGAAACACATCAACGCGTTCGGCACCCACCCCATCACCGGCAAGGCTTTCGCCGCGCTCTACAAGTACGGTTACAACGAGATCATCATCCACTACACCCATCCCGACGAACTGCATTATCTCCATACCATCATCAACAACGGATACATCGGTTTCGAGATCATCAACGAGACGAAGACGAGCGTGCATATCAAGAAGATCAGCGAACCGCAACAGGAAGAGTTCAGGCTCCTCTTCCGCAGGATGGCCTTCTTCCTGCTTTCCGTGGCCGATGACACCCATCATGCGGCCCAGGATCATGATATAGACTCATACAGGAAGCTCGTGCTGCGCGATGAGAATATCAACAAGCTGGCAGACGTCTGCCGTCGCATCGTCAATACCGGAAGCCAGACCGAATACAAGAGCGATACCGCGCTCTATCATATCATCGAACAGCTCGAGAAGATAGGCGACCACTATAAGGATCTCAATCGGACGCTGATCGATTGCCAGGCGCCATTGCCCGCACCGGTGCTCGGGCTCCTGCTCGAAGCGAATAAGATACTGCACTTCTACGAACAGCTATTCTTCGCATTCACGATGGAGAAGATGCGGCAGCTCATAGACGACTGCAAAGCGTTCTCCACGAAGGCGGATGCACTGTTACGCTCATCGACGAAATACAATGCCGAGGCGATCGGCATCATGAAGCAGACTGTGCGTGATATAGACGATCTCTCCGGCACGACCATGATGCTCCACCTGTAAGCCTTTGCAGGCCTGTGTGCATGACAGCGACGCTATGACGATGCCTCTCGGATTCTCAGATAGTCTCGCGCGCGAATATATCGCATCATTCCGCAGTAACATCTTCTATCCGCTTGTTCCTACTCGCTTGTTCTTGATAGCCCGGCGCACGCCTTGATCGCCGGATGCCGTGATGCGACGTCGTGCCTTGAGAGCATCCGCAATTGCTCGATGAACGCGTCGTGCCGCGACCCGTCGATATCTCTCCAACGCGCGTAGGGCGCGGTTGATTCCGAGGATGACAGATCGGCCTGCCGCACGAGGTAATACCACAACCCCAGCACAGTCGACTCTTCATCTGCCGGACGCAGCAATCCGATATCGCTATATCTCTTGAGCTGTTCATCGAGCGAGAGCGCCCATCTGGGATCGGCGAGGATATGTGCGTAGCTGTGCGCGGCCGTAATGCGTCGCATCATTTTGTCCGCATCGATCAACCTCAGTCCTTTTCCTGTCGAGAGGAACGTCGCAGGTGAAGCATCCTTCTCGAACACCAGATTGCCGCTCTTCATGTCGGTGAATGGTACACTCGCTCCAAGCAGCAGTTTCGATGAAATATCCTCTTTCTGGTACGCGGAGCGCAATGATGCAAGGCGGTGTGTTTCGGAGAGTCTGTTCACGCTGTCCAATAGTTTCTCTGCATAACGCTCAGCGGTGGTGGTGTGACCGTTCTGCTCGATGAACTTGGATGAGAATTCGATGAACGCTGCGTTGTGCGTGAGCAAACGACGCACGATCCCGTCTTCGATATCGCGTGAAGCGGCGTCTCTCGCTACGGGAATATCGTAGCAAAGATTCCCCCCGAGAAACAATAACGAGAGCATCCGTCGTTCGGTCACCGCCACGATCTCTCCCGGAAGCAACCTCTCCGATTGCGATGCTGCGAGCGCTGTCCAGTATCTCCCTATCCATTGCACGGTCGCTGTATCGTACACTGGAGCGTCATGTACTGATGTATCGCTCTCCGTGTCGCGTCCTGCCCGCTTCGACGGCAGATAATACTCCTTGAACACTATCGTCATGCCTGTGCGTGCGAAGACCCGTCGTGAAATCTCTTCGTGGAGTGTATACACGCATTTTTCGTTTGATGGTCGTACCCAGAACTGCGATGGGTACCGGGAAGAACGGGATTCAGTCTCAAGCACGTCGTCGAAGCAAGTATCTGCCTTCGCGCGATCACCGGGTGCGTCCCGCGCAAGATAGCGTAATCCTGCGATGAGCAGCTCGTCCATTCGGGTGATAGTTCCGCTCGCAGCCGTGATGGTTTTCGGAGAGAGATCGCCGGCACCGGATGACAAATACTCGATAAGTGGTTGCATAAAAACACTTTTCGGGATAAGTTCTCAGTGATTTTGCAATAGAGTGCGTTGTGCAGTTTAAATGGGCTCCGGTCAGTGAGATAGTGGTGTGAACGCACCGGGGATGAAAGATGAAATCCAACGTGATCGTCGCGATATTCGCGATATGCTGTGCATTGGTGGTGGCATTGACATTGGCGGGAACTGCGTATGCGGATTGCCCTCCTCATGATCCGACGTGCAGGCCGGATGAACCGATTCCGTCAGTGGTGGTCGGTGGAGAGATAACTGATGGTTGTCCTCCTCATGATCCGACGTGCAGACCTGATAATGACGGTTGATGACGGCGATGCGAGATTACGCCGACCCACTAGTTGTTAGGAATGGCTGATCATGCACCGAGAACGATACGGACTGTCTTTTTACAGTTCAATTCTTGTTTTCCTTTTTTCTTCCGTTTTCATACCGTCTATCTCTTTCGACGCACTGAGGAGCGCGGGAAGCGATGCGCTCCATCCGCTCAACGTACCGTACACTGAACGATCATATATGCCACGTTTTCCGATGAATGAGAACGGGTGCTGTTCTCGTAGCGAAAGAACCCCTGGACGGCAATAATAATTAGATGGCCGATAGATTGTGATCAATGAATCATCGCGGATCGAACGGAGGAACCGTGTCTGCGTAGGTGACACGTCGACTGTCTCCAAGGATAATAATCGTTGTGCTGCAAGCGCGATGTATTGCGGTCCCGAGAGGTCGGGTAGTCGGGTTGGACTGCCGTTATCGATAACCAGTTCCAATGGAGCGGATTGTCTGGTTGGCAAAGTGCGCGCATAATTCTCGACATAGACGATCGTGCGGCGATGTAGGCTGCTCAGTCTTTCACCGATGGCTGCGGCGAACGGCTTCCACTCACCTGCTGGTATCTCGTTCATCAGNNCAATAGCGGTTTCGCCGAGCAGTGCGTCCACCGTGGAGATTGCCTGTGCGACGCCGAAAATTATTCCTGCATGCTCTGCGAACGAGATTGCGCCATCGGTGCGCGTCATGCGTTCGACGGAATGATCTGTTATCCTCGCTTTCGGATAAAGCACTCCCGTTCCTGGATCGCAGAGTGTGTTGTACGCAGTCTCGGATATGTTGAGCAGCGTCTCCGTGTATTCGCGCACGGTCCATGCGTGTGCTCTGTGACTGGGCTGATTGCCCGCGGCTCTTCCTCGTAGCAACGGCCACTCTCGGAATGATCCTATTCCCTTGTCGAGAAATTCTTGTGGCCGATAATGGTGCGGTAGCTCTGCGAGCAATGGCAGGATCCAATAGATGCTCCTGGCGTCTAACACTGTGTCCTCTCTAGCCTGGTTGCCTGGAGGACGCAATACTCCGCGCTGCGGATCGTACCACGCATCGAGGATGATTCTCCCGGCGAGCACCGGCCTCTCGAGCACTGACACATCAAGCGTCACTCCCGCGCCGGACGCTATCGCTCCTGCGTTGATCGCCGCGGTGAATCTTCCCGGGATATAGCCGGTCCATTCTGATACAGCGGTCTCTGATGACATGGGTTCGAACGTCATTTTCTCGACGAAATGAGCATATTGCCGGGCGAAGAATGGATCCCCTGTCAGTGAATACAGCGTCTTGAGATCGCCCAGAAACTCGCCGCTGAACTGGCTCGCATTGCTTGTCCATGCGATGCCGGATACGGTGGGGTAGCAGCCTATGGGGAACTGGTCCTTTCTCTCTACGACACCGAACCGGTTCTTGTAATCCCTGGCGATGGATTGTATCATCGCGTGCGCGTCCTTTTCCGATGGAATCGATGAGGACGACGCGATGTTTGAGAGCGCGGGGATTGGGGATCGCCAATAGGCCACGGTCTGCGCCCCGATCATCCCGCTGAGTATCCCTGCGGCGATTCCGGCCGTGATGATGGTTGATCGTCTCTTTTGCTGTCGTGTGAGTGCGACATCGCCATGCCGCGCAGTCCATGATCGTCGAAGGCTGAGGGTGCTTCTTTTTTTTTCACGGAGAGATTCGCCGTTGCCTGAACGTATCATGCGCAGATCGGCATAGACTTCCCGCATCGATTGGTATGTTCTTGTGAACGTGGGGTCTGGGTCTGTGAGCCTGATGAATACCCGTTCAAGGCCTTGCAGGCCGTATCTATCGAATGACGATTCGAGATTCTCCGCTGAACGGAATGTCGAACGCGTGCGTAGGATGGTCTGGTATATCGCATCGCCGGGAGGAACGCCGAAAAGTATATCTGCCATGGTCCATCCGAATCCATAGAGGTCGACCGCGAATCCTCCGCGCTTGAGTAATGCAAGTGGATCGGTGAGCATGAGCGGGTGGCAATACGCCAGCGTCGCGACGCGGCCACCTTCTTCGATGAGGTTCTGTGTGAGCGTTGTCGCCCCGCGGGCGTCAAAGCCCATGTAATCGAAGTCGCTGAGCGCGACTATCGTTTTTCCTTTTTCCTCTTTGGTCAGGAAATTGGACGGCTTCACATCACGATGGCACAATCCGAGGCGGTGCGCTATCGCGAGTCCTTTACCGCTCTCAAAGATGAGTTCGAACAGCTGTGATCCTTTCTCACGGTCGTCCATGCCGGGATGGTTGCGTATGATCTCTGCGGAAGTATCGAGGCGCTGTTCGAAGAGCGGCAATATCATGATGACTCGGGATTGCCTTTCATCTAGTGCGAATGCCGTTGGCATCACGAGATATTCGGTCTTTTGTGCCGTCGTAGGTGGTCTGAGCACTCTGGCTATGCGATCCTCGAGATCGCGGTGTTGTTGTATCGTCTCGTATGATATGCATCTTGCGGCGACATCTCTGTCACGGATCTTCGCGCGATAGATGCTGGCGAAGCCTCCCTCTCCCAGTAGGTCGTATATCTCTATTTCTGATGAGAGGTGTTGTGTGATCGAAGACTCTCGCCATAGCGATGATAGCGATACTGGGTGAGTCATGCACAATTTGAAAGTCGTGGTTCGATATAAACCATTACGGCCGATTTGTCTCGTAGCGCCGTAGATATACTCGTAGATATACTATATAGTGCTAAACTTGGCGTGTAAACCTTGACAGTATTGTGATGTATGTTCTGCGTTCAATGGCCACCGCGCGTGACGTGTTCAATCGACATGTTCGGCCGTGATGCTTGGTTATTTCGTGCTGTGATGTTGGTATTCGGTATAAAAAATGCTCAATAACCATACATGCGTAGCATGTGTATGTGGGGTACATAGGTACAGAAGGAAGAAATATTCTCTTGGATGCGTTATTCATGGTTATCGTCCCTCCGCTTTGCGCTCTCGGTCCGATGATGACAATTCACCCGGCGATCCTCCATCAGTGTTATACTTGCCTATGATCCGAACACCCTGCATCGGTCACAGCGATGTGAGCAACCGGTATGCGATGCTCGCGGCGCAGAAGCTCGCTCTTTCGATCATCGTACTTCTGCTCGTCATCATCTTGTCTGCGGAACAGACCTGCGCTGCGACGTATGGCGTTGCGATGTACGGCGATGCACGGTACGGCGTCGGTGTTGTTCCCGGTCGTGTTGCGCCGTCAGGTTCTGGCGGCGGCGGAGCAGTGCATCCTCGGGATGTTAATTCATCAACGATACCGTTTGCGTATGAACCGCGGTCATCAGCACTCCGACACACACAGGATGCGGCTGTCGATAGCACTGCGTTCGGATCGGATAGCTTCGAACCATTCGAATCGACTGGTGCATCAACGGTGTTGTTCGATGAAATCAACGCTTTAGGATTGCTTGGCGGTACTGACGAGGAGGCGATTCGCGATATGCGGAACGCTATCGCAGCCAATGATTTCGAACGCGCAGCGAAGATCGCGCAAGAGACCATTGCCGCGGCGCAATCGGGCGAAAGGGCCGGGCTCATCATAGCGGATATCAAGAACAGAATCGGCGTCGATGTCGAATACCATGGTATCGATGCATTTACTGTTAATGATGGCATCACAGGGAATATCGCGCTCGACCGCAGTATCACCTTCCTTACTGGTAACGCCGTTCTGTCTGCTCCGAAAGAATCCCGGATTACGCAGGCAATACTGCGCAAGGCCGATGCTGCTTTGCAAACCGGGGACTATGCCGCGGGACTGGCTTTCGCTAAACAGGCAGAATTCGCGTACGAAGTGGAGCGTAAAATGGCTCTTGGCGCGCCTGAGATGTTCGTGCGGCACGGAATCACAATTTTGTTTGCGGCAATATTGATGTTCGTAGCGATGCTACTATGGTATCGAATGCAACGTCAAAGAGATACGATTATCATGGCCGGCAATCCATCGATGAAGCTTCCAGAAACCGGTTATGTTATCCGTAGAATATCGTCTTCGGAGATCGCGTCCTGGCGTGCGGAATATGTTGGTGCGGGGTCGACTCGCAAGATGTTGTTCTGGGTGTTTACCGTGTTGCTGTTTCTATCAGTATCGGCGATTGTTGTATTCCAGTGGCTTGCGCACGCAGCTCTTGAAGACGTCAGAGCGCAGAATATAGAGTTCTCAGTCGATAAAGCGTGCCGTCATATCGAGAATCATCGTGTGATAACGCAGGCGGCGGGAGAGGATCTTGAAGCGATAATTATGGCCGGTCTGGATGGTGGTCGAGCACGTGAGGATGCTGGGTACATGCGTTCGCATATCGAACGGATATCGAGTGGTATGCAGGCTATCGCCCAAGGGACTGCAAGCATCCAAGGAGCGTATGTTGTGTTCAATCCAGATCTATACGGTACCATCCACACGACGTGGTTTGTTCGTGAGGGCGATGCGTTTGTGTATCGTCCTGATAAATTTGAGAATGACAAAGATTATTTGCGGGAGAATGCTACGCAGTGGTCGCTGAATGAAAGTTTTTCCTGGTACTACGATGTATTGCGCAATAAAACCCCTCAGTGGAGCGATGCGTATTATGACGCCGACCTCGACATGTACGTCGTTTCCTATCTGCGGCCGCTCATGCAGGGAGATGATTTTATCGGCGTTGTCGGCATAGATATCTCTCTTGATGACGTTCGACGTATAATGATGCGAGATGCCAATGAGAACACCGTCCTCGTGCTTGATGGCGGGGGAGATGTCCTGTTCAACACCGCCGATGACGCGGCTCGCTTATCCTCCGAAGGNNAAGGGTTATGCGACTATCGCGGGATACGATGTGGGATATCGTAGGCTTCCGAATGGCATGACTGTGGTGTCTGCGGTACACAGCGAGGAGGCACTCATTCCTGTGGCGCGGGCGCATCATATGATCCACACCGTGAATGCGTTCGTTATCGTTGCGTTATTTGTGTTGTGGTTGTATACGATCAGACTGCTGAGGTCTTCATCCGGCGGTGGGCATCTTGCTAGGCGGCATGCACGCCGTGGAAAGATGGCGGTCTTGATCGCCGTCATTCTATTCGCGCCTGTTTTCGCAGCGGTCACATACAGCTGGACCGCCAGTACTTTGCAGACCATAGAGGAATCATCGATATTGCTGCAGGCCGAGCATGCCGCGATGATTGTGGAGCCGGCTACGGAATACATCGTCGCGACAACCCATCACCTCCGAGATATCGTCGCGAACGATTTCGACATCGATCTCGCTCAAGCAAACGGATCGTACGCTGCCGAACATATGACCAGCGTTTCGATGGATATGGCGGCGNNGATTTAATGGCGGCGATCATTTCGCGCACCGAGATGGCGGCCGGCGCATACGCATATTTGAACGCTGATGCGTTCAAAGGGCCTGATGGCGGTGTTGTCTATGCTTGGATGTCCGTCATCAACGGGACTGTTGCAGCGGAGATCGACACTGAATCTGCCGTGAAGGGATATCTTTCCATGGCGAACAGAACTTGGCGTGACGACCCCGATTATGTTTGGTATTATGACGCTGTGCGCAAAGGGCGGAGTGCGTGGACTGGTGTTTACTATGATACTGACCTTGGTCATAATTGCATCTCTTATATCGAACCGATCTTCAAGGATCAACAGCTCGTCGGTGTCGTTGGTGTGGATCTGGACCTGAACGCGGTGCAGGACGTGCTTACAGAAGATTCCTGTGCGGCTTGTGAGATTTATCTCCTTGATAACGCCGGCACGTTTGCGCTCGGTGACGCGCATGATATACGTTCATGGAGTGATGTGCAGAAGAGAATGGTCTTCGAACAACATAGCATGATGGTCGACGATCAAGACGTCGGGTACTATAGGTTGCTTAATGACATGCTGATTATCACCGTCATTGATGAGCGTGTAGACGAACCTGTTCTCGACGAGCTTCAAGATCGACTCAAAATGATGGTCCTCTTTTTTATAGTACTGACCGAAATAGTGCTTTTCGGATTCCTCGTGTCTGCGCTGCTATCGCATCGCAACGGTTGATTGGTTTGCATCGATGTAGCGTGCTAACCGGCAATACTCGCCGCGCATCTCGTTATTCCTCTATTCGCATCGCTGCCGGTCAGGCGAACTGTGCTATCGAGTCTGCGCAGTGTCGTTATGGTTTTTTGCTTGATGCGAGATCCCAGATGATCGCGAATTCTTTCCTGAACGTCTCCGCGATGTCCTTGTTCGCCACCATGATCACTGCCGGTTCATCGCCATGAATGTAGTGGCAGACCGTCGTGCCGAAGCAGAAGATTGCGCAGTCGTTCTTGCGCGTGTGCGCCGTACGCACTACGCGCCAAGATCCTCCTAGTGGGGGTGACACCTCGTCCACTATGAGGCGATCCTCTGCCGATCGCAGTTCTCGTTTATCGGTGCATGCTTGCCATAGCATCGGATGGCGTAGGATGAGACTGGGGGTCACATCCAGTCCTATCACGGGGCCGTGCGATGCTGCCATCTGTTGCAGCATCAGGTGCAGTCCCTCTATGCCGTGGTGAAGTTCGACGGAAAACTCATCATCCGGCCCTTTGCGCAGTGTTCGCAGCCGCGGGATGAGGTTTTCTACGCGATGCTGGTGGGCCATGCAGCGCTCGAGGAACTCATTTGGGTCGGTGCCTGCATAGATGGTCACTCCTTTCTGGGTGTGTTGCGATACAAACCCTTTTGCATGCAACCCTTCAACGATGTCATAGATGTTTGTACGATGCATAGATGTCTGGGCGCTCAACTGCGCTGCGGAAGATGGGCCGTGCAGTATCAATGCGGAGTATACCATTGCCTCGCCGTTGGTGAACTGGAAATGATGTAATAGCTGTGCCAGTGTGTCATCCACGCGGTCCACCGTCATCGTTCATCATCGTCCTGTTTGCTGGAGTGGCTTGCGACCACAATGTTGCGAATCGCGTGGCGTACAATTGCGCCACTGANNCTTGCGTCGGTCCACACCGTTCTTCAGGCAGGATTTTTGCTTCGAGCCATGGCGATGGGGGGATGGGGTATTTATCCTCATAGATGAGTCTGTGTAAGATGCGACGCCGTTCGCTCTCCTTGTAGTATATCATCGCGTACGCAGGCATCAGTTCGAGGAGTCTGGATTGAGCATTGAATCCCGTTACTTCTTTTGCTTCGTGCAGTATCCTGTTGAGCACAGTCTGCACGCCGCGCTCGCCATTGTATACTTGAACGACTGGTTGGTGCTGTGTGCCTGCTAATGTCTTGAAATGGTCGAGCAGCCGCTGTGCCCGTTGTTCGCACTCGAGCGATTGATGTCTCAAGACATCAGGGTCGTGCGGAACGTATACGCGTGTACCTTCGGATATGTGCTGGGATATCAGCTCTTTCGCTGTGAGCCGTTCAAGAATCTCGTAGAGATTGGTCCTGTGGATGGATGGGATCGTCTTATTTATCTGCGCGACGGTGCTCGGGCCATTGCCGAGTATCGCGAGATACACTTCTGCATCTGGTGGGGAGAATCCCACGTCAATTAGCTCTTTTGTATCGACCATGCAGAGTTGTGTCGTATGTAGTCATACGACTGCGTAGCGTCTACGACAACAGAGTATTATATACTTTTCGGATATGGACTTTTCGATTCCATGTAACGCTTCCTAAACACGCGCCGATGGCGGTGGTTGATGGCGGCATTGTATATGTTTGATGGGCCTGGTATAACTACAGCATAGTTGACATGTGTATATGTTGATAATGGGTACAGAAAGAAGAAATACCCTTTCGTAGAGCCGTGTTCAGAACAGAGTTTGAAGTTGTTATCGAGAGGCGCAACAATGGCAACTGGAAAGACGATTATTATTTCTACCGCAAATTCTACTGCTAGAACGGCCGTGATGGCTTTCTTGCTCACAATCGCGATTGTGGCGATATGCGTTCCCGGTGTCAACGCCGCCCGTCTCCCTGCCGTCGAAGGCGATGAAGGTATATGGGGCGAAATACTCAACGAGTACCTACTGGTAGCCCACGACGAGAACGGATATCTGCGCGCGAACAGCATATCGACGACCGAGCTCCAGATCGGGACAATAACGGGCGCGTATCTCAGCAACGGTACCATCAACGCGACGCACATTCAAGCGGGCAGTATCACCGGTAATGAGATAATGGATTCTAGCATCACCGCCGATGACATCGAACCGCAGACTGTTGACGGCGATATACTCTCTGATTACGCCATCGATCGACCGTCGTTGATAGCGAACGACATCATCAATGGCGACCACATCGCGGCGCAGTCCATAACGAACAAGCACATTGTGGCGGATAGCATCAATAGTGATCGTATCACTGATTATACCCTTATCGGGGATGATATCAGTCCGGATGCCGAGCTGAACATCGTCTCGGTCGAAGCGAATTATTTCTATACCGCACTCTCCGCGACATCAACATCGTGCGACACGTCACCTGAGCCTTGCACTGCCCGCATCAGTTGTCCGGAATCTACAACCGTGCTTTTCGGCATGGCATCCAGCATATCGGTCGGATGCGATGCCAATCCTTCCGAATGCAACCAGTATTGCATCCCGCAAGCGGATTCTTGCGAGGTATACTCTGAAGGAGGGGCTGCATCGGTGTACATCGTCTGCTCAAGAGTGGTGTGAGACCGGTTGCCTGATAGCATGAGCTTCTCCTCCACTGGCGGCAAAAGAGACCCCCTGAGAGACCCTCTCGGTGTGACCCCGAGTTCGATTGCGTATGCAGACTCGTGTCGGGTCATGGGGGATCGCGCATTCCATGTGCACCTGCTGTGCATCGCGTTGCTCTTGCCTGCCATCTTCATCATAACGACTTCGATGGTGGCTGTCATCACAACAGCTGAAGTTGCGGCAGGAGATGGTTATGGTGTTGGAGGTTATGGTACTGGCGCTTACGGCGTAGGAAGTGTGATCTTCTCCTCGTCAGATGATGCTGTTGGTGGAGGGAGCGGTGGTGGATTGGCGCTCCCGACGACTACGACTGATGTTGAACCCGGTGTCGATGCTACGGGGGACGACGCCGCCGATGCATCGAAATCGGATTCTGCCGGATCGACAAAGACATCGGCAAAACAGGAACATTCCGGGGTGCAAGAGACATATAATCTCCTCCAAGAGATAGGAACGCTTGATCTGCCGACTCGCACTAGCAACGCTATTACTCGTGACGTCCGTAACGCGCTTGCTGTTGAGGATTATGAGCGTGCAGCTGAGCTGACACAAGACGCTATCGCTAAGGCAGAGTCGGCATCGAAGGCGCGCGCGATCATACGCAATCTCGAGGAGCATATCCGTCCGAATGACGTGACTGGTGTTTCTGGCAGGTCGGGAGTGACGACTGGTAATGTTCTCACAGGGAATGTCCTCACTGAAAACGTACTCGCCGAGCCAGAATCCGCCGCGCCGATTGGTGCGGTTGAAGATACTGGAACTGCTGACGATACTATCGATGATATTGTCGATGTTACTGTCAATACGAAGACCGGGATCTCGGCAGGCACCGTCACGTTAGGCGGCGCGCCTCGTACTCCGATAACCGAATCGCTCATCGAGAGAGCGCGTCTTGCTATTGATATGGGGGATTACGATGCTGGTTTGGCGCTGGCCAAACAAGCGGAGATCACTTACGTGATGGAACAGAAGCTGTCGCTCGGGGTTCCTGAGATATTCACCGATTATGGTGTGCTGCTCATTGTCGTTGTGCTCATGACGTGCGTGTTGCTTTTTTTTTTTGTCACGCTGTTGCGGCGCAGGGACGCGATGATCATAGCGCAGGAGAAGACGACTCCACTTCCGCACGTCGGCGAGGTCATCCGTAGTGCGACGCTATCCCGTCTCTCGCAGTGGCGTGATGATTACGCGCATATGTCTTGGCTAGGCAAAGCGATACTGGTGCTGTTTGTCGTTTTGTTCATCACGTCGTCTGCTCTCATAATTGCGTTCCATCTCAAAGCGGATGCCGCACTACAGCAGACGGAGATAAATGGGATGGCGTACAGTGCCGATAATTCCGCGTTGTACCTAGAGATCCATCGCATGAATGCTGAAGCGATAGTCGAGGACCTTGAATCGGTTGTGCTATCGGACCTCGATGACGACCGTGCGCGTGAGGATCCTGAGTACCTTTCTAATCTCATTGCGCATACAACGCCAGCGCTCCGGAAGATGGCACTCGATACTCCGAGCGTCCAAGGTATATATGTCACGTTCAATCCCGATCGTTACAATGCTATGTATACCACGTGGTACGTCCGCGAAGGAGGCACGTTCGTGTATCGGCCAGATAGTGATGAGTTCGATCCGGAGTACTTGCGCGCCAATTCGACCCGGTTCTCCGAGGATGAAGGGTATGTGTGGTATTATGATATCTTGCGCAATCCTGTCCCGCAGTGGACCGCCGCATATTTCGACAATGATCTCGAGATGTACGTCATATCATATATTCGTCCGCTCATGATAGATGGGGAGTTCGCAGGCATTGTCGGCGTGGATATGACGCTTCAGGACGTGCAGCGGGCCATGGCGTTCAACAGCAACGGACAGACTGTTATCGTGCTCGATAGCGATGGAAACTTTGTCACCGGGTCCCCTGAGGACGTGCGATCGTGGGAGCATATACTGCCGTTCTTGACTGATGATCGTGGCGGCTTCACGATCGATAATCAGGATATCGGATACAAAATCCTGGCTAATGGGATGACGGTCATTGTGGTCGCGGATGAAGCGACGTCGCCTCTCCCAATTGAGAATCTACAGGCGTTCTTGCGTACCACCCATGTGATGGTCATTCTCGCGCTCTTCTGCCTGTGGTTGTATGTCAACAGCATTTTCCTGCGATTGTTCCGCGACCAGCGCAGTATCACACCGAAATCATTCTTGGGACGGGTCATGAGGATAGCGATAGTCATGCTTATCGTGCCGGTGTTCGCTTTCATGACGTTCTCATGGACTTCGTCTACGTTACGTTCAGTGGATGAAGCGTCTACCATGATGAGCGCGGATCATCTGGCGGCGGAGCTGGAACCGACGATCGAGTATATTCGTACCACAGCCGGTCACCTTCGCGATGTGGTTGCGGAAAAATTCGACTTGGCGGCTGCATCGAATAACCGGTCGTATGTGTCAGCGTATATGGATTCGGTGTCTGATGACGTGAGGTCCATCGGTGTAAACACCAATGATCTTGCAGGCATCTATTTCTATCTCGACCCCGATAAATACTTGGATCCGGTGCGCGGTGTCTCGTATTCTTGGTTCTCGGTCAAGGATGGTATTGCCACCCCTGAGGAGGATACTGGCGTGCTTATTCCAGGGTACCTCTCCATGCATAGTGCACAATGGCGTGATGATCCTAATTATGTCTGGTACTATGATGCTATCCGTAAAGGCAGAGGGACGTGGACAGGGGTCTACTATGATGAGGATCTCGGTTACGACTGCGTTTCCTATATCGCTCCTGTCTATAAGAACTATCGTCTTATTGGCGTGGCGGGTATTGATCTGAATCTCAACGCTGTGCAGCGAAAAGTATCCTCTTGCCCGCACATCCAAGGCGATGCTTATCTTTTCGATCAGGAGGGTACTTTCTTCGTCGGTGATCCATCAAGTATCCGTTCTTGGGAGACGATTGCTGAGCTGTTGACTCTCGATCGCGGCGGTTTCGTCGTTGATGAGCAGAACGTCGGATATCGGAAGTTGCCGAATGGCATGATTGTGATGGTTGTGACACGCGAAGAGACAGATGATGTTGTCTTGGTCGAGTTGCATCGCGATCTCTTGAAGATGGTGCTGTTCTTCGGCGTGCTCACCGAGATCGTACTCGGCGGTATTCTGTTGGCGAACATATTGCTGTATAACAGATCTCGCCGGTCACCGTGATAATGAGCTGGTTGTGTGCGGCTGCAGGATAGCTGACTCGACGCTGGCCGATTGTTAAATATTACACTCTTTAGTGGTAACATTTATATTGCATCGTTGATTAACGTGCCAAATGAGCCCTTATCAACCGATTCCTCCCCCGCCACCGCGCTATCCGACCGCGACGGCACCGCGCAAAAAACGACGCATCGGGCGAGCGATAGGTATCGGACTTCTGGGTCTGACGGCGCTCTACACAACCACCTGCGGTGCCGCGAAGGTATTCGCTCGCAACGACTACGAGACCCGTCACAAACGCTGGTTATCGGAGAACGTGCGTAACGAGATGGTGGAGCAGGAATTCCTCGCGACGATAGACGGGCAGAAAAAAAGACTCACGCTTCTTGGCGAAGTCCATCTTTACAATGAACAAGAGGCATCATACGCGAAACGCCGTATCCAAGAGTTCGATCTCGTGCTCTACGAAGGCGCTGATTCGAAATCCAATATCGGGTTTTTTGATATACCGTTCCTAGTTGCCTTCGCAGCCACCTACCATTCAGGCCTCTATTATTACGCGTTGGGAAGCGGTAGGACGATTGAAAAGCACCCATTCATCGATGGCGCGAAGAATCACGGCATACCGTTTCTATACACCGAGAATGATACTGCAGGAGGCATACACACATTCACCCTCGGCGATAAAATCGAGATCATCTACGAAGGAATCAAGATGACTGCGACAGCCCCACTCAATTATTGGGAAGGGAAAAACGAAGTAGAGACGCAAAAAGACATCCTCACCCAAATGCGTGATGATCTTGATGCTGCGGTGTCTGGCACGAATGATGCGTTAAAAGTCAACAAGCGAAACGAACTCATGGCGGATCAAATAGTGGCGTATCTGCGTGAACGACCCGAGACGAAAGTGCTCATCGGTACCGGCCGTGCCCACTTCACCGGCCTCAAAGAGGAGCTTGGCAAGCGTATGACTCTGGAAGCCCTCACTGAGCCGCACACTCCCACCGATGCATGCCTTGCTACGCTGCCACGCAATAATGGCCGTAGTGGGCGCGTAACCCCTGCAGGCCTCGCAGCCAACGATTGGGGACATGTGCCGCCAGCGCCGTACACTATCCCCGATGTCGCGTCCTCTGAGGATTCCACCATCTATACAGAACCCCCTATAGAGCCCATCACAGAATCCCCTGTTGAAACCCTTGAAAACGACCCAACACCCTTAAATAGTGAGTGGCGTTCTTCCGAGGAGTATGGCAATACCAGAAGAGATACTGGAGAAGGCGAGAAACGCGCTCACCCACGCCGCTAGACCGCTCTTTTTCCACGACGACGACCCGGATGGCACCTGCTCGTTCGTCATCCTCTACCAATTCTGCAAAGAGGGAAGTGGCGTTGCCATAAAGACCAGCCCGGTGCTCACCAAAGAGTACCTGCGCAAAGTCGACGAGTACAGCCCCGATCTCATAGTGGTACTTGACAAACCCAAGATAGACGATGAGTTCTTGCAAGCGGTGAAAACCCCCATTGTGTGGATAGACCATCACGAACCTCAAATAGAGACTGCAAAACGATTTCCCAATCTGTTCTACATCAACCCGCGCATCTGGGACGACGCTGACAACCGACCAACGAGCTACTGGAGCTACCGCATCGCCAAGAACAACCTTTGGATAGCGACTGTGGGAAGCGTCGCGGACTGGCATGTGCCTGATTATATCGATGAGTTCGCAAAGACATACCCTGATCTCATGCCCGAGTCGTATACTGGCATCACCGACCTCTACCTTGATACGCCGATAGCGAAGCTCATACGAGTCATACAGTTCAACCTCAAAGGATCGACCACTGAAGCGCGCAAGTCAGTAATAACGCTCACCCGCATCGAGAGCCCGTACGAGATACTCCAGCAGACCACATCCCGCGGCCGGTTCTTGTGGAAGAAGTATGAACGCCTCGCCGCGGGGTATGACCGGATGCTCGCAGAGGCGAAAGCGACCGCTGCGGAGACTCCGGAGAGCAACATCCTCAAATACCTCTACACTGACGATTCCATGACGTTCACATCGGAGCTCTCCAACGAGCTTCTCATCCGCTATCCCAATCGCATCATTCTCGTGGGCAGGAAACATGATGGTAATGTCAAGTGCAGCACGCGCAGCAAAGATATCGAGATGCCAACTATCGTCACCGAATCGCTCAAGGGCTGCGAGGGCTATGGTGGCGGCCATCGTAACGCATGCGGTATCGTGGTCGCGGAGAAAGATTGGGATACCTTCTACGCGAAATTCTCAGAACTAGTCGATAAAGCACTCCAGTGATCAGCGCAACGAACGCCGGTTGGATAATCGAGACTTCTCTTTGTTATGGGTTTGAGAATGAACGCGAAGGAGAGTGACGCTCTCCTTGCGCAAGAAACGGCGGAAGTGTCTTCCGCGTTCAAGAATTCGACTCGAATTCTTTGAATCTTCGATTTCTTCGCGCCTTGGTGCGTATCCTGAGGTCCGAGTGTTCGTCAGGGACGAACCTTGCGAGGGCCGATATAATGCTGCGATGAAAGAGCAGTACCTCCGCCGCGTTCCTCGAAGCGTAGTGCATGACGCGCAAAAAAACAAGAAGTTCATTGTAGGAGAATACTGAGAGTCGTACTGTTATTCAGGCCGGATACTATCAATCGACATTCGCCTCGCGCGATGCTAAAACACCGTACCTCTATCTTTTGCTCGCTGCGCTCATCGTCTTCTCGATGGACGTATACGCCGCGAACACCGATGCTTGGACCGTCTCGAGGTCAAGCGAAGCATCGTATGTGTGGATCGGCACGCCTCTCATCGCGTAGACGTCGAGCATCGGCTCGGTCTTCTCGTTATAGAATTGGATGCGGCGTAGGATGGTCTCCCGATCGTTGTCCGTCCGGTGCGCGCGTTTCGGGTCGTTCTGGATGCGCTGCACAAGGACGTGAGGGTTGTCTACCCGCAGCTCGATGATGCCGTGGACGTCGAGCATCGTGTTGGCGATAGCTTGTCCAACGGTGCGCGGATAGCCGTCCGCAAGCAGCATGCTGCTGCCCGGGATGTAATCGCCGTTTGATGCCATCCGGGCGCGGTTCTCCTTGTACACCGCGAACATCTGGTCATCATCGAGCAATACTCCTTGGTCGAGCTGCGGCGCGTAGGCCTTTGCGAGGTCAGACCCTTGTTTCACCCACTCGCGTACGAGCGCGCCGCTCTCGAGATAGACGATGTTCGGTCGCGCGGTGCATAAATGGGCGCTCTGCGTTCCCTTGCCGCTGCCGGGCGGTCCAACGATGAGGATGGCGTTATCTCTTGCGTTGTCTTCCATGCGCTTGGGAGCGTCGTGTCGCTCATAAGCATTACGGTCTGTATTACAGTTTGCGTGGCCACCTCTGATCTAGGGAGGTGCTCTTCCTGTGCAAGGATTCCGTTTATTATGCTGCATCCACTGCTTCCGGCTTCGCTCCGAGGAGCGATGAATTCCAAGACGCTAGAACACAACAGTTTGCGAGTACATCAATGGATTTTCTACAATGGGGAAGCGGCGCTTTTCTCATCTCTGCTTCTGAAAACATAGTTTTCATGGATTTTTTGTGGAATCGTGTGCACGAAAAGCCGCGCTCTCCTTCGCTGCGCTGCAGAAAAGTACAGATGGCTGCCTAATGTGCCTAATATGCTA
>DUGD01000098.1 GCA_013331575.1 Candidatus Woesearchaeota archaeon
CGACACTCATCATCTTCACGATAGCGGTCGACGTCTTCATCATACTCTCGCCGGCGCTCGACCTCGCGACCGCGCTCCTCTACGCGTTCACGGTGGCAATCGGACTGACAGTCGCATACCAGTGCTATAATTACAGGCACAGCCACGAACACCTGACGCTCGTCAATACGCTCACGCAAGTGTTCCTCGGCACGATACTCTTCGCGGCGTCGGTGGTCATGCTGCTTTTGCAGGCGTTCCTCAATATCGACATCATCGATAGTTATCTCTATCTCAGCCTTGTCGTCATCATCCTCACATTCATCTTCCTCAAGCGATTCGACGCATTCCTCGAACGCGAGGTGCAAGAGAGATTCCCCATGGGCCACGTGCCGGAACCAAGACACGCGACCCGCGCGGAAATACCTCAAGCATCCGTAGCGAATGGGAAGAAGAAGGGCTTCGTCGCACCTGTGCGCGAGAACCCGGTCAAGCACATGAAATTCAAGCACAAGGGAACATGAGAAGGTGGCATCCATGAGAAACCGCAAAGGAACCGAGAAACCCATCGAGATTTTCGTCGCACTCTTCATTATCCTCGCCGTGGCGCTGGTCATGTTGAAACTCTTCCAGAGCCAGATAGCGGACAAGCAGAAGGAATTGGCGGACGTGACGCAGGAGCAGAAGACGAAAGAGATGCTCTCCAAGGTACGTCAGGCATGCTCCGACAAATGCGTCGAGGCGAGCAACAACCAATGCAGTCCTGCCGCTCTCGCGAGCCTATGTATGTATAACTCACGCAAGGTGCCTGGTGCCGCCGAGTTCATCGACCTCGACAACGACCAGAAATCAGGCATGGACACGACGCTCCTCGCGGGAGTCGGCGTGTGCGAAGACCAGATATATTGCTTCCACCTCGTCGAGAATTGCTGTGGCCGCGAGATAAGTGCGCAGAGCTGCAAAGCGATACTGAGCGATTACTGGTCGAGCAAGCCGGGATTGGGAACGATCTCATCGCTTCTCGGCAGCAACGTGCCCCCGGGCAAATGCGCGAGTCCGACCATCCCTGCCACCCACTGGTATAGAGTGGAAGGCTGGTCAGCGAGCTAATTCTGTTTTTTATTTTTTCTCAGTTTTTCTTCCAAATTGGTCTGGAGTTCAGGCTTGTAATAACCAGTCCGTAGTCGTCTCTTCGGATAGCCGACAATGTGACGATGAGAATCTTGCGTCACACGCACGTAACATGGAACCGATATCAAGAGCCGATATCCATAGGCACCCGCATATCATGCTGACGACAATCAGAAGTAGACTGACGATATAGGATAATGACCCAGCAGAACCGACAGCAGGGAACCTTGACAGATACAGAAGACGCGGACACAGTCGCAGTTCAGGAACAACGATCCCCGCGGCAGATGAAGATACCGTCGCTCTCGATGCGATCGGATTGCGATGCCCAGACGACCACGCGGCCCACAACAGTCTGATCAAGCGCATCCTCAGGCTCGTGGTATCGTACGGTGAACGTCATTTTCTGCCGCTCACCAGAACGCGGACATGCAACGTACGCGAGGATCACGTCACTCGTCTGCACAGGAACGACCCTTTCAACGCTACCACAGCCATCTATGGTCACATTGACCCTATCGAGCGAATCGACGCCGCCATAACGAAGCGACAATGCAACGCCATCGGGGTATGCGGCGTATTCGAAGCACGCAAAAGGAATACCTGCGTCGCAAGCATCGGGCATCACTGTCTTTGGCGCAAGCACACCGAAATACGCGAGTGCGCCGGCAGCAAGCAATATTACAAGCATAGCCCAACCATAGGTGGTAAGGAATTCCATCGCTGCTTGGGCGCGGCGCATAGAATAATATTGGGATAATTCATTTATAAGTATTGCGACGATGATTCAATACCACGGCACAGTCGCATCGAAGCACAGCCAGCAATCCGTCAGGCACGGGTGCTTTGCTCGCCACACAAGATAGAGTAGCAGAGTGAACAATCGAACGAGAAATGAAACAAAAAGAGAATGAAAAGAAAGGAAAGGCCTATTCGACCTTCGTCTGGATGGTTCCAGAGACCGTGCGGTCGATGGCGCCATCTTCTTGCCAGTACGTCATGTTGAACGTTGCCTTGAACTTGCTACCGGAGTTTCCGGTGTCGCAATCGTCGAACGCGAAGATCGCCTTGTCGCCATTCGCAACCGCAGTATTGTTCGTCAATTCAGTAACGCAATGCTCCATGAATACCGTAACGTTCTCGAAGTTCGTGCCAGAGTTCTGCTGGAGGACGAGGGTCACGATGTCAGCGGAACCATCCACATACTGTGCCTTGTATTCGGAACAGGTAAACGGCGGGCTTGCGGTGCATTTGTCCGGCAGGAATTTGTCCGGGCTGAGCACGCCGAAGTAGGCGAGCGCGCCGATTGCTGCGAGCACGACCAGGATTGCCCAGCCGTACGTCATCAAGAATTCCATTGCTGCTTGTCCTTTTCTCATGGTATTCCACCTCACTTCGGTGTCCGAAATGTGACTTCCTCAACATCTGATATCGCGATTTATAAAGGTTTCGCAGGAGCTCGGCGAAGCCGAAAACTCTCTGCGTCATCCGGAACAAAGACGGAAACACGAACGATAGCACAATAAACGCGCAAGCAACTCTTCAAGCACAAGAAAAACATATAAACTATGGTGACTTATATGCTTACTATGGCAACAACCATCCAGATTAGCGAAGAGCTCCTCGCGGAACTCAAGAAACGAAAGATGCATGATAAGGAGAGCTATGAGGATCTCATCTGGGACCTGCTCGAGGACACCATGGAGCTTTCTGATGAGACCAAGCGCAACATCGCGCAATCGGAAGAAGACATCAAAGCAGGTCGGGTACATTCTTTCGAAGAGGTCAAGCAGATGCTGAGGATGCGCCATGTACGACGTTAAGGTTTCCGACAAGGCGGAGAAACAACTCGGCAAACTGCCTGAGAGTATCAGCGACCGAATCCTCGCGACACTCGAGCGCATCCGCATCCGTCCGTATGCGCACGCGAAGCGTCTCCAAGGAACCGCGTATTTCCGTTTCCGTTGCGGCGAGTACCGCATCATCGCCGACATCCAAGACAAACAACTCATCATCCTCGTGATAGAGCTCGGGCATCGGAAGGCCATCTACAAATGAAGTATAACGAAAAGCTCTTCTGTTGAGTACTGCAACGGCGAATACTGTTCTTCTTATTCGACAACCACTAATTCTCTGTTGTAGTCCTCTCGCCGGGAAAGAGATGCTGTCTCTTGCTTAGTCGTCAACTACTCATCCAGCATATTAGTAGTCAACTACATCTCATCGTCATAGTGATTAACTACGATTTATACGCTTAACTTCGCTGCGGCGGATATACTCAAGAATTGTCTCAGGGCTCGCAAGATTTTCTTTCAGAAAATACTCGCCCCTCGGGCCACACGCCAAGGCAGCGAACAGACCAACGCATACTCCGACTGAAGCACACCAATCAACGCAAACAACGTACAATAACAAGAACCATTCGCATCTAGCGCAGAGCTCTCAGATGATACTCCCGAACACGCCATGCAACGCGGTGAGCGCAATATAGTAGATGATGATGGATATCACCGCATAGACAGGCATCGTCTTTATGCCCTCCATGATGCGACCGTGCTTTATCACGCTCACGATCGCCGCGGAGAAGACGGTTGTGACGATGAGCATCGCGACGCTGAATATCTTGAAATTCGTGATGGCGCTCTCCGGTGGCGCAGAGAACGAGAACGAAGAAGATGATGACGAGAGATCAAGCGATCCCGATATCTTGATGATGATAGAGAGGAGTTCTGTGCCGAGGGCGAAGAGGAACGGTGCGATGATGACCGCGGCGAACGTGATGAAGATGGCGTATGTAGTGACATTCGCAGCCATCTCCTTGCGCATGATCTTCATCTCCTCGATATTGAGCGCTATCTTGTTGAGGAGATCGGCCATCTGACCGCCCGCCCGCATACCCTCGATGAGGATGTTCACGCTACGGCGGAGCGTCTGGCTATTGTACTTGTCGGTGAAACGCAGCAGACTCACCTCCAAGTCCTCGCCCGTCATGGTCGCTTTCGCGACGTCTTCCATCTCTTTTGCGAGCACGCCGAAGTTCGGGCGTATCGCGTACCAGAGCGCACGGTCGATAGGCATGCCTGCCGCGATATTGCTGCTCGCGAGCTGCAAGAAATCAGGGAATACATCCTCTATCTCCCGGGTCCGCTGGTATATCCGATAATCGAGGAAGAAATAGATGCCCGCCATCACAACGAGCAACACAGCGATGAACGTGACAGTCCATAGCCCGAGCATGAAGACGATGAGATCGAGGGTATTGGCGCCGTTGAGCGCGCCGATGATAACGATACCAAGGCTCACGATGAGGAACGATGCGAGCACCATGCGGAACGCTACGCGTTTCACCTTTTCCGCAGAGACAGTGTACCCTGCTTTTGTCAGGTACTCTGCGAGCGATTGCCGGGTCATGCGTTTGTATTTCGGTTTCGCTGCCGGTCGCTTTGATGGTTGATCGGACGATTGATTACGACGACCATCTTTCTTGTTCACACGCGAAGCACCCGATGGAACAAGGTTCGATGCGGAGTACGATGGCGGGGCAGAGATTTGCTCCTGTGGCGGCAGGCTATGCGGAGATGTACTCGGCAGAGATTGCGGAGAAGATTCTTTGACGGCACCAGGAGGTGATTGTGCGATATGCTTTCCGCCAAAGAGGCGGCGTATACGTGAAGAGAGGCCCACAGTGCTCTGCACCGTGTGGGAATTATCATGCTCGGGCATTCCAGGCACAACAGCGTTCTTGGCAGGCCGGCCGGTCGCATCGGGAGCGGTGCCGTGATGCGGCCGCGGTCCTGCAGCACTCGTAGTGCTCTTTGCACGCACCGAGACGTGGTGCGCAGAAGCAGAGGATTGCTGCTTGCCGCTCCCGCTCATAATTCCACCGGTGGTCGCTGCGATTTGATGGTGACGAGGAAGAATATCTGCACGATAATGCTCGCGGAGACGATGAGCCCGAACAGGAGAAGATCCATGGTGATGCCGATGAACGTCGCGAGGACGAGCAGCATGATGGTGCCTAATGATGGCACGATTATCGCGATCATCATGTAGAACATCGCCATGGGGTTGAGCTTGCGGCCGTACTCTTTGACCGCTATCTCCTGTTCGCGCACGATCATATCGATGACGCTGCCCAATGCCGAGCTCACTTCGCTGCCGGTCTTGAGGCTGTTGAGTATCTGCCAATATATCCGTCGCAGATCATTCGATGGAGCGAGTTGCACCGCCTCGTTTATCGCCTCCTCCATAGGAGTTCCGAGGTCTACGCGGCGGTTTATCTCAGCGAAATACTTGCCGACGTACTCGTAGTTGCGTGCGATATTATTGAACGCATCGTACATCGGGACTCCGCTCTCGAGCTCGATGATGAGGAAGCGGCCTGCGAACACTATCTCTTTGCTCACTGATCGCTGTATCTTGGCGAGTTGCGCATCGGTGTAATGGAAGAGGTAGAAGAACGCTGCGATGTAGATGATGGGCAGGAGAAGGAGCGCGCCCGGGCTTTTCGTGAACGAGAAGATGACTATCGTCACCGCTATGGATAGGAGCGCGCTGATGAAGAGCGTCTTTTGGATATAGTGCTCAGTGGTCTCATCCATGCGGGCTTGCGCGAGCTTGAATCGCAAGTCAGGGAATCGCTGTGCGATGAACTTATGGATTGTCGCCATGGTCGGTCACGATAGCTCACTGCTGTTTTTTCGGCGCACCCGCCCGTGCCGCGTGCGTGATTGGTGCGGGCGCGTCAGTAGTCACTCCTGCCCCAGTCGGAGGTGCTGTCTGTGCTGATGGCTGCATAATAGGTGCTGCCTGCGGCGGCATCGGTGCCACGAACGGTTTGTTCGCTTTCACGAAACGCATGAGGTTCTCCTTGTCCGTGTAATATTCTGCTATGACCCGTCCTACATCATCGACGGCGGTGATGCCTTGCTTGACAAGGTATTCGATGACTGTCTGTTTCTCGCGTAATTCGCTTCGTATCTCTGCATCCGAGTAACCGGTGTAGAGGCGGAGGTTGTCATAGAACGACCGTGATTTTCCGGCCGGCACCAAGCGGTCCTTTTTCGAATCGTACTGCAAGATGACATTCGCTTTGCTGTCTTCCGTTATCTCCGCTATCTGGAATGTGCGGCGATTGCCGGTGCGACGGTTACGGAATTGCACGATGAGAAGTGAGATGGCCGGCAACATGATGGGCGGTATCTCGATGGGAGCGTTCGTGAGACGATCGATCGCCTCACGGGCATTGTTTGCGTGGAACGTGGCGTAGACAGAGTGGCCCGTGTGGATAGCCTCGAAAAGAGTCTCCGCCTCGACTTTCCGGCGGACTTCTCCGACGATGATGCGGTCGGGACGCATACGGAGCGAGTTGATGAGGAGATCGCCCATAGAGACTTTGCCTTTTCCTTCGGCGTTCGCAAGGCGTGTGTTCATAGGCACCCAGTGGAGGAACGACGGTAATTGTATCTCGCGCGTATCCTCGATGCTGATGATGCGCTGG
>DUGD01000030.1 GCA_013331575.1 Candidatus Woesearchaeota archaeon
TCGTGGACGCGTTCGAGCAATAGGGAACACAGCGCCAAACCATGTACACACTCTCGCCGCAGCCAAAAGAGAAGACCTGCATATAGAAAGGACGGATATTTTTATAAAGGCCCCCTGACTTTCACGACAATAAGGACTCATAGCTTAGCGGTAGAGCGCTACCTTCACACGGTAGAGGTCGCCAGTTCAAATCTGGCTGGGTCCATAAACGGCATAATCTTCTCGAGAATGTTCTTAGTAACATTTATTGCTATGAGTGCATCGTGTTCATTGACGTCTTTGTTCAAGTCGTGAATGGTATTCCGAGCGTGTTTGATTCCATGCAAATAATGATATTCCTTTTCGTCTATAATATTAGAGTCTTTTGCTTGAAAAATGAGTTTTTCAAATTTTTCTGATGAATTGAATTTTTTTCGTAATGCATACTCCAATACTGCACCACAAAGGATAGTAGATACTCTGAAGAATCCATAACCAAAGAGTGTATAGATATCGTGAATATTTCGAAAGATAGTGATATCTTTTTCGAAAGCCACCGGAATCGATCCCAATCTCGATTTCCTTGTTTCAAATACAGATTTCATTTTTTTCGCTTCTTCAAGAAGTTGCTTGTCCTGCAAAGATGGTGCTGCAAACAACGCTCCCGCTATCCCACCAATAACTCCCGCTAACTCCATATCATCATTAGTTGGCATGTACCAGTCTACTCCAAAACATTGAACCCGACAACAAAGCTCGCGCCCTTGATCTTCTCCTCATTCGTCATCACGAAGTTCTGGGAGAGCGTGTCAGCGAGCACGAAACGCGTCGCACCGCAGCGTTCGGCTATCGCCTGCGCGTGCTCCTCTATCGCGGCACGCAAGGTCGCATCGCCCGCGGCGATCTCCACCGCGATGCGGTCCGACTTCACGAGTCCGGATTTCTTGCGCAGCTGCTGGATGCGCCGTATGACCTCGCGCGCGAAACCCTCGCGTTCGAGCTCTGGCGTGCGCAGCACGTCGAGATACGCACGGAGCGTGTTGCCTTCACCGACCTGATACTTGTCAGGCACGATACGCGTGACGTTGAGATGCTCGGGCTTGAGAGTCTTATCGTCGATGATCACATGAGGTTGCCGGGATTTGAGCATCTCGACAAGCTCGTGCTGGTGCTTCTCAATCAGATGCATCACGAGCTGCGTCTCCTTGCCGAAATCCTTGCCGATAGTCTTGGTGTTCGGCTCGACAGTATACGAGATGTCGACAGGCGAGAAGCTTATCTCCTTGAGGTTTGTGAGTGTGAGCACGAGTGATTCCATGCGGAGGATGGCCTGCTGCTGCGCAGGAGCGCAATCCACACGCACCTCTTTGACCGGCCAGCGCACGCCCAGTTGCGCTTTGTCGCGGGCGGCGAGTACGGCGCCGATGAGATCTTTCGCAATCACGAAATCCGCTTCGAGCTGGCCGTCCATATAGGTTTCGTCGGCCTTCGGCCACATACGCATGTGGACGCTCTCTTCGCTGCACATGTCGGGGAACGCCACGCGCAGATGGCGATAGACGCTCTCCGCATAATACGGAGCGATGGGAGCGAATAGCGTGATGCCTTCGCAAAGCGCATGGAAGAGTATGCTGACCACTGCGAGTTTCTCGTCGTCGGACCCCGCCGTCGCCTTATCTCGTACGAGCTGGACATACGTTCGGCTGACGTCGAGCAAGAACTCCTCGACCGGCAGGGGTACCTCATTGAGACGGTATTCGTCGAGTGTACGGGTCATATCGCGCACAGCGGTGTGCAGTCGCGAGAGGACATAACGTTCCTCGACCGACAACAGACCGCGCCGCTCAAGCTCCTCGACGCTCACAGGCACGATGTCGGATTGGCTCGCGAGCACGATGAGATACTTATGGAGGTTCCAGTAGACCAGGAGGTTGCGGAATTTCGCGTCGAGATCGTCGAAATTGTAATTCATGTCGAAGCCAGGGTTCGCGGCGCCGACCATGTAGTATCGCGTCGCGTCAACGCCGTATTTGCTCGTGACTTCTTCAGGAAGTATGTAGTTCTTGAGCGACTTCGACATCTTGCGTCCTTGCGAGTCGTTGATGAACCCGTGCATGTAGCACGCCTTGAACGCGGGCTTGCCCACTGCGACCATGGACGCGATGTGCAGGAGATTGAACCAACCGCGGATCTGATCCTTGCCTTCAAGAATGAAGTCCGCGGGGTACAGATCGTCGAACTGGTCGTGGCGTTGCGGGAAGTCGAGACAGTTCCAGCTCGTGGTACCTGCGTCCACCCAGACGTCCAAGACGTCGGGGACGCGTCGGAACTCGTGCATCTTGCCATCCTTGCCCTTGTGCTGGAATGCTATCTTGTCGACGGTAGGGATGTGCAGATCTTCAGGTTCGGCGTCGAGGTTTGCGAGCTCTTTGAGCTCTTTCGCGCTACCGATGACGATATAGTCCTTCGGATCGTCAACATTGCGCCAAACAGGGAGCGGCGTGCCCCAGAAGCGCTGCTTGCTGATGCTGTTGTCGCGCAGGTTCTCGAGCCACGAGTTGAAGGCGTTGTACGCTGCCTGCGGGACCCAAGTTATCTTGTTGTTCTCAGCGATGAGCTGGTCCTTGATATCCTCGATCTTCAGGAACCACTGCTTCGTCGTGCGGAAGATGACGGGGCTCTTGCTGCGCTCGCCGAACGGATACTCGTGCGTGTACTTATGCGTGAAGAGAAGCGCGTCCTCGCGGTCGATGAGGCGGATGAACTCCTCATCCTCTTTCTTCGCCTCGAGGCCGATGAACGGCACGATGTCGCGGCAGAAGCCCTGCTCGTCGATGGTGTTGAACGGCGGGATGCCGTTGCGGTGGCCGACCTCGTAGTCCTCGGGGCCGCAGCCGGGCGCGCAGTGCACGAGTCCGGTGCCGGCGCTCGTGTCGACGTATTCGGCGCTGAGGATGACGGTGTGCACCTTCGGGTGCTTCGCCTTGAGGTCGGCGTAGACCTGGTTGTATTTCGCGAACGGATGGAGATATGCAACGCCCTCGAGCGTCTTGCCTGCGAACTCCTCCTCTATAACATAGTCGAGCTTGAGCCCTTTTACGATGAAGTCGTCGAGCAGGTCTTTCGCGAGTATCCAATGCTGCGGAGTCTCATCGAAGACGACCTTGACTTTGCAGTATACAACTCCTGGGTTCGCCATGACGGCGAGGTTGAACGGTATGGTCCAGGGCGTCGTGGTCCAGATGAGGATGAACGTGTCCTTGCTCGCCTCGCCAGTCCCCTTGTCGATGACGGGGAAGCGGACGTAGATGGCGGGTTCGGTGACGTTCTCGTACGCGAGCTCGTGCTTCGCGAGCGCTGTCGCGTTCGTGGCGTCCCACGTCATGGTGCGTTCGCCTTCGTACAGGCGTCCTTTCTCGTGCGCCTGCTTGATGAGCCACCACTCACCCTCCATAAACTCCTTCGTGATGGACTGGTACGCGTTCTCGAAATCCATCCACACGCCGAGCTTGATGAAATCATCGTTCATCTTGAGCATGTTGCGGATGCATAGGGCGCGGCATGCGTCGATGAACCTCTCGACGCCGTACGCCTGGATCTGCTCGCGGCCGTGGATGCCTATCTCGGCCTCGGTCGCGTGCTCAGTCGGCAGGCCGTGCATGTCATAGCCAGCGCGGTCCCAGACATCGAACCCCTGCATGCGCTTGTAGCGCAAGACCATGTCCTTGAGTATCTTGTTCCACGTCGTGCCGAGGTGGACGTTGCCGGAGGTGTAGGGCGGGCCGTCCAAGAAATAGTACTTCGGAGCTTTGACTGCTTTCGGCCGCGCTTTGACCTTAGGGTATACTTGTTGAGCGTCCCAGAACTCTTTGGACTCAGCTTCAACGGTCTTGAAATCGAACGCGTCTACCATAAACCAATCACATCAGTCGTGGACAATCAGTGTGCGCTATATAATCTATGTACTCTATGTGTAGTAGTGTAGTTGCAGCAGCATACTCTAGGTCGATGCACACCTGCTACACCCGATTAGCACGATTATCGCGCCCGGATGAACCATCAGATGGCCATAGTCGGGGCCCCGAGGGCCGTTTAAATAGTTTGCTCCTGAAATCCAGATACTTCGGCATGGAAGAGCACGAGATACGCCGTGCATCAGCACACAACCGAACGGTATCCCATGACCGATTGCGCGAGCAGAAAGCACCCTGAAACACGCTAAACACTCCTCTGCGGTGGAGACCAATGATTATAAGAGCGGTCAACGGAACGCACCAACACAATGACCAACCCAATGGGACAAGACTCGCACGAGCGCACAACCCGATTACGGAGGGAAACGCTTACGACTCCGAAAGTCATCCGCGTCGAGTGCCCTGTCTGCGAAGGTAGACTCAAGGGGGCAGCGCTCCTCGGCTATTACTGCACCCGATGCGGCGCGCACTACTCCGCGCCACGCGTGCGGCAACTCCAGCGTGAACATCTGCACCACAAGATACAATCACATTTCTCTGAAAGACAACCCGATGGAACGAACAAGACAGACGCACCGGATACGCCGGAGCGAAAACGTGAACGAACACCGGAACCACGCGCCACATTGCACGAGGAGACGACACACATCGTCATAGCCGACGACGATGGAGCAATAGCACAAGCGATAACGGAAGCGAGGCTCGCGATCAAAGAGACGACGCATCACCTCGAAGACATACTCGGCGCACAACAAGAAGATACGACTAAAGAGGATACAACTAGCGATGCTGAACACGCCAAAGAAGACAGAACACCTGAACACGATGAAGAGTTCGATACAACGAAGAAGGATGAAACACAACCATCATCCAAACGGAAAACGCTGCGATACATCCCTACAACGAGGATACCACACAAAAAAGAGCATCATGCAACAGTGCTGACAGCACCAACCACTCCTACAAAAACTGCGCGACAACGCGAGCGTGTTCGCGATTCTCGCAAAAAGAAGATAACAACGAAAATGATTACGAAACAAAGAGCTACGAAGACGCTGATTATTCGAAACTCTCGACAGATACGACATGCAAACACGAAGAAACATCCTACAGCACAATCGTCACGACCACACAGCAGGAAACCCGCACGAAAGAGGGCAAGACAACAATCCCTCAAACAACGAAAAAAGCGATCCAAACGATAAATAGCTACGACAAAAAACGCCACACGTAGCGTCCGACAATACTATGGACCACCGCAGCACGCACGATGCCTTTTTATAGTGCAGGACCCGACCGCTCAGCATGACGC
>DUGD01000064.1 GCA_013331575.1 Candidatus Woesearchaeota archaeon
AACGTTCAATCATGGAAGTGATTTCAAGCTCGTACGATAGATCGTCGGCCGAGAGCGGCGCATCATGCACCGATATCGTCGGGATCACCGCGAGCTGATCGGGTTGTGCCGTCGGAAGCAGTTGCGGCACATCGTTCTTCTTGCTCTCACGTAGCGATGCGAAAGGATCGTTATCCAACGGTTTAGCAGGAGTGGCGCGCAGTAAATCGATACCCGCGACCTGCACCTGTGACGGCGCACTACGAAGACGCGATAACGTCGCCATCACATCGGGATCGCGATACACCTGTTGCCCTTCTACGCCTTGCGTTGTCGCAGGATGAAGCAGCTCGGGAGGTACATCGATTGGTTGAGTATGGAACTCATCAGCCATAGCGATACTATAATGGACGGAGGTTTATAAATGTTACTATTTTAACCACTAATAAGTGGTATTAATGAGCGTATCTTGCACACACTCAACCGAACAGGAACTTTGTCCGCGACAACAGCACCAACGGGAGAAATCTTTATATAGGATTGGCGTCGGGCGGAGACCTATGCCAGGCGATGACTTTAGCGAAGAGAAGGAAGAAGATGTCTATGGAGACAACGCCCGCGAAGAGCTCACGGAAAACGACGAGATAAGCCCCGAAGAAGGAGCCTTCATGGAAGGATACGACTCGAACGAGGACTTCGAAGAGAAGACCGAGAACGACAAGTACGAGAAAGCCTTCGAGGAAGGAGACGGGGAAGAAGAAGCGTCAGGCGGCGAAGAGGAGTTCGAAGAAGAATTCTAGCACGAACCTCCACACGCAGTTGATCGTGCAATAATCATTAGTTACCGCGCTGCCTTGACGTGAAACCCGAGGGACGAGTATTGCGAGCAGAAGCGAGCAATCTCGCGAGTCCCGAGACCATGGTGCCAATGGCACTACATCCGTCGCAGCGCGAAACATAGATGACAAGTAACATCGACGAAAGACAAACAGTAGCAGACTGCTCCAAGAGCCACACCCCCTCTTACTGCAGTACAGCCGTGAAGCAACACCATAACACAAACAACCACATTAATGACTAACGACAAGGAGTAGTTACAACTACGAAAACAGCGCAACACCACGGAGCGAAAAAAACGTCGTCGCGAGAGTCCGTATCCATTCCAGCGGAATGACAAATGTTTAAATAGCCCTCAGGAGAGGACGGAGACGGGCATCAAGAGGGATACAGCGTGGCGATGGACTTCGGGAACCAGAAACAGAAAGCGGAATCACAGTTCCGCGAAGAACTACGCATCCTCGCTACACAGATAGAGACCATCAACCAACAGCTCGCAGGAGGCGTGGGCGGCACAGGCGGCCCCGCGATGAACAAGGCATTCTCCGACGTCAACGCGAAACTCTCATTCATCTACGAATTCCTCAAGACGCTCCAGACAGACATGCGATCGCAGACACGGGAATCGTTCGACCAAGTGCAGACCAGCGTCAACACGACACTCTCGAAAAATCTCGGCGACATCTACGCCGCGCAACAAGACACGAACAAATTCGTGCAGAACATCAAAGTCAGCGGAGGAGGCGGCAGTGCGAACCCGCAAGAGCTCGCCGATATCAAGGCGACACTCAAGGACCTCGTCAATGTCTACCGCGAGGAAGTCGGCATCTTCAAAGCGCAGAATGAATTCTTGCAGAAGAAACTAATCGACATCGAGACGCGACTGGGCGAACTCGAGAAATAGACCCGAGATATCCACCGCCCGTTCTTATCACAGCGCATCATTTCAGTCGTAACTACTTCTTTGAGTCAGACTTTCGCAACATCACTTGACGATTGCGCTGCGACCAGAGACCGCACATGGTTGGCGAGCGCATCACCCACTCGAGTACAGGCAACCACCAATTTGAAAGCCCGGTCAAGGCAGCGCTATTTGACAATGAAACCGCCCCGTCCTTCTCCCGTCGCAACCCTTATAAACCCTGACGTCGGGAGGCTCTCCGGAGAGGTGTGATACATCGAGCGTGAGCACGAAGTCATAGAGATAGACTGCGATGAGGAAGGCATCGACCTGACCGCGCCGACGATGACCGACCAGATACGCACCTTCATCGGCCACCGCGAATTCGACAGGCTACGCCTCAAAGCGAAGCTCTTCACGAAAGAGTACGACAGGCAATTCAAGCTCCTCTCCATAGAACCGTTCTTCGTGGACGTCAGGCTCTCCGTGCTCCCCGAGAACGTCATGCTCGTCGACCAATACAGCCTGAAGACCGGAGCGGTCGTGCAGATCTACAAGAAGCTCTCCGGCACAGGATACATCTACAACATGAAGATACCGGAGATGAACGTATCATTCAACGACCTCTTCGACCTCTACGAAGACATGGCGCGCTTCCGCGACGAAGGCGTGAGCACGAACGCGTACATCAAGCGATGGTACCAGAACTTCGGCATCCTCGAGCACCTCCTCTCCGACGAGATGATACTCGAGATCAACATCAACCCGCCAGCGTACAAGACGAGCATGCGCATCGTCCACTCAAAATACCAGGAGTGCACGAGCAACATCTATCCCTCTGACGATTTCCTCAACTACCTCGCGACGCGGCTCAAGATAAGCACTGGGCGCCCGCTCAACCGAGCGCAACCACAGCTCGACGGCGAGATAAAAGTGGACAATATCCGTGCACGCGTCGCCGCGATAATCGACCCATTCAGCATGTTCGGCACAGGATACTCGATACGAAAACACCGCGAGCACCCGTGGACGTTACCGCTCTTCATGCGGCACAAAGCGCTCAACGGATGGTTCTCCGGGCTCATGAGCCTCGTCATCGCGCACGGCCGCAGCTTCCTCACAGCAGGACCGAGAGGCAGCGGCAAGACAAGCCTCCTCGGCAGCCTCATCCTCGAGATACTCCCCAAATACCGCATCATCACCATCGAAGATACAGCCGAACTGCCAGTTCTCGACTACAAGCGGCTCGGCTACGATATCCTACCGCTCAAAGTGCGTTCCGCCCTCCTCAAAGACGGCATGGAGATGCCGTTCGACACCGGCCTGCGCACATCTTTGCGCCTCGGCGACTCAGCGCTCATCGTCGGCGAAGTCCGTTCCAAGGAAGCGACAGTCCTCTACGAAGCGATGCGCGTCGGCGCAATGAGCAACGTGGTCGCAGGCACCATCCACGCCGACACCCCGTACGGCGTCTACGACCGTGTCGTCAACGACCTCGGCGTACCCAAAGGCAGCTTCAAGGTCACCGACCTCATCATCATCCAGAACCTCATCAAGACACCGTCGGGATTAGGCCGTCAACGACGAGTGCTCTCCGTGACAGAGGTACTCAAGGAATGGGAAGACCAACCCGTCTTCCAGGAGCTTCTCGTCTACAACCCGCAGACGGACCAGCTCGAACCGACAGCACACCTCCTCGAAGGGCGATCGGTCACCATAAAGATGATACTCAAGAACACGCAAGGATACAAAGGATACGATGACGTGCTTCGCGATATAGCGCTACGCGGTTGGGCGAAAGACCTCCTCGTCAAGACGGCAGGGGAGAAGGAGGACCTCCTCGAGGCACCGATCGTAGCCGACGCGAACATACTCTTCACGAAACTGATGGACCAACTCGAACCGCTAAATTCGCCGGAGAACGAGGACCTGTTCCGGGACGAGTACCGCAAGCAGTTGCAGGCGATCCTGCGCGAAGCGATAGTCCAAACCGACACGCGCAAAGCGGCGGAAGAGAGCGAGTACGTGGAAGACACATGATATCGCCGCACGCATCACCGCATACAACGGCCAGTCGATGATCATCAGTCATTATCAGTTATGGGGGAGCAGGATACGCACGGTGGACACATGGCATTCTCTGATGTGTACAAGCTAGGCCGTTCGCTCCCGGTCTTCGGGTACGACGACGAATCGATGCAGCGCAAGCTCAGCTTCGTCTTATTCCCATACTCGGCGCGCGAGATAATCGCGACAGCGGTGCTCACGATCCTGCCGACACTCCTCGTCGCGGCGATCCTCTCGAGCATATCGGGGTTCGCCGCCTACGCGGTGCTCTTTCTCGGCGCGGTAGGAGCGGTTGTCATCTACATCTACCCGTCGAATATCTTCTATAGCCACGCCATCAGCGAGTACAACGAAGAGATGCTGCGCGCCATTCTGCGCATGACGACATTCATCAGCATGGACACCAGCATCGAGTACGCGTTCGTGGAGACGGGCAGTCATCTGCACGGCACTCTGAAGCTGCAGTTCGAACGGATAAAGAACGACCTCACGCGTAAACAGAAGATGACGCTGGGCGATGCGATAGAACCGTACATCCCCATCTGGAACGAGATAAACCCCATCTTTGTCAAGAGCCTGCGCCTCCTGCAGACGGCTGCGCTGAGCACGGGCGAGGACCGCGACAAGATCCTTGGCGAGACTATCGAGACGATGCTGCTCAACTACAGCACCATAGGCAAGCGTTACGCCGAGGAACTCTCCCGCAACTCGCAAAAGCTCATCACGGTCGGCATCCTGATCCCGATCATGAGCCTCATGCTCTTGCCGCTTCTCTCGATCTTCCTCCCCGACATGGTGCGGCCGGACATCCTCGCATTCGTGTATATCATCCTCTTCCCGACTATGACGCTCCTCATGGCGCTCAACTTCGGCGCGAAACGCGTGCAAGTGGACACAGTCCACATAGAGGACGCCAAAGAGTACACCCCGATGCCATCATACGTGAAATGGATCGGCATCGGGATCGCAGTCATCTTCGCGATGCCGTCGCTGTACTTCATATCGACGATACAACCAGGCGACCCTGCGGGCGACACCATGTTCGCGCTGGTCATGGGTTGGCTCATCAGCTTCGGGCTCGTGGCAGGAGTGTACATCTATGCGGCGATACACACGCATCGTTACAAGAAACTCTGGGAGGAAGTATACGAGATAGAGCAGGATCTCCCGCACCTCCTGCAATCATTCTCCACCTATCTCACGCTCAACATCGCGACCGAGAATATCATCGACGAAGTCATCGACGACTACCAGAAATTCGGTTTCGGCAAGCACCCGGTCGTGAAAGCGTTCCGCCGCATCAAGCACACGCTCCTCACGACCAAAGAGAGCCTCTCCGAGATATCGGAACGCGAGCTCCCTAAGCTCTTGCCATCGAAGAAGGTCAACCAGGTGCTCACGCAGATCATGAGCTTCTCCGAGATAAGCCAGGCGTCGAGCGCGAAGGTCGCGAAGATGGTCCGTGCGCAGACGATCGACATCTACAAGCTCGACGATTACCTCAAGACGATGCTCGCGGAGAGCGTGGGTCTCATCAACATCACGACGACGATGCTCGCACCGCTTCTCTCTGCCGCAGCGGTCGTCATGAGCGTGGCGATAGTGAAATCCATCGTCTATATCACGGATCAGCTTTCCGCCATCGCCGCGAGTTTCGGCAGCACGAACCTCAACCTCAGCCTCGTCGATACATCCAAGGTCATTCCGCCCGTCTTCATCGAAGTCATCGTCGGATTGTTCCTCGTCGAGACCATCCTCGTCATGTCGCTGTACTCCACCATGATCAACACCGGCAACGACCGATTCATGCTCTTCAAGACCATATCGTCGAACATGACGGGATTCGTCATCTACACCATCCTCCTCTTCGGCGGATACCTGTTCATGGTCGAGATACTCTTCAAGAGCGTGCTCGGAGTGTCATGATGGACGACCATCGCCTGATCGCCATAGGGATCATATTCGTGATCATCGCAGGAGCGGGGATATCATTCCTCACACCACGAGATCGACCGCCGACGCTCGATGGGACCGCCGCGGCGCTCAAAGCCGCATGTTCATCGGCATGCGGGAGAGGCGATGATGCGTCGGCAGTCATCGATATCCCTGCAAGCGCAGGAGTGTACTCGACGACCGAGGCTATCTGCGTGCGCGATGGCACGATGATATCATGCGCTAGATGCCCTTGCACCATCACCGCGGCAGATATCATTCCCGAGACTGCAGGCGCGAGAGGACGTGTGGACGCTAGTTGCGTGTTTATCGTGACGACACGAAATCAGTATGCATCAGAGCATAGCGTTGTGACGCCCAGCTGCAACGTCACCTTTGAAGAGTAGTCATACCGTCGGAGAAGAGAGGAGAACATTTATAAATACGGAGACGGAATGAGAAGACGGCGGATCACGAGACAAAGAGCCGCGCAACACGGAGGAAACGAATGGCAATCCATCACCGCCACAAACAACGCATCCTCACCACTATCACGACACTCATCATCTTCACGATAGCGGTCGACGTCTTCATCATACTCTCGCCGGCGCTCGACCTCGCGACCGCGCTCCTCTACGCGTTCACGGTGGCAATCGGACTGACAGTCGCATACCAGTGCTATAATTACAGGCACAGCCACGAAC
>DUGD01000068.1 GCA_013331575.1 Candidatus Woesearchaeota archaeon
AATGGGTATCCCTTTGCGCCGGGCGATCTCCGTGAGGTGCGCGAGCTGGAGGCTGAGCTCGCGGTTGATATCGAGGGAATCGCGTCCTTTCGCGAATTCGAGACGGTAGAGCATCGCCATGCTATCCACGATGATGATCCCTATCTTCCTCTCGTCTGCTATGGTGTGGAGCTTCGCGATGGCTTTCGCCTGGTCCTGGAACGTCACGGGTTTGAGGAAGATGACATGGTCGAGCGCCTCTTTGTGCGCGTCGGGGCATATCTGCTTGAAGCGCGCGATGGAGAAGTTGCCCTCCGTGTCGACGTACACCGCTTTTTTCTTCGATGCGAGGACGCTGTTGACCATGCATAGGAGCGTGAGGTTCGTCTTCCCCGAGCCTGGTGGGCCGTAGATGCAAGTCACGCTATCTTTTTCATAGCCGCCGTCGAGCAACAAGTCGATGACTGCCGTGCCGGACGGGATCTTGGTCTCCATGCATACGCGGGTATCGGCGGGGTATTTTAAGGCATCGTCAGGCAGGATATCGTCGGAAGATATCCGGAAAGAGTAATCGCTGCCTTGGCGTACCTTTCGAGGGGCGAGTACCGAGGATTCGCATGGCGAATCCTGGTACGAGGAAACAGTTGTTTCCTCCGTATTGCGAGGCGGTGCCGAGCAATCTTGCGAGCTCCGAGACAACCCGCGAGTGCATTCGCCGCAGCGAAAGACGACGAATACGGAGTAGTTGACGACTTACGAGAATGGGTAGTTGACTAAGCCTGAGATGGAGTGGTTGACACATCGGAGAATGAATAGAAAAGAAGAAAAAAGAGAAGCGCGTGTAGAATAGCGGAAGCGCCGGCAGCCTCTCCATCTTGTCTACGATCGTGCGCTCTCTTGCTTCTCGTTCAGAAGCTTCTTCTCCAAGTCGGACGCTTGTACCCGCGTCAGAGATAACCCGAGTGCGGTGCTTGCGAGTGTCGCGTACATCGGGTCGTGATCGCCGATGATGCGAGCGTAGGTGTAGAACGCCGCGCTTATGCCGAGGCTGAACGTATATGCTCCTTTCTTCCCGAATTTCCTCATCATGTACTCGGTGCCTTTCGCAACGCCAGTGTTCACAGCGAGGAAGAACGGCAAACCGTACACTTCAGCTTTCGCCCCTTCCTCGATGCTACCGGTTTGGAGTGCGATGATCGAGCTCGTAAGCGTGTCGAACGCCGCTGTGTAGATGAGTGGATATTTCATCGTCGTTCCAATGTTCTTGATGTATTGTCCGAACGTCATGTTTTCACCCACGCATTACTTCTTATTAGGGATAACAAATACTTAAAATGTAGGTCCCCCTATGGGGGGACTTATGGACGCTTCCATTCTCAAAGAAATAGGGCTTACGGACTCCGAAATCAAAGTCTATTTGGCGCTATTAGAGCTTGGAGACGCTACAAGAAACAATATCGTCACGCGATCGCAAATTGCTGGTTCGAAAGTCTACGAGATACTCGATAAGCTCCAGACGAAAGGGCTTGTTGCGATCTATTCGCAGAATAATATCAAACACTTCAAGCCTCTGCACCCCAATCAGATACTCAATTATGTCGATGAGGAAAAGCAGCGTATCGTAGATGTCGAGCGGCAAGTAAAAACTATTCTCCCCGGGCTTCTGGATCTGTATGGTGAAGCGAAGTCGGATCAAGAGGTGGAATTGCTGTTCGGTCTAAGGGGTCTCGACATTATTTTTCGTGAGCAAGTCGAACTTCTGAAACGAAATGATACGTGCTATGTCATCGGCGGGACTCTGGGTAGCAATGAACCGGGGATTGTTTCTTTCTTCCAAAAGATACATTCTATGCGAGAGCACAAGGGGATAAAAACTAAGATGCTCTATAGTGTTGGACAAAAAGCGACTGTTGAGAAAGCATACAAAAATTACGCTGGAACATCGGTTCGCTATATCCAACACACGTCCCCTGTCGCAATTAATATCTATAGAGATAGGGCTATAATTATTATGTTCGGAAAAAGAATTAGCGCCGTTCACATTAAATCTGCAGATGTGGCGAAAAGCTTCCTTGAATACTTTGAACTGCTCTGGAAAGGCACGTGATGATAGTTCATCTGCAGAGATTCTCGTCATTCATGCAGTAGAACGTTCATTGGTGTGAGTTTGTTTGCGCTCCACACAAGGGTGGTGCTGGCGGTGATATTGATGAGTGCCCTAATATCAATCAGTTTAGTGTGCTCGATGACCAGCGTGAACGTAGTATCCTGATGTCTTGATGGAGTATTTTCAAGAGCAATCCTCTGTCGAGATCTTCACTAGGATGCATTGGTACTGTTGTCGTACGGCCATCGGGGTGCGACGGTCTTCAAGTGCGTATCGATGAGACATACGGAACATTTCTGTTTTGTATCGGAGTATATCTGGTAATCTTCTCGACACTCAATTAACCGCGTGTAGAATAGCGGAAGCGCCGGCTGCCTCCTCCTAATGAAAGACGCCCTGAGCTGAGATGTGCTGGAAGAGCATGTTAGTGATGACGAGCAACTTTGTTGATGGGAGAAGGCACTCCAACTTTGTATATTTATCGGGAAAAATCGCCAACTACTCCTTCGTCTCTTGTTTCGGGATTCTCTGGTGACGTCCGGAGTACCCCAATTCCCCCATGGCTGATCTGGCACCCGTGACTATCGTGCAGTTACCCTTTCTTGATGTGGCGGACTGCTCTCTCGAGTTCTGGCGCTGTGGCCATTATCGGTCCGAATGTCTTTCTCGCGTGATCGACTCCCACCGCGATGCCTGTGGAACAACGGGGACGTTCGCTCATCACGTAGTCAGGTCCTTCCCTGAATGCAGTCCAGAATGCTTCCGGCAGATCTGTTCGAGGAATTTTGCTTTCTACTCGCCATTGGGCGTAATTGTCGAGCAGTTCGGAAGCGGTGAGTATGAGTGGCGATTGATAAGTGCTCCAGGTGTCAACATTCACGAAGGGTGAGTCGAAGATTGTTGTGTTGGTCTCGTCGCATGCGTACGCGTAACGTGTTCCTGGTATTGTCATCCCTTTCGCGCTCCATACTGGCGTCTGTGGTAATGCGACACGCAAGAGCGTTGTCTGGTATGTTTGGTATTCAGAGGGCGCTCCGAAACCGTGGCACATCTGCGCATCTCGCATATACGAGAATTTTGTCACAACTAGTACCGGTTCTTCGGTAGATTTTCCAATGAGGTCGGTGATAGCACGTAGGTCCGCTTCGTGCGCTGGGCCTACATAGTGGACGATGCAGAAATCCTTCAGCACATCTCCCGTGGTCTCTTTTCCGCTTGCGATCTCTTTGCGATAGGCGTCGAATTCCGCTTGCACTTTGCTTGATAACTTCTGTGCTTCTTCTTGCTGTCGTGTGAGTTCATCGAGTCTTGACATGTATATCGCCCCAATTGCACTGTATAATAGACGCTTAAAATAGATATCTTGTCAACCGGCAGTGACGAATGGACGTCTACTCTTTCTACTCTTTCTTCTCGTCAGTCTCTTCTTGCAAAGATTCTTCAGAACCTGCGGCGTCAGGGTTATCCCCCTCTGTTGGAGTCTCTGCTCCAGGCAGTGGTCTGCGCCGTAGAGACTCGTCGTTCTCGTTCGCGGTGTTGCGTTCGCCGATGGCCGCTATGCGTCTGTCGAGGTCATCGAGGAATTCGCTATGCGCGCTCGCGTCTTGCGCTCCCTCTTCGGTCTGCGTTCCGGTGCCATCACTCGCATCGTTCTCATCTGCAGGTGCCGCGTTCGCCGGAGCAGCGCTCGGAGGCGGCACATCGACCACTTCCATGCCGCTCACTTTGTCGTCGTGCGATCCGTCAGCATTCTCGGGCTTTTTTGTTATGTTGATGATCTGGAGGTCGCCGAGCGTCTTCTGCGCGTCGATCGCCACACGCTTGGGCACCTTCACGTTCTTGAAGACCTCGCGGATGTCTTTTCCTCCTGCGACGTCGAAATAGCTGAAGAATTTGTCGGTGAGTTTCACGGCGTAACTGCGCCCTTCGGATGACCTGTTGATGAAGCCGAGGCGTTCGAGTTCGGACATGTGTTCGTACGCGCCAGAGCCGCGGATGTCGATGACCTCGGATTGCAATACTTTCGGGTACTTGTACGCGATCACCGCGAGCGTCTCCATGCACGCGCGTGTGAGTTCGGTGTCGGCGACGATGTTCTTGACGGTCGAGACGTAGAGTTCGCGCACCATCATCTTCCAACCTGTAGGGTCGTTGTAGATGGTGATGGCGCTGTCTCTTTCTCCGTACTCTCTCTGCAGATCGTTTAGTGCGCGTTTGACGGTGCGAGGGTCCAGTTTTGACAGCTCAGCGAGCGACTCTTCGCTCATCGTCTTCCCGCTCGAGAAAAGAAGCGCCTCTATCTGGAGTTTCGGACTTGGGCCAACACGTCCTTTCTTGTTCGGTGTGATCGTCTGTTGAGGATTCTTCGTTTCGGATGTGATTGCGTCTGGATGGTTGTGCGCGGAAGGGACCTCTGCTTTGTGCGGAGGATGTTTTGCCTCTTGCCTGCGGTTCTTCGTTTCCATGCGCACCACTCAATTCTCACACGTGTCTAGACAGCACAATTTATACAATCGTCATCGTTTCTTCTTCTTCGCCGATTTCGCATCTTTTTTCTGCGTCTGCGGCGATGTGTTGTTCTGTATCGTCATGGATTGTTGCTTGAGCGCTACCGCGCCCGGCGGGACAAATGAGTATAGTCCTTTGTTCTCCATGATCCGCCCTTTCTCGCGCAAGTGCTGCAAGAATGGCGCTAGCTGTTCAGATCCCACTCCTATCGCGTCGCCGATCTCCTGTGCGGTCTTTGGTCCTTGTCGTGTGGCGAGGAGCACCGAGTTCTGTATGAGCTGGTTGACTGCGACGGTGAGGTGGTCGGCGGAGTTCTTGTGCGCCCGCATCGTGCCGCTGACCTCGTGCAGGTTGGCGAGCAGGTCGTTGAGCCAGTTCGTGATGTCGCGGGACGGTATATCGAAATCGTCCGGCGCGATGATCTCTATGCTCGCGGGGCTGAAGTTGATAGCGAGCCAGGTGAGCGTCTCGAGGTTCTTGAAGATGGCCTCGATCTCGCTGATAGCGCTATAGAGTCCGTTATCCACTTTCTGCGATCGTTCGCGTTCGTCACGTAGCACGATGATGCGCTCGTCCTTCTTGATATTATCGATATATCCTGTGAGCGAGTCCTCGACGTGTTTCGCGGGCTTCCCCACTATCTCGAACGTGACTATGGCGCGTATCCATCCTTTGCTGATGTGTTCCCGTACTTGGCTCTCTTTCATGTGTCCGCGAAGCCACGCCTGCCCTTATATACTTTGCCTCTGATACAATAGCGTCTCCAGACGGGCTTTATGCCCGATGCGCGTCACTATCTTTAAAAGCGGATTCTTCGTGTTATTGCCATCGTCCTGGTGGATCGTTGGGAATCGGGCGTCTTTCACGATGTCGTGCGCATGAGAGACGCTCTTCGTGCGCCGAGAGTTTAGACTCTGCGACAGTCCGTCCCGTGCGGAATGGTCGCGCACGGGTTCATTCACACAGATTATTCATGTGCGTTGCTGTCCTTGCTCTCATCGTTCGATTTTTGTTCCGCGCGCGACACGCGCAAGAAGACTACCGCGCTCACTATCACTGTGACTATGCCAAAGAGCGCGATGGCAGGCACGGCGACGGTGTTCTTGTCAAGCACTACCGCGCCGGTCGGCACGATGCGGCCGTTCTGCGCATCCGGAGTATCTTGTGATGTCTTCGTGCGCGATGCGCTTGCGATATCTGCCGCATCGTCCAGGTCATTAGTGGCTATGCCGACGATATCGTCTTTCTCGGTGTCGTCAGTATCGTCCGTCCCGTCCTTGCTCGCGGTCGCATCGCCGGCATCTATAACAGTCTGTGGTGGCGGCGCAGCAAGTGGTTCCGGCGGCGCGACACCTATCACGGCGATAGGCGCTATCGCTGTCATGTCGGCCGATCGGTCGCGTTCTACCGTGATGGTCCGGCTCATGCGTTGGTGCGCTCCGCACACCACGCCCCATGCCGAGAGGCGTATGGAGCTTGTGTTGAGCGCAATAATAGAATGCCTCGCCCCGCGGAGATTATCGCCAGCGGCGATGACAGTCCCTTCGGCGCTTCGCGCCTCGAAATTCGCGTAGCCGGGCGATAGCAGGAGGAAGCTCACCTGTGCCCCTTCCGGGGCTTTCGTCGCGCCGAGTAGGAGCTGCAGGCTCTCGTTGCATGCGGCGCCGTCCGCGTCATCGCCGTGGGGCTCGGCGTCTGCGCCGCTAGGGGGTGGAGAATGTGAATCGTCGGACGTGCCGTTCTCTCCCGTCGTATTTCCGTCGGTTGGATGGTCCGGTGCGTTTTCCGCAGCGCCGGGTGTCCCGCCTTCCGTTCCTGTCGTCCATGCCCCGTCGTCCATTAGTATCGATAGGCCGTCAGGGCCGTCAGCGTATCCCGCGATATCGCTTGTGTTGTACGAAGTGTAGAGCAGCGCTTCTGATCCGCACATGATGGTCAGGGTCTCGTAGGTGTTGCCGAGGCCGTTGCCGATGGCGCTTCCTGCGGTGTAGATGGTGCTGTCTGTCGCTGATGGGCTGTCGAGGTGGATGCTGCCGTCTTCTACTATGAGGATGTACTGGTTGTCCGCGCTTCCGCTTCGCAGCAACGTGAGCGTGTCGCTGCTTGCGCTGTCGCGTATCGTGCAGTTCTCAAGCGATGCCGATTCTCCTTCGCCGGCGATGAGCTCGATGAACTCCTTGTTGTTGTCGTCCCCTTGCGGGTTGAAGAGTATCTCCGACCAGGCCAACGCCGATGTTTGCGCCGCGCTGATCGAGACTGTTGTGATCAAGATTGTCGTTATGAAGCTCACTACCATTATACCGTAGATGATGTCGTGGATCGCTGTACTGATGTTTGTATCGGCGCTTGTGTTCGCCGGTCTCTTCTTGCGCGCAAGATCGGTGATGCTGCCGTGGTGTGGGTTGTCGCGTGCCATGCCATGGTGAGCGCGCCACTCTTTAGATGGCTATCGAGCATTTTTCCGGAGATATTCCGTTGTTATGCGGAAAAAACGGTTGAATTCTACCGCGTAAACGGATGGATTAGTGTGGATCGTCGCCGCCTTGGCATGAGTCCTGAGCCGCGAACTTGCGAGGCAATAGCCGAAGCCCTTGAAAACGAAGTTTTCGGGGCGCTGAGAATTCAATCATGAATTCTCGCGCAAGGAATCTATGATTCCTTTGCGCCGGGAATTTCATTCCCGTGCGCAACTGTGAGCGGCGAGACCGAATCCGAGAGTATGTCCGCCGCGGCGACGATTGGTACCCGGCTCGGCGCGTGAGATATCTGACTCATAGCTTTTTTCCTGCCGCGGAGAGCGTACTCTCGAACCGGTCTCGGGCGCCGTGTTGCCGTCGGTTCCCCCGGCCTGTTGGCCGGATCCGACACGGCGCCCTTAGGTCCGCTCCACTGTGGCAGGCAGCTTTTGTTCTATGTTTTTTCTGCGCACCTAATTCTACAGTGCTCGTCCCGGCTCTTGGGCAAATAACCAATTCTTGTTTGTTGTGGCGGCGCATATATGACGTCGTCCTTATACGTCGCCGAGGGCTGCGGCCATCTCGGCTCCTGCTTGCACGCCAAGGCCACAACAAAAACCTCTATTACCTAAGAGCAGCTCTTCCCGACATCTTTAAATATCTCCCGTCGCGGTTTTCTGTCCGTAGAGATATAGCCGTCTCTGACGGTCCTTCGAGGTGAGCGTATGCAATTGATTTTCCATGGTGGAGCGCAGGAGGTGGGACGTTCCTGCATCGAGTTGCGTACGACGGGCGATAGGTACATCCTCGATTGCGGCCTGAAATTCCATGAGGCGGGGTTCGATTATCCTGCGAAGTTCTTCGATGTCAAGGAGCTCGATGGCGTCTTCCTCACGCATGCGCACCTCGACCACTCCGGTGGTCTGCCGTTCTTCGAGCATTATCGTATGCTCTGTCCTATCTACTGCTGCACCGAGACGAAGACTATAGCCCAGATACTCCTCAAGGACAGCCATAAGATCGCGCGCATCAAGCACTTGCACGAGGCGTTCAACAATGTGGACCTCAAGGAGGTAGCGACCCATATGGCCGGTGTGCGCTTCAACCAGACGCAGCCGTTCCGCACTATCAAGCACACGTTCTACAACGCAGGCCATATCCCTGGGAGTGCGTCCATCAAGATCGAAGCCGAGGGCCTCTCCGTCCTGTACACTGGCGATTACAATACGCGCACGACGCACCTTATGGTGCCGGCGGATCCCCACTCATGGGGTCATGTCGATGTCCTCATCACTGAGTGCACATACGGCGCGCGCGACCTGCCTGACCGTGACAAACTCCAGGTTGAATTCCTCAATAGGGTGGACGCGGTGACGAAAGCCGGCGGTCGCGTCCTCATTCCTGTGTTCGCTGTCGGTCGTGCGCAGGAGATACTCATCATGCTCGCGGAGCGCGATTGGCCAGTCCCTATCTATATGGACGGTATGGCGAAGAAGGTGACGCGCGCGGTCATGGATGGCGATAGCCAGTATGTGCGCAGCCGAGAGCTCCTTGCGCGGCTCTTCTCCAAGGTGCAGTTCATAACGAGCGATGAGCATCGTAGCGCCGTCGCCGAGCAACCCGGCATCTTCATCAGCACGAGCGGTATGCTCCAGGGCGGTCCCGCCATCCATTATCTCGAGCACATGTGGACCGATGAGAAGTCTGCCGTGCTCCTTACCGGTTACCAGGTCAAGGGTACGAACGGCTATTTGCTCGATAATGACAAGATGGCGTACATCGGCGGCTATCGCACGAAGGTGCGCTGCGATGTGGAGCGTTTTGATTTCTCAGGGCACTTGAGCAGCGCCGATATCAAGGAGACTGTGACTGCTGTGCGGCCACGCATCCTTATCCTCAACCACGGTAACCCTGAGAATATCAAAGCTATCAACGATTGGGCGACCGGTCTCGGCTGGTGCGCGGTGTACGCGCCGAAAGTCGGTGAACAGGTGGATGTGAATCCTGATGGGACTTCGAGCTCGCTGCGCGTGTACGAAGAAGGGCCGAACGTGCAGTATCTCGAGGAGCACCAGCACGCGTTCGATCCCCGGGAGCATGAGGGTGGCGGCGGCGATGATGGTCACGGCGGGCATACTCCCTCGCAATCCGACGAGAACCGTTCTGGTGTCGTCCATCCTGATGAACATCACGATCACTCCGAAGAGCATGATGAATGACGCTCGAGCACGCAGTCATGCGCAGTCATTTCGTCTCAGTTGATTGCTTACATGGATCAGTTGTATGCGTATATGGATTATGTATGTGGGTGTCAATGCGTATAGTGGTCGAATCATATAGGTGTTAAGCGCAATGCAATTCCGACTCAAAGCGAGGCTTCTCGGCATAGCGACCGAAGGGTCGCTCGTGGTGCTCCTCGGCAAGGACGCGATGCGGGCGAACGATCTACGCACGGGCGACCGGGTTCTCCTCTCCATGCAAGGCGGCACGCCCATCATCGCGACCACGAACGCGGCGCACAACGGGTACATTCTCCACGACGACGAGATAGGACTTTTCGTCGAGACCGAACGGGCGCTCGATGCGCGTTCGGGGATGATCGTCGAGGTGCTCGCCGCGCCGCGTGCGGAGTGCATCAATCTCATCAAGAAGAAGATGGAAGGCAAGAAGCTCTCCTACGACGAGCATCATGCGATAGTGAAGGATATCGTGAGCCGGGAGCTCACCGACGTGGAGCTCGCGTATTTCGTCGCGGCATGCACCATGCACCCGCTCGCGTTCGACGAGACGGTGGCGCTCACGAAAGCGATGATAGCGACAGGGAGCACGCTCCATTAGGGCTCGCCGACACGCCCTCTTGTCATCGACAAGCACTGCATCGGCGGAGTCCCCGGGAACCGGACGACGCTGCTCACAGTCCCCATCATGGCGAGCTTCGGCATCACTATCCCGAAGACGAGCAGCCGAGCCATCACGAGCCCTGCGGGGACCGCCGACACCATGGAGGTCTTCGCGGACGTATCGCTCACCATCGACAAGATGCGCAGCGTCGTGGGATCGGCCGGCGCGTGCATCGTCTGGGGCGGCGGGATCAATCTCGCGCCGGCGGACGACCGTCTCATCCGCATCGAACGGCCGCTCTCCATCGATGTATCGGAGCTCATGCTCGCGAGCGTGATGGCCATCAAGGCGAGCGTCTCGCCGACGCACGTGCTCATCGATATACCGTACGGCCAAGGCGCGAAAGTCGAGACGCTCGATCGCGCGAAAGAGCTCAAGCGGCAGTTCCAGGCGATAGCGACCGAGCTCAAGCTCAAGATACTCGTGCTCATGACCGACGGCAGCCAGCCTATCGGCAACGGCGTGGGACCGCTCCTCGAAGCGTACGATGTCCTTGCCGTGCTGAAGAACGACGCGGCGGCGCCGAATGACCTGCGCGACAAAGCGGTCCATCTTGCAGGCATGATGCTCGAATTCGTCGGTACAGCGCCGAAAGGGAAGGGAGAATCTATGGCCGCCGACGCCATCAAGAGCGGCCGGGCGCTACGCAAGTTCAACGAGATAATCGATGCGCAGGGCCGTAAGGAGCTTCCCCCTTTAGGGCGGCTCACGCACGATGTGCTCGCGCAGCGTACAGGAACCATCGTGTCCATCGATAACCTGAGCGTTGCGCGCATCGCCCACGCCGCTGGTGCTCCCGCGACGCCGAACGCCGGCCTTCTGCTCTTCACAAAGGTAGGGCATGCTGTGACGGTCGGCGACAAGCTCTACACCATCTACGCAGATAGCGAAGAGAAGTTCGCGCGCGCCATCCAGCAGGCATCCATCGACGATCCATTCACGGTACGATAGCGGATTGCCTTAT
>DUGD01000066.1 GCA_013331575.1 Candidatus Woesearchaeota archaeon
CCACGAGACCGAGACGGCATCAGCCCTCGGTCGTACCAATCCCTGCGGAAGCACACATCCTCCGTGGCAGCGCGAAGCGAGACGTTCAACGCCACCACACACGACAGAACGTTTATAAACCCTATTGCAGAGGAAAAAAGGACGCCACTTGCGAACCGAGAAGGCGAAGAGAAGACGGTGAGAGTAGTGGATCGTACTGCGCGTAACAATTCCCTCTTTGAAGAACGCGTGCGAACGCTCACCCCGCCAGCATGCCATGCCTTCCTGCAAGAGGGCGTGAAAGAGAACAGAGCCCAATCAGCAATACGGCCGGTCTCATTCATCCCCGCGGGGAATCTCGGCACCGACCCGAACATCAGAGTGTCATTCTCGCACCTGAATGCCGAGACACTCCAAGCGAACGGCCCGGCGCAAGCATCGACACGCACATTGCGCGTGGCAGCGCTGTTCTCCGGCGGGCCAGCAGCCGGTGGCCACAACGTCATCGCAGGTCTTGCGCACGCACTGCGAGGACATACGCTCCTCGGCGTGCGCAACGGCCCCGGCGGCCTCCTCAAAGGCGATCTTTTCGAGATCAATGACGCTGACATAACACACGCGATGAACACAGGAGGGTTCGACCTGCTCGGCACAGACAGGACGAAAATAAAAAGACCTGAGCAGCTCGCACTCGTCGCCACCGTCATCGCGGAGCATCGATTGGATGCGATAGTCATCATCGGCGGCGACGATAGCAACACGAACGCCGCCATCATCGCAGAATACCTCGCGAAAGAAAGAGTGGCGTGCAGCATCATCAGCGTACCGAAGACCATGGACGGCGACGTGCAAGTCGCCGATCTCTTACCATGCCCGTTCGGCTATGACACAGCGTGCCGCATCTACGCAGAACTCGTAGGAAACATCCTGCAAGACACTCCATCATCGCACAAGTACTGGCACTTCATCAAGCTCATGGGACGCACCGCAAGCCAAGTCGTCCTCGAAGTCGCGCTCCAGACGCAACCGCCCATCGCGCTCATCAGCGAAGAGGTGCAGGCACGACAACAATCATTACGCGACATCATCGATTCCATCGCGAAGACAGTGATCGATCGCGCATCGCGCGGCATACACTACGGCGTCGTTGTCGTCCCCGAAGGACTCCTCGAGTTCGTGCCGGAGCTGCAGGCGCTCATCGAAGAGATAGACGAGTTCTTCGGGCGCGAAGAGGAGCAGATACTCGCGATGGAGATCAAAACGAGAAGACGATACTTCGAGGATCACCTGCGGACCAAAGCGCTCTTTCAGAGCCTCCCGGACTACATCGAAGAGATGCTCATTGCTGACAGGGATGCTCACGGCAACTTGCAAGTAGCGCAGATACCGACCGAACGGCTCCTCGCCGAGATGGTCAAGGGACGCGTCAAAGAGCTTGCGCCGAACGAGAAGTTCGCGACCCAGACGCACAGCTTCGGCTACGAAGGACGATGCGGCGTGCCGACGCTCTTCGACGCGATGTTCTGCTACAACCTAGGCCTCACCGCAGGCAGCCTCGTAATCGCAGGGAAGACCGGTTACATGGCGGCGTTCACCGACCTCACTACGGGAGGGATACCGCTCGGGTTACCGCTCAAGAGCCTGCTCTCCGAAGAGGAGCGCGAAGGCAAGAAGGAGTACGTCATCAAAAAAGCGCTCGTACGCCTCGACTCTCCAGCATTCAAGTTCTTCGAAGCGAACCGAGAAGCCTGGGCAAAAGAGGACTGCTTCAACTCACCAGGGCCGCGGCAACTCTGGGGCCCGACCGCAAACCAGCTGCCGAAGACGGTGGTGCTCAACCAAGGGTACAAGAGCGAACGATTCGACATCTGAGAGATTCTGAGCGAACAACAGAGGATAACTATCAGTAATAAGCTATGGCGCTGCCTTGGCGTAAAGCCGAGGCCCGAATTTGCGAGGCGTAAGCCGACGCAACCATGAGGGCCGAGACAATTCACTTGCGTATTCGCCGCAGCGCGGTCACTCACATTCCCGCGCGCGTCTTCCCTAGAATTCCGCAGAATTCGGGAACCGCGAGTCTATGACTCGCTCGTTCTACGAAGCCGCAGCGCAGTGGAACGAACCGAACGATGAGAAGTAGTTGACGACTAATCTTGCCGCAGCACAAACGACGAACGAGAAGATGCAGTTGACGACTATACAATCCAATCATACCCGCCACAGCATCCGTAGTCAAGCGATACCATATCAACAACGACGAACAAGAAGTAGTAGTTGACGACTAGAGAAACACATATGCGTTGTATCGGGTAGACGTATCAATCACTGATGAGACGAAGAAGAAAAGAAACAGAAAGAAAAAAGAGAACGGTCTACCACAATCGCTGCGCGACAAGCCTATCGCGGACCTCAGGATAGATCATGCCATCATAGATAGCCTCGAAGAGCCCCGGCGTCTTGCGGAAATTACCCTGCTCATTCTGCCAATAGCTACGCACCGCATCCTCACGGTCCAGCGCGTTGATAACGACCGCTTGATCGAGCCGCGTGAAGTCACGGCAAGGGACGTACGGCCGTTCATCGCAACCAGCATTATCATCGCGTAGCACGGTGAACTCAAGGCCGTTACGGCGTTCACGCGTCAACTCGACACGGATAGTGCGGTCGGGGCCATTCTTGAAGTACGAGACATCTGCCGAGTCATACCCGGGCGGTGGCGGAATGGCGAAACTCTCCACAACAGAAAGCGGCGTCGCGAAGTTACGATATGCGTACGGCGCATCCCAGGCCCACGACCCCCACCAACCATACGTTCCAAAGAGCGGTGCTCCCCAACGCGCATGGTGTCGCCAATCCCAATACGGCCTATTATGCGGCGTACCAGGACGATTGTGGTCACCACGTGGCCTCGCCGGAATAAAGACGGAAGGGCGACGATCGCGCGGACGATAATTATTGTTATGCCCCGGTCCCGGATCAGGTAATTGATCCCGCGGTCCGGCACGAGGACCATCGCGTGGTCGCGCATCACGAGGCGATACCCCTCTTGGCGGTGCAGGATTATGCTGCGGCTCATGCCGTGGAGCATCCACACGAGGCGGGTTAGCGCGCTGCGGGGCAGGTTGATACCGCGGTTCGGAGCGCGGTGCGTCTACGCGCCGCGGCGCTTCGGCACGCGATGGCGCAGGCCTGCTCTCGGAGCGAAGCGGTTGAGCGGGCTGATAAGACCGTGGTGCCTCCATACGTTGCGGAGCGGGTTGGTACGCGGGCATTGACGGCGGTCGCGGCGCGTCAGAACGCGTCTCTGCCGCACGCGGCGCATCGCCGCGGCGTTCTCCGCTTGCAGGCATGCCAGCGACGTTCGATGATGCGAGCAGTGCGCTGCTTATGAGAATCGGTTTCCACCACTTACGTAAGGGTTCATACATGGGACTCACCTCACCCAAAAGAACAATGATACCATCACCTATAAACTTTGTGGAGAATCTATCACTAAACGGGAATCACAGGCAGAGAGAATGGGAGATACATATCAATCCCATACCATAAACAAAAAAAGAATAAAGGGAAAACAAAGGACATTACGTTCTTGTAACGGTTTTCTTGCCAAAGAGCTTACCGGGTTCGTGATAGGTGATATCGAGTGAACCGCAAGCAAAAATCATATTATGTCGCGTAACTGTACGCGTTTCTCGCACAAGTGCACCATCTGGAGTGTAGACACGCTGACCATGCCCGACCTGCTCCATTTGCAACGCAGAATAGGCGCTCCTGCTAACATCGGCAAAATACTTGTTCTTAACTACAACCGTATCATCGTTCATGCCATACGTTGATTCTATATCGAATGGCTCTCTGATGCCCACATCGCGCCACATACCGTGCTCCGTTCGGGTCGCGCCTTCGTGGGCCATTCGCATCTCATCAGCAGTCAATTTGACACCGATCATCTCTTGTGCACGTAATCTCAGGTTTTCAAGTAAACTCATAATTACACCTCTATTAACCACTAGTAAGTAGTACTTATTTATAAAGGTTTGCACGCACCACAACTGCCGACACGCACAAAAAGAACTCAACGACAAGGATACGACAGTCTGAGCGTGTTCAAACCTACAACATAGAGCGAATTGCTACGCACAAAAGCGACTAATTCACCAGCAGTATACCTGCATTGAGAATCGTCGCGAAACTCACCTAGAGAAGATACGGCATGAGAAGATACGCTGCAACTCTTGATTGTCTATGAAATAGAACGATAGCGAGAAGTGGAGAATCTATCACTAAACGGGAACATTGAACTATGACACTCTACTACGAATGTGCCAAGAAAGAAGAGCGCAACACACTATTTCAACGAGCGACATCCGTTATGACGAGCCAACGCTCCTTGTCCTGAATGCCGTTGGTAGGAGAGGGTGTTGTTCCATTGAATCGGGCAGAGAGCCGTCGCAATGCTTTATACGCGAAATAATCCGGTTCAGTAATACCATTCGCGGAGAAGAACTCACTCTTGTATTGTGCTATAACAGTCAGTTTCGCACGCGGTATGACTGCCGACCATGCATCGACAGTTCTATCTAACGCGGAAGATAGAAACGGACGTTTTTTGTTCCAAAACAGCGTTGTCTTCGATGGTGGACTCGCATAGTGATCAGTGAAGAACTCTGCGAAATCATCGCCCTTCAACGTCGTTCCTATTATCATATCATCAAGCGGGTGGTTCGCCACAATAGCATCATATCTTTGAGGTAATGAGGCATTTTCCAGCGTAGCCATGACTGGATGGATCGTAGCATCAGGAAGAAGAACACTATACGCCGCACACGTTTTTTCAAGAGAATCTTTATGCGGTTCAACAACATACATCGTTCCAGCCCACCCAATTTGGCGCAGGCCGCGGCCTATCTTATCCGTGCCTCCCGGCGCGACCTCGACAATGACTCCATCTTTCTTGAAATCGAGCGATTGGAGCACCCGTGCCCAGATATCACCTATGTAGGCATTCCAGTAATCTTTTTGCTCAGACGTAGAACCGGCATTCGATCCTCGCAAGTAAGTCAGCGGTGCCATCATGCATTCAGCACAGCAGGTAAACTCAACAGTTTAAATATTCTTTGCTAAATCACCACTCATAAGGGGTAATTATTACCTGGCAAGGACATCCACGAGACAGCGACAACTCAAGAACACACTTCGCCATACAGCTTCCAAGTATGGTCGCATCTCGCAACATCGCTCATCGATAGATGCAGATGTCGCGCAGGTCACGGTACTGCCCATTGAAATCGAGGCCGTACCCAATAACAAAGAGGTCGTCAACAGTGAACGCGCAGAAATCGGGCCGGAGGCCACGAAGGCCGTCAAGACGCCTGCTCGGCTTGTCGAGGAGCGAGCAGATACGCACCGATGACGCGCCAGCATGCCGCAGTTGTTCGGTTACCGCCGCCATCGTGCGCCCTGTATCAATTATGTCCTCGATGACGAGCACATCCGCGCCTCGGATCTCTCCATCGACGCCGCTCACCTGCACCACCCCTGTGCTGCTCGTACCGACATAACTCTTAGCAGTGATATCATAATTAACCACGTCGGCGCCTCTGTTTGCTAGCCGCTCTCGCAAGTCCCTTGAGAAATAGGATGCGCCCTCTAACACAGTCAGACTGGTGATCTTTTTTCCGGAGTACTGTGTCGCGATGTCCGCGGCGAGTTCATTGATCCTCTGCCGGATCACATCCTCGCCTAGCAATACTGGGAACTTCGCAGAAGGAAGAGGCAATATCATTCGCACTCACCATCGCTGTGCGGCATCGTCCGTGCATAGTTCCAATTCAGCTTGTGGCACAGCCTCAATTTCGGACCGCCGTCGTTGGCAGTAATTTCGTAAACCACAGATTCAACACACTCAGTTTTTGTTGTCGCTAATCGATAAACATGATGATAGATAACCCCTCGTCCGACCACGTCAGTGAGGACTTCAGGATATTCAACCCTTGCCATCCCTTCAGAGGAAGCTATATTTAGAAGAATTCCTTCTCCCCAGCAACCCCTGCCATGCTCGATACGACGCCGTTCTGTGCTCCGCACAATGCCGCAGATAGTGATATCTTTTGGCATTTTTGTCTCTTCCATATACGGCTGCCGGGGTTCGAACCCGGGACATAAGCTTGGGAAGCTCAGATGTTACCACTACACTACAGCCGTGCGTTCTTCAGTCAACGCGAGGAGTTTCTTAAAGGTTTCTGCAAACCACCACGCAACGGTTCCTGCTGCGGCGAGAGTGGTATTGTCGAAGGCGATGTAATCTCCGAGTTATGGGAACGCAATGTACGACGCTAAAGCCCCGCCAAGGCGGCAGTCGTCACGATAGGGAATGGCAAAGAAAAAGAAAAGTAAAAACGGAAAAATTCAGAACTCGACCTTGACGTCTTTCTTGTCCGCTTCGGACACCTTGAACATCTCGGCAGGGGTGAGTTTCATCCATCCGGCGATGATCATGTCCGGGAAGCTCTGCTGCTTGATGTTGAAGTTGTTGACGCTGTCGTTGTAGAACTCACGGCGGTCCGCAAGCTCGTTCTCGATGCTGCTGATGCGCGTCTGGAGCTGCGCGAAGCTCTCGTTCGCCTTCAGGTTCGGGTAGTTCTCCGCGACCGCGAAGATGGTCTTGAGCGCGGCGCTTATCTGGCCGTCCGCTTTCGCTTTCGCGTCGTTGGTCTTCGCCGAGAGGAGCGCGGTGCGGGCCTTGGTGAGCTCTTCAAGCACCGTCTTCTCATGCTTCAAGTATCCTTTGACCGACGCGATGAGTTTCGGCAGTTCGTCCGAACGCTGCTTGAGCAGCACGTCGATATTCGCCCACGATTTCTGGATGTTGTTGCGCAATTGCACGAAACCGTTGTAGATGCCGATGCCGTAGCCGATGATGGCGATCGCCACCAGGAGCACGGCGAGCACGACGATGATCAATATCCCTAACATAATGCACCTCACGTAGTATTTTGGTTTATGACGGATCTCTCCCCATCAACGATAGTTGTATCAACAATAACTACTTCTTAAAGTATGCCGAAAAATGCGAAGATGAGAAAGAGGCAGATGATCGCGAGCGCGCCGCCGCCTATCCAGCCGCCGAAGACCATGTACCTGAGCCATGCGAGCAGTTCTTTCTCGCTCTTCGTCGATATCATGTAGACGTTGTCACCATCGCCGTTCTGTATCATGATGGTATCGGCGTTGATCGCGGATGATTTCACGTGCGGGTTCTTGCCCGCATAGCCCATCACATACACCTGTTGTTTGTCGATGAGCAAGTGCTCGCGGTAGCGCATGGTCTTGTTCGCCCCGAGGAACCCTTCGAAATCCATACCGTTGTCATTCAGGTACGCGACGATGCGTTTGTCAGGGTCTTTGCCCCAGCTCGAGTTGAACTCGAACGTCTGCGGCACATCGATCTCGGCACCTTTCGGATCGACAAGCACCTTGCCAGTATCATCTTCGAGATAGAACGGGTTTTCAGACACCGCGGATTTTATCTCCACCCACCTACTATGCTTGCCTTGGCGGCGGTACTCCTCGATCGTGCAACGATAATACGCGCATTTCGTACCGGAGAACGGTGCGATGAGCGATTTTTTTCCGATCAACACCTCGCCAACGATCTCGGCCTGACCCATCGCGATGCTACGGATTTTCGAGGTGGGGATGCTTTCGATAAGCTGGAGCTTCTTGCGTGCGCCAAAAGCGCGGAAGAAAAAATAGAGTCCGGCGAAGAAGCCGACGACAGCCCAGACGATGTCCGACATACAACCGCCTGAGAGCCAGTTATTTATAAATATGTATAACAACAGTTATTGGAATCGCACCATCACCTTTTTAAACCGGCCTCGATTCACCAGTCTCAACGCAGAGAGATGCGCTGGTCCGAACAACGATTCGGGTAGCTCGCGCATACTGGACGCAAGATCATCTGAATCTTTGCTCCAACCATCATCTGCATGGAGGAACATTATGGCAAGAATGCACAGCCACGCAAGAGGCCAGAGCCGCTCGACCAAGCCGAGTGCGCCGACAAAACCGACATGGCTCGCACAGAGCGCGAAGGAGACTGAACTTCTCGTCGTGAAATACGCGAAGGATGGCAAGAGCCCGAGCCAGATCGGCCTGCACCTGCGCGATGAGTACGGCATCCCGAGCGTCAAGCTCGTCACCGGCAAGTCGGTCGCACAGATCCTCAAGGAGAAGACTCTGCAGACGGAGATCCCTGAGGACGTCATGGCACTCGTCACCAAGGTCGTGAAGATCAAGAAGCACCAGGACGAGAACAAGAAGGATATGACCGCCATCCGCGGCCTGCGCCTGACCGAGTCCAAGATCAACCGCCTGGTCAAGTACTACAAGACCACGGGCAGATTGCCGGCGGACTGGTCCTACGACCCCGACCGCATCAAGCTCTACGTCGAGTAGACGTACAGAAAATTTTCTTTTTTACTCTTTTTCATTTTCTTTGTTCTTCTTCGTGCACAGATGCGCGCAAGTGTTCGTAGTGATCCAAGAGCGGTCCGAGATGCTCCTCTCTCATACGGAACAAGTCATCATAAGAGGTTATGCCGATATCCGATGCATCCAACCCTTCGCGGAAGATAACATAGGGGAGTAGCTCACGCTCCGTACCGACTATCACAGGATTGGGCAGCGGATTGACAAGTAGAGAACCTCCTTCGTAGAACACTCTTCCGAATACATGCGTGTGGAATGCCCGTCCGAGAAGGAAATCCTCGTGGAACGTCTCGACGAAAGCAGTCGGATGCCCCTGCGCAGCCATCAAACCGCGGAAGAGGAGTCCGTAATCTGAGCACGTCGGATATGCGCCGTCGCGCAGTACGCCATCCAAGTTCCGCTTGCAGAAGATGGAACGCTTTAACCGTTCATTTCCATCGACAACGATAGGTGCAGTGGCTCGCGGCACATACCCCGCGATCAAGGGCAGCGTGGAGATGTATTTGCAGGTTTTGTGGATAGAGAGCAACGGGTCAGGTAACCCTGCGATCACAGGATTTTTCATGACTGTCGATTGCGCACGTGTCGTGTGCTCGCGGACCCGGTCGGTGAACTGCGTCTGGGACCCCTGCGCGAGATAATCCTTGGCATTCATGCACGATACATAGATACCCAACTATATAAAGTCTTCTTTTGTAACTTCTATAAAGTAGTAAAAATATAGAAAACTTTATAAATGTGCGATCCCATACAGAGCGATAGGGGGATGATATCGCACCGCTGCGAAAAAGACCTCTCAACCGACCATGACACCGCACAACAAGACGACGAGCATCGACTTCACCAAATATCTCGCGCGTGTTGGAGCTATGACCGGATGCGATGTCGCCCAGTACCACCCCAATCCGATTGATTTCTGGTACAGCACCGGACACGATCCCATCGATCCGACCGGCGCGCAGGAGCTCGCGGTGGAGAGATACAACCAGCTTTGCAGCACAAGAAGCGACATACCACCGCACAAGCTCGAAGGCATCATCTATGACGCCATCCGGCTAACGGGCGCGAAGAGAATCCGCGTCACCACAAAAGCGATCGAGCGCGGCACGCAAGGCCACAAGTACATCAGCGTCTGGTACCACTTGCAACCCGAGCAGCAAACAGGATGCGCGATAACCAGCACCGCAACGCAGACCACCCTGCCATAAACACAAATCCGCCGCACAGCTCAGCAAACACACAGCCAACACCGCAAAACAACACCATACATCAACAAGGCATCACCATGTACGCAAGCAAACTCCTCACAATCATGACCGTTTTCGCGATCGGCATCGCCGCAGGACTCTTCCTCGCGGGCGGTGTAGGAGCGAACGACTGGCAAGACGGCACGGGTGGAGATAGCACACTCATACCCGGGGACCTCTCGGCATTCAACCCGTTCATCGGCGTCACGCCGAAAGAGAGCCCCCGCGACCGCATCCCGGAGAGAGCCATCGCAGTCTACAACGACCGCGTCGTGCTCGACATGCAAGAGGTAGAATGGGCCACATTCACCGATACGCACAGCATGGAACCAGTCATCTTCAAAGGCGCGAACGCCCTCGAGATACGCCCGAAGAGCGAGGACGACATCAAGGTCGGCGACATCGCGAGCTACAAAAGCGAGTACTCAGAAGGAACCATCATCCACCGCGTGGTCTACAAAGGCGTCGATGAGAGCGGCACCTACTTCATCTTCAAAGGCGATAACTTACCGACAAGCGATCCCGGTCGCGTTCGCTTTAGCCAAATACAGCGCGTTGTTGTGGGATTGATTTACTAGAGGAACGACCATGAATATGATACGATTCGCCAAAGACTACGCCGCAACCGTCCGTGCGAACAAAGTGCTCGCGATAGGTTACGGACTACTCGCCACGTCGATAGCACTCGGGGCGCAGAACGTCTACAACACGAGGAAGTTGGAATCGGCGGTAGTCTTCGCAGGCACACCACTCATCGGTTTGACCGCAGGAGGCGCGTTCACGCTACGCACTATCCGACGGACGCGCGCGCATATCGAGAGGCACGGCACCATCGATGAACGCTTCCAGAACAGGGTGAGCACATTCTATTGCGGCGCCGCGGGAGTTGAGTACGTTGCCAAAGAGTACGGATTGGACGATATTTTGACATCTGACATCCTTAAGAGGACGACCATCGCGGATTGCGCGAAGACATGGGCGATACCAGCGGCGGCGATTACTGCCGCTCAGTCATACAATCTTTACAATCTTCTACGATAACCAGTTTCGGCAAATCTTTTTATACCGACCGCCAGCGCAAGAGGTAATGCATCGCGATATCGAGTTGGTACCGGACAAAGATGCGCTCCTATCATACCGCAAGGCGGGACGGGTCGCATCACAGGCGCTCGCGCACGGCGCGAAGCAAGTCAAGCCCGGCGTCTCCATGCGCGAGGTGCTCGATAGCGTCGAAGAGCTCATCATCAAACGCGGCTGCGGCATCGCATTCCCCGCGCAATCATCAGTGAACAAGATAGCAGCGCACTTCTGTCCGACCGACACCGACGACATCATCTACGACGACGGCATGGTCATCAAGATCGACGTCGGAGCCCATCACGATGGCTATATCGGCGATAACGCCGTGACGATCGACTTAGGAGGGCAGCATCAGGACCTCATCCATGCGGCACGTGACGCGCTCGCGGCGATGGAACGCACACTCAAGCCCGGCTGTACGCAAAACGACGTCGGCAACGCCATCAACAACGCCATCACCGCCCACGGCATGCTACCCATCCGCAACCTGAGCGGCCATGGCGTCGCGCGATTCCAGATACACACCGAACCGAGCATGCCGAACTTCCCAACGAACGAACGCTTCGCGCTTGTAGAGAACCAAGTGGTGGCGGTCGAACCTTTCGCGACGAACGGTACCGCAGGGCTCATCTACAACGGTTCCAATCCGACCGTCTTCACGCTCGGTGCGATACGGCCTTTGCGGACGCAATACGGACGCGACACGCTCTCGCTCGCGCAGAAGTACAACGGCCTGCCGTTCACCACGAGATGGCTCACGCGCAAGCTCGGCAGCAAAGCGCTCCTCGGTCTCGCAGATCTGCGCCGCGCAGGGATGCTCAACGAATATCCTCCGCTGCCAGAGAAGAGCGGCGGTCTGGTCGCGCAGTTCGAGAACACGTTCCTCATCACGAAAGACGGCTGCAAAGTGCTGACGCGCGACGACGATTGATCGGCGATGCGGAATCCGATACGAAATTCTTATAAGAGAACACCTCGCTCCCAGCATGGAAGGGTGAGGGCGGTGGACGATGAACGCATCTAATGCTCCTCTCGAGGCAGTCATTTTCGACATGGACGGCACAAGCCTCGACACTCCGCACGCTCAGTACTCCTGGCTCAAGCAGACGGCGCAGCGATACGGCGGCCTCGATCCATTCCCCGCGTTCGGCGCCGGGTTTCTCGAGATGTACAACGACTGGCTCACACGCAAGAAGATGCCTGGCCTGTATGAGATGATCGGTGTCGACTACACGGGCAACCGCGATGCCATCCATCGCGATTACGATCTCTTCAACCAGACGCATCCTATCGAGCTCATCCCCGGAATGCCTGAGTGCATCAAGCAATTCAAAGATTTTGGATTCAAGCTCGGTGTAAACACCACGAAGAACATGAAGAGCATAAGCGCACCGCTTGCGCGATACGGCCTCACAGATCTCTTCGACGCGTATGTTACTGCTGACGATATTCTTGCACAAGCAGAGAGGACTGGACTCCCGCACACCGAATTCGCCAAACCGCACGGCTACTCGGCAGAACTCATACTCCGAAAGCTCGACGTTGCACAAGAGAATGCAGCCGCGATCGAGGACGATACTATCGGCGTAACGACCTATCGCAATGGCAGCGCACAACCGCGCGTCATCGGAGTGACATGGGGTTTCGAACCGGATGGAAAGCGCCTGCTCGACGCGGGAGCGGATATTGTAGCTCATACCACAGGCGAACTTATCACGGCTATAATGCTGCGCGCGCACCGCAGATAGCTCCAGAACCATAACTCTATTCATAGTCACGCTTTGCGCATGAAGACTATGTGCTCATAGTTGCAGGACGGGCACGCACCGATCTTATAGAGCGACCCGAGATACCACGCGTCGCGAAGCGGTATCTTCTGAGGGGTCTTGCACGAAGCACAGATACCATCGATCCCCCCACGGTTATTCTCCTCTCGCATGAGCATGCGCCGATTGCGCTCAACAGGGGTTTATATAGATTATGACGGTGGAGTATAACATCGAAACGTTACGCAGGATCAGAGCGTGGACGTCACACGACACGCGGATGCGACACCGCCACCCATACGGAACCCGAAGAGGACGCGTGAACGCCCCGCCAGGGCGGAACGCACCACAAAAGCACATTGATGAAAACTTCCTATCAAAAACTTTAAATAGACTGCGTGACTCGGCGAGTATCGGGGGAATTTGTGGCAAAGATAAGTATCGATACACCGCTTGCGGAGGTCACGCTGCGAAAATACGAGAAGCCGAGCGATCTCTCGCGACGCGAGCTCGTGCGCAAGTTGTGTTTATCGCTCGGGCTACTCCAGCCGGGCGATTCCCGCGACGTCATAGTCGATGTGCTCCAAGTCATGCTGGAGGCCGATGACGAGCTCACATCGACGGAAGTCGAGAGCCGCGTGATCGAGAAGAGAAAATCGTCGGGGCTCGAGCTCCTCGGCATCGCGCCATCCAACATCCGACGGCAACTCCTGCGGCTACGCGACATCTTCATCATCGAGAAGGTGAAGAACAACTATCGGTTACGCGAACGCGCCACGTTGCGCACCATCTTCGAGGAGAATATCGAGAAGTACTACTTGGCATCTATCATCGGACGCGTGAAGGAATACATCGACGAAGCAGATAAGGCGTTCCTGCATCGGTAATGCACGCAGTCGCAGAAGGCACAGGAGGCCCATGGACAATATCTACCCTCCAGTTTACCCCCCGAGCGAGGACTCTGCATTTTTGGCATCATTTGTACGCAAGCTCGCGCGCGGCAAGACGGTCGACATAGGGACTGGTAGCGGTACGCAAGCATTCGCCGCAGCCGAGAACAACTCCGCAGAGTCCATCACCGCGGTCGACATCAATCCCGCCGCGGTCGCTCACGTGCGCGCGAAGATACGACAGGGAGAGCTCGACGGGACCATCGCCAAAGGCCGGATGACAATGATCGAGAGCGATATGTTCGCGCACCTCGAAGGAGAGCTGTTCGACACCATCATCTGCAATCCACCGTACCTTCCAGATGACGATAGGGCGCGCGACATCGCGCTCGACGGCGGACCCGCCGGGTACGAATGGACCGAAAGGTTCCTCGAGGAATCGATGACACATCTTGTGCCTAACGGACAGATACTCATGCTGTTCTCGAACCTCACCAACAAGGATCGCGTAGACGGAACGCTGCGCAGGCTCGGATTTGCCCACGAAATACTCGGAGAGATGGTTGTCGGCATGTTCGAACGGCTCTACGTGTACCGCATCTGGAGGAATACGCGATGACGCGTCCACAGGCGCGCAAGCGCACCGATACGGTAAACGACGAGAAGAAAAATATTGCGCTCAACAAGAAGCAACCGCTCACACGGCAAGCTCCATCGAAGAGAGGAGAGAAAGGACCGCTACGCGACAACAAACAAGAGGAGAACACCGACGGCAGGAGGCCGCGATTCGACATCACGGACAAGACGTATCTCGCCCGCGGCAAACGGGGTATCGCATACACCGCGAAGCTCGGCAAGAGGACGGTGCTAGTAAAGGAACGCAACCCGGAGTCTGTCGTTGACACTGTCGCGCACGAGGCGCAGATGCTCGCACTCGTCAACACACGCGGCGTAGGACCGCTGTTCATCGCGCACCAGGACGGCGCACTCATACGGGAGTTCGTTGACGGCGAAGAGATGGAATCATGGATTCCTCACGCCACGGCCAAGAGCATAAAGCTCGCGCTCCTCGAAGTGCTGCGGCAGTGCCGCGCGATGGACCTGCTCGGTGTGGACAAGCTCGAGATGACCCACCCCCACAAGCACGTGCTCATCACGCACGGCGGTCCGCGTAGCGATGGCTCGCGTAGCGACAGTCATCGTAATGTGGTCATGATAGACTTCGACCGCGCGCGCAGGACGGCACGGCCGAAGAACGTGACGCAGGTATGCCAATGGATAAGCGGAGGGCGTATGCGTACGCTCATCGAGCCGAAAGGCATCTCGATCGATCGCGCTGCGATGCTCGCGCACGCCAAAGCGTACAAACTGCATTACGACGCGCAATCGTACGAACGCATCCTGGCGGCGGTGCGCGATGCGTAACCTCGCAGCACCCATACGGCAGTACGCGAAGCAAACGAACAACACAGGCGATACTCGAGCAGGATTCCCATCGGCGATGCGTTCCCGACGAGTGATACTGCGCCCCATCACCATCGATGACGCTGGCGCATGGAAGCGATTCAACAACGCGATCACTCGCCGCAATCCGGCATGGCCTATCGTGCCGAGCATGCTCTACGCGAAGAATGAGCTGCTCCACTACGATCTGATGCGTGAGCGAGGAACCAGGACCGTGTACGCCGTTGTGGAACGCTCGAGCGGAACTGTCATCGGAGATTTCCACCTCAAACGGTTCGATCACGCAAAGAGAAGGGTGGAATTCGGCCACGCGCTCCACCCACGCGTCTGGGGCAGCGGCACAACATATGAAGTGCTGAACGCCGTGCGCAACGCAAGCCGGCGGATCGGCTACACGCTCTGGGCGAAAGTAGAATCGGCGAACATCCGATCATGGAAATCGCTCGAGAAATTCGGCGCCACGTTCTGCGGGGAACGCACGACGACGCTCTGCGGAAGGCGCATGAAGATGCGCTACTACGAACTATGAACCATGAACAACAATCCTACACCGATACCAATCCACGCCGAGATGATACGATATGACGACGCCATTCCAAGAACGAGTATACGACTTGCTGCGCCACGTGCCGCGAGGCAAAGTAACGACATACGCCGATCTCGCGCACGCACTCGGGATGAACTGCCCACGCGCGATAGGACAAGCCATGCGCCGTAACCCGTATGCACCAGAGGTGCCATGCCACCGGGTGGTGCGCAGCGACGGGACCATAGGAGGATTCATGGGAGAGACGAACGGTGCCGCCATCTCCCGCAAACGATCGATGCTCGCGGCTGAAGGAGTGGAAGTCGTGCGAGGCAAAGTGGTCGCGTTTCCGCAACGGCACCACACATTCACCGCAACGAATGCCGCACCGAACCATACGACACGACATCATACCGGGCCGAAAATCGATAACGGGCACAATGAGAGCAGAGAACGACAGCGTGGAGGACAACGCGGCAGAGAAAGACCGGGATCACACACGAGGAGCATATGAGCGCGAACATGAACCTATACAGCCACAGATGCCTCGGGTTCGGCCACCCTGAGAACAGCATGCACGCGCTACGCGACGCGCTCGAATCAGGCATCGAAGGCATAGAGATAGATATCCGCCTCACGAAAGACAGGAAATGGGTGGTGCTGCACAACCCGTTCTTCGCCGATGAGAGACGCAACGTCGAACGCGTGCACATGAAGACGTACGGCCAGATACGACGCGAAGTGACATTGCTCGATACGATGCTCGCGTACATCGCTGCGCGAAGCGAAAGGATGAAACGCAAAACGATACTCATCGACGTCAAGGATGTCGGAGAAGAACGGCAGATAGCACGCATGCTCGCATCGTACGACCTCACTGCCGACGCGGTGGTGATCGCATGGGAACCGGAAGTGCTACGTCGCATCAGGAGCATCGACCCATCTATACGCACAGGGCTATCATACATACCCATCCACTCGACGCTCACATTCCTGCAAGGAGAGTTGAAGACGCCGATAGGCAGGCACAAGGCGGTCCTCACATTCAACAAAGAGCATAGTTTCGACGCACGGCACAGCGAAGGACACTCGAAACAACATTACCTCGCGACACTACCAGAATTTCCAGTAACATCCATCCAGGTGTACGCCCCATTATGCAGCGCAAAACTCGTCCGTCTGGCACACAAAAGAGGCATGAAGGTCATCGCGTTCACGGTGAACAACCGCGTACTTGCGGCATTGCTCAAGCGCAGAGGCGTCGATGGCATCCTGACCAACGACCCCAAGAAGTTCTTGAAATAACGAGGAGCACCACGCGTAGCATCGGGGCGCAGGTATTCTATACAAAGATATCACGCTAAGAAGCTCTACGGCAGAACGCCACGACGATGCTGCCTTGGCGCAAACCCGCGGGCGCCGTGTCGGGTACGGCCCGCAGGCCGGGGGCCCCGACGGCAACACGGCGCCCGAGACCGGTCCGCGAGTATATCCGCCGCTGCATCGGAAAACGACGCAGGAATACAGTGTAATAGACAGTGTACGCGCAGCAAGAAACACCAACACATCAATGCATCGACATCGCACATATTGCGCTCAACAAGAACGGTCGTATAGAGAAACGACAACCCGGGATACGATGAGAACAGAAGAGAATAACACACCGCATAGCACGAAGGTAACACGAAAAAAACAGAACGACAAAAAGAGGACTATTCGCCCTTCTTCTTCTTGATCTTCTTTATCTCCTTCTCGAGCTCGAGCTCGGAGAGCAGCTCCTTGTAGCGGTTACGGATAGTGACTTCGGTCACGCCCGCCACATCCGCGACCTCGCGCTGCGTCCGCTTCTCACCGTTGATGAGCGCGGCAACATAGAGCGCGGCCGCAGCGATACCAGTCGGACCACGACCCGACGTGAGCTCGATATCCTGCGCCGACTCGATGATCTCGACGGATTTCGACTGCGTCTCAGCAGTGAGGTTCAGGGCGCTTGCAAAGCGCGCGATATAATCCGCAGGGTTACTCGGCAAAATCTTGATACCGAGCTCGCGCGTGATGAAACGGTACGTGCGTCCTATCTCCTTCTTCTCGATACCGGATGCTTCGGAGAGCTCATCGAGCGTACGGGGCACGTCATGGCGGCGGCACGCCGCGTAGAGCGCGCCAGCAACGACCGATTCCATGCTACGGCCGCGCACGAGGCCCTTCTGGACAGCGAGCGTGTAGATACGGCTCGCCTCCTCTTCGACCGAACGCGGCAGCTTGAGGAACGAACTGACACGCTTGAGTTCCGCGAGCGCGAGTTTCAGGTTGCGCTCGATGGCAGTGCTGATGCGCTGCTGCCATTTACGCAAGCGGAAGAACTTGTTCTTGGATTTCGCGCCGAGCGCATAGAGGTCGCCTTTTCGGCCGACATCCGTGCCGAGACCCTGGTCGAACTGCGTGTACGACATAGGCGCGCCGGTACGGCGCTTCCTTGCCGCGGCATCGCTATCGAACTCGCGCCATTCCTGGTCGAAATCGACGAGCTTATCCTCGACGACCAGGCCGCAATCACGGCAGATGACTTCACCCTTGTCGGTGTTGAACCAGAGGTTCATCCCACCACATTCTGGGCACTTCTTGACGAATGACATGTAACTCCCCCCTTTCGTCGTCTGGCGTCCGTGCGCAGGTGGCTGCGTCACGGCTCATGCGCCTCACGGCGGTAATCTTATAAACTTTGTGCGACACCTACTTAAATACTTTTCGCAATTCTTCGTCGATAGCGTCAAAACGGCCTGTAACGCGCGGAATCGCGCATCTCGAGGCCGGCAACGATACGAAAGTTTATAAACAAAATCTCCTCGGTGGGCACCATGGGTGGGCGTGGGCAGAACTGGTCACTGGACCTAATAATAGGGATTGTCATCTTCCTTCTCGCAGTCGGCGTCATCTACTCGATCCTCGCGAGCAAGAACCGTGAGGACACGACACCGCTACGCACCGACAGCGAGATCATCGCGACGAAACTGACCACGCCAGAGACATCGACAAGCCTCGACATCCTCGTCGCCGCAGACAACCAACTCGATATCGAGAAGCTCAAGAGTCTCACAACCGCCGATTACGCGAAACTCAAACAGGACCTCGGAGTGCAAAACGACTTCTGCATCTACCTCCAGGATGAAGAGGGCAATGTCCTCTATATTGAAGGAGCGGACGGCAATTACACCGGCATCGGACCCGGTAGCCCCGACCTCAACTTGAGCGGTGTGCCCTGTGGTTGCCCGAAAGAGAACCCGGACTGCAACTAGCGATGCGCCGCCATAAGAGGCAGAACCATCGACAGTCACTGGCCGCAGAAACCTTTATAGCGCACCGCACGAGCGCAAGACATATGCTCCTCATCATCGCGACAACATTCGTGCTCTACAGCGCATTCTTTATCGGATGGCAAGTGTCGCGCAGCGTCCCCGACGAAGTCCCCCGCGCGACCAGATACGTCGACAACGCGATAGATGCACTCCTCATCATCACAATCGGCACGGCCATATACACCACCGGCAACGCGTGGCTTGCGATAGGAATCTCGGCCGCGATCATAGCGCTACGAGCCATCACCCATATCGACGCACTACGAGCGCCGCTCTCAGGCATCGCTTGCGGAGTAGCGCTCTACAACGCCGCGATAACACCGGTGATACTCTGCCTGGTGCTCAATTACCTGATAGGCACGCGAGCGAAAAAATCGAAGTCTCTTTTCTTCGCGAGCATCGCCCAACCAGCGCTCGCGATAATCACCGCTGCGATAGCGATATACGCGTTCAATTGACGAGTTCCACGCCGACGCGCGGGGTTGAAAATATCCGCCAGCTTGGAGCAAAGGAATCTAGGATTCCTTGCTCCAGGATTCGCTTCCCTACGAATCCTCGGAGGTAATCGGCCTCCAGCAGAACAGAGCGGGAGACTGTATGCACCGAAAGCCGATTACCGGATGCACAGCAGTGCATCGCTGGCGCGAGCGGTAGCGAGATTTTCAACGCCGCCTACATGACGCAAGCTATTTAAAGGAAGGGCGGTTCTTGCAAGCAACGTTGCCCCCATAGGCTAACGGATAGACTACTAGGTTGCGGTNNTCCTGGAGATCGGGGTTCAATTCCTCGTGGGGGCGTTTGAGAAATTATGCGTTGTAGGGGAAAGTTATTTATGTTTTCTGATTTGCGTAAATGGGGAAACACCAAGTATCATTCTTTATCAACTCAGACCTCTGGACGAAATTCAACGTAAAATGCGCAGAGAAAGACGTCACGAAGACGGAAATCTTCACAAAAGTCATAAAAGACTACTTTGAGAAGAACTAACAACGCAGATATCTCAAGTAAAAAAATCTATCCGGGTAATTCACAATTAATTCTGCCGCCCAAAGTAACAGGCTCCTCCTTGTTGATATAGATACTGTATGGGGCGAGGCATTTATCAGGATAAATAGTTAAGTCGAATTCTACAACACTATTCGGCTTAATGCTCGCCAATGGATATACAGAGTGCATAAAAGTGTTATCTGAGAGTTGCATACTCCGCATAGCCCCTCTTAATGAGTTACTACCTATTTCTTGAAGATCGTGACGTACTCCGACACCCAATGGTTGACTAATAGTAAGTGCATAATTTTCAACAGGTTGGTCGTCGTAATTGGTCACAGTTATAGTCTTAGTCACACCGACGCCAGAACATCCTATAGAAATTTCCTGTGGTGTAACTTCAACACCGGTTTTTTCTGAAATAAAAGGATATATAGAAAAACAAAGACCGACAATAGTAAGAATAGTACCGATCAAAACACCCCAAACTGCAATTTTTGTGGGTAATGACCATGTTTTATATTTATCAAAGAACACCATTCGAAGTCGAGAACAAGGTTTAGATTTAAATAATTGTTCCCCACAACCGTATGTTTTCTGTATCGCCTCGTGGGGGCGTTAAAGTTGCTAGTCAATATCCTCGTTTCGGCACCGGAAGATAAGCGCCGCATACGGGTTGATGCGATTCTCAATTCAGCCCCACAGGTTTAACTACTACGCACAGTACTACGCACCGCAGAGGGTGATACCATGAGATACTTAACAATAGCGATTATCCTCGTCTTAGCGATTCTAGCAACAGCGTGCGCGCCCATGAGCGTGAGCGATCTCTCGCAGAACAAAGCGGAGTACGAAGGAAAGAGCGTCACCGTCTCGGGCGTGGTCAAGAACACCGTGAAGATAGGTGACCTCTCCGGCTACACGCTGCAGGATAAGGAGACTGATGACATCATCGCCGTCCGCGCAGATAGCCTGCCTGCGGAAGGAAAAGAGATGACTGCCAAGGGCATTCTCATTAAAGACACGCTCTTTGGGTATTACATCAAAGCGGACGAGTAGATACGACGAGGTGTACGTTCCGGTGACGCAGCAGATCATGCGTTCGCCATCGCACAGCAAATAGATGAACAGGTCTGCACAGCAGTAACGCAAGAAAAACGCCCGCGCACGGTACGCTATCAAGATCGTTTTTTAGAGGAAGTATCAGCGATCTTTTTTATTGTAATGGCACGGACAGGGCATGCTTCGGCAGAGGCTTGATTGCCGGCAAGATCCTCTTCATCGATGACGCGCTCCCAGAGCCCGGTACTCTTATTGAGCGTTGCGCGTTTGAGATCGGCCTTTTCGTCCTTACCATACGCCCAATCCTTAGGAGCGATAGCAGTACATGCGAAAGCACCTACACACGCCTCCCGATTATAGAGTATAAGATATTTCGCCACCCTCAGAAAGACGGTGAATCGTTTATATAATTTTCCTTCATATCGCGCCGAGATATATGCACGCAATAAACACGCAGATTGCGCCGTACAGAAACGGACGCCGCATAGTTTGTGCTCCGAAGAGAGCGTGCAGGAGTTATTACCACCACCAAAACACGCGCATAAACAATTCTAATAACGCCGTATGCCCAATCATAGAATTTATAAGTTCGAGCCTATCCCGGGGAAACGGAAACGGATGCACGCCACATGAAGATATTGTTCATCTATAACGGCGCGGAAAATCTTGGCATTGAATCCATATCGAGCGTACTCAAAGCCGCAGGCCACGAGACCGCTCTGTTATTCGATCCAGCAGTCTTCTCAGGAGACCAACTGATCAACAACAAATACCTAGCGAATATGCTTTCATTCGACAAAAAAATAGTTGATAATGCGGTGGCGATGAATGCGCAAATCATCGGATTCTCGTGTTACACCGGAAACTACCAGTGGTGCTTAGAGATAGCGAGAAGGATCAAGAAACGCTGCAATGCCACGATAGTATTCGGAGGAGTACACATCACCGCGACCGGCGGAGAAGCGCTCGCTCACCCCTTTGTAGATTATGCAATTATGGGTGAGGGCGAATACGCAATGCTCAACCTTGTGAACCGCCTGGCGAGTGGCGCCACGGACGTATCCGATATCCAAAACCTCTGTTTCAGAAAAGACGGCCGCACGCAGTGCAATCCTCCGAGACCGTACATAAGAGACTTGGATTCACTACCACTCCCTGACAAGAGGTTGTTCTACGATAAAGTACCGATGCTTTCCCAGAAATATCTGGTGCTCACATCACAAGGTTGCCCGTTCTCATGTACGTATTGCAGCAACAACATGTACCACCAGCGCTACTGCAACGAAACAAACCATGTGAGAAGAAGATCTCCGAAACACGTCATACAGGAACTGGTGTACGCCAAGAAACACTACGACGTCAGGACAGTCACATTTGGCGATGATATATTCACCGCATCAGTCCCGTGGTTGAAAGCATTCATCAAGCTATACAAGAAAAAGGTCAAGCTCCCATTCCACTGCAATGTCCACCCTCTGACCATCTCAGACGAAGCGATACGATTGCTGAAAGAGGGCGGATGCTGGATGATCACCATGGGCGTTCAATCAGGATCAGAACGCTTGAGAAAACAGATTTTCCACCGCGCAGGTTCAAATGAAAGAATACTGGAGTCGATAGAGGCTATCAAACGCGCGGGAATAAAAATATCTGTGGATAATATTTTCGGAGCGCCGACAGAGACTGAGGAAGATCTCAAGCAAGGCTACGATCTGTATTTCAAAGCAAAACCCGACCGGATACTCACCTTTTGGCTGACCTACTATCCCGGAACAAAAATAATTGATTACGCAATGAAAGATAAGTTGATATCGATAAACACAAAAAAACGTATCGACAAAGGACAATACAGCGGATTCGCGCACGGTACGGGATCAGTCAAGAACAAAAAAATAGCGATGTACCAGAAATACCAATTATTGTTCCAGTTGCGCTCGCTAGTACAAAATGACCGTGCGTACATAATATTGTCGCGTATCCTCGTCAAGATGCCGTTGAAGGGTGCATTGAACTACGCCATAGTACTGCTCAATAGCATAAAAAATCGTGATGTCAACGCGTTCTATCTGATCAAATACGCGCTTTCGAAGAAACGCGTGCCATAACTCGCGACATACCATAACGGCACGTATTTCGCGCTCGTACCGAATGAGTTCGCATCTACAAACACCTCCTCGATTTCTGCAAGCACCCACTACACCGAACCAAACGCGTAGGATACACGTTTGCAACAATAACATGCTCGCAAGCGTGTTTCACACTAGATAGTACATGACTGCGAAATGGCACAGGCTTCCGCCGATGACGAAGAGATGGAAGAGGTCGTGCTGGTTGAACCATCCATGCGTCGGCCGACGTTCGCTGCGTGCGTAGAAGAGCGCCCCCACGGTGTAGAGCACGCCGCCGAAGAAAAGCCACATCAACGCTGCGAGGGGGAGCGCTTTGTAGAGCGGCACGATAGGGATGACCGCTATCCACCCCATAATCACGTAGAACAACGTGGACGCCCACGAGGGCACACGCCATACATTCTTCACCACGATGCCGATTGCAGCGCACGCCCAGATGACGCTCAACAACGCCCATCCCCACGGTCCGCGCAATACCGTTAGGCAAATCGGTGTGAACGTGCCTGCGATGAGCACGAAGATGAACGAGTGATCAAGGCGCTTGAAGATCCGCCGCGTGCGCGAATCGATATGGAAGAGATGATACATCGCGCTCACAGAGTACAGCGATATCAAGCTCGCGCCGAAAATGCTGAACCCGATTATGTGCCACACCGTACCATCACGCGCCGCGAGAACCATGAGCAGCACTAACCCAGCAACAGAAAGCATCGCTCCGACAAGGTGCGATATTGCGCTGAAGTGGTCGCGTGTGCGCATAAGGAACCCATAAACATGCTAGTTCAACTACTTTCCGTCGCATACGGACAGGCATCGGTCGATGTTACTCTTGTCGTGTAATAGACAATGTTAATAAACCATCATACGAACAAAGTACCATGCCTGACGAACAAGTCGATCTGCATATGCTCCTGCGAGAATTACGCGAGATCAAGGCACTCCTCAAGGAGGATTTAGAACTAGACCGCAGGGATCTCAAGCTCGATGAAGAGGATGTGGCGCTCGATGAGAGCGAAGTGCTTATCGAGAAGGATCTCGAGCACGGACAGCACCTCCTTGAAGAGGAGACCCATAAGATTGCCGAGCGTACGAGCACGGTCGCCGCCGACCTTTCGGGACTACGCTATGTGAGCCTCGACGTCTGGCGCAGGATGATCTGGGAGTCGTGCGACGCGAAGCGCGCAGAACCCCACGAGCGGGATATCACCTACAAATGCGCGCTCTACGGCGGACCATGCCGTTTTGAGGTCTGTCCGAAGAATCTCGCCATGCGCAAGAAGGCTTAGTTGTAAGGCGTGAATTCTACGCAGATATACGCATCATTCGCGATAGCGATAAGTGACGGGATCGGCAATATTTTTGTGGTATACGGTTCCACATGCGACCACCACGTCCGTGCGTACGTTTCCGATTCCCTCCAGTGATCCGCAAAGTATGAGTGTCCCTCGCTAGTGAGCGATATCGTTGTGACACCAAAAAGAGACACAATCCTATGTGCGTATGCGCCAGTCGGATGGTGCATTCGAAAGAGCGTCTCCCCGACGATAGCATTGTTGATGTCGTGTTCCGACGGAAGCACGAACGATCGATGCTGCACGATGTGCGTGAGACGACACTCTGCAGGGTGAGTGTGATAGATCGAGAGCGATGGTTCCTCTTCATGCAACCGGTATAGAAGACCGCGGTCGACGTCGGTAGCGTTCCACATGGCCTTCTTTGTCAATGCCACCCAACCGTGACTGGTGTATGCGCTTACCTCTTCATCCATGCAGCGGCGGACGTTGTTATGCAGGTCTTTCACGCCGGTCCGTTCATCGGCGGATCCTGAAAGGAGCAGTGCCAAAAGCGATGCCGCAACGCGCATACGGCAGGGATTCCTAGTGGATAGATATATCTAACGAAATCACCGCAGGAGTTTATAAATTGGCGTGGATTTTCGACAGCAATGCCCTCATAGGCTAACGGATAGACTACGGGGTTCCGAACCCCGTGATCGGGGTTCAATTCCCCGTGGGGGCGTATGACACAAGGATTCATCAAGACCTCCTACGCCGATGTCTGGTACGATCGCACCGGCACAAAAGGGAGAACGCCAATGCTCTGTCTGCATGGCGGTCCGGGACTCCCGAGCGATTACCTCCGAGGGCTTGCGGCGCTTGGCGACGAACGAGAAGTGATTTTCTACGACCAGAGCGGCTGTGGGCGGTCCACCCACGGTCTTGCGAAGCGATACCACACCGTCAGCCATTTCAGCGACGAGATTGGCATTGTACGCGACGCGCTCGATCTCGACCGCATCGTCCTCTTCGGCCACTCATGGGGCGGTCTGATAGCGACAGAACATCTCAAGAGACCGTCCACTGCAGTCGGCGTACGCGCAGCGATCCTCGCAAGCCCAATGGTGAATAACGTGCAGTGGACCGAAGATATGACCCGCAATGCGAAGACACTCCCAAAGGAGCTCGCTGACGCACTCATCGTTGGAAAACCCCGCAGGGTATTCGAGAGGGCGCGGCGGCGATTCCTCAAGCAGTACAATCCACACCGCCATAACGATGAGTATGAATCGGCCATCGGCGAGATGAATCACGATATCCGACGGTCGTTATGGGGAACATCTATGTTTGCCTGCACCGGAATTCTGCGCGGGTATGACGCTCGCCACCACCTCGCGTATATCCGGACTCCGACGCTCATCACCACAGGGACGTTCGACGGCATATTGCCTACGACCGCCGAAGAGATAGCGACGAGCATGCCGTGCGCAGAGACCGCGACGTTCAGGGGCGCAGGACATTATGCGCATATCGATTACCCGAAGCGTTATGTCGCGCGCGTACGGCACTTCTTGCACGAGCATGATGCCTGATATCGGCCGTTGCGGTGGATGCACGCTGCCGCGACAATGAGGCGGAGGCTCGCCGGATTCCGTCGTTTCTCCGGAATACTCGCCTCCTATGCATCGCACCAAGGCAACGGCACCACCACAGACTGCGTTGACTGCGCACGGAATGAGCGCATCCAGAATACATCACTGCTTCTCTGCTTCTTTGAGGTCGCAGAACTCCAAGAGCTTCGTCTTGAGCGCCTCGCGGTCGTCATCGACGGTATAGATGGACAGCACGACCGTTCTTTTGCCGAAGAACACGTCGACCGTGTATTGCCCCTTGGGGATAGAGAAATACTTGTCGTCGTACGCGGTGCTAGTGTATTTGCGTTCCGGCCGCCCCATGTCTCCGCCGCCGAGCGGTGAGTAGAGGCGAGCGGAGTCCCATGATGCGAAGCCGATCGTCTGGAGGAACGCGCGGATGGCGTCGACGGTGTGCCGTTTCTTCTCGAGCCGGAAGACGCTGTGCTTGGGCGTCTGCGCCATACCGAGGAGGCCTATCCTCTTGAGCTTCTTCGTCTTCTGCACCGTCACATTACAACGCCTCGTTATATAAAATTGACGAGGGGAATGGATTGACGAGAAGAAGAGATGAATCACCGCGGCCTAAAGGCCGCGGTATCTCCTCGCAA